>NZ_CP012915.1:0-365833 GCF_001315015.1 Azospirillum brasilense | reverse complement strand
TCTCCTCCCCAGTATTCTTCATTTTCTTTGCTAGGTGTGCCGCCGCTGAAGAAGCGGGCCATATATTTCACAGGAGTCGTGCGCCAGTGCTTAGGCACCTCGCCCAGCCACTCGATTCTGCTTTCCTTGTATTCGGCGTAGCGTGGATAGCTCATTCCTCGCTCCCGGTTGGATCGACGGCGTCAATGCGCTCCTGTTGCCATTGTGAGTAGGTCTTACTAGTCCCTTTTACCCGCCATGTCGTCCGCCCGTTGTCATTCCGGTCTAGGATTACGGCGGATGCTGCACTTGGACTGCGGAAAGCCCGATCCCGCGTGAACTGGAGATAATCACCTTGCACTTTCAGGGTGCCGTCGTTCTTAAGCGTGTCCCGCAGTGCGCGATAGCTGTTCCAGGAATCCGAGCCGTCTCCGCGTGCCCAAGACCCTTCCAACACAACGAACTCGCCGTCGATCTCCCGCGCTTCTGCCCGCAGTTCATGTTTCTGGCTGACCAGTTCGAAGACGGGTGCCGCGACCGGCATAGAGGTCGGCGTGTCGGTCTCTGGATGGGCGGCGGCAACGGAGACGCGCGGCGGTTCGCGCAGGAATTCCAGCCCCAACACCGGCAGAACGGTTCGGACCTGTTCGATAAAGAACTCCATGTCGGCGATGTCTGCTTCGGGCAGCAGGCCGTAATCAGGAGCCGTGCCATTCACCAACTTGGCGCGCCCTGCCTGACCGGCGATGGCGATCAGGCGGCTTTCCAGATAGCGGGCGTGCGCCTTAGTCAGATTGTGGTCCTTGCTCGTAACTACGCAGGCGCGATCCCAAAACGCCTTGTCTTCGTCCCTGTTGTGCTGGGCAAGGCGCTTGCCGACGTTGTCGGTCTCACCGACGTAGACCAGAGAGGACAGCGTTCCCTCTGGGTCGTCCCCGGCGAGGAAATAGACGCCGGTGCGTCCGGCCTCCGACCGTCGCAGCAGATCAGGAAGCCGTGATCGGGGTGCAACCATGACATGGCCAGTCCAATTTACGATCTCGGCCGTGATGATCCCACCCGGCACGCCGTCAGCCAGGAACAGGCGGATGGAACGCCCCAAGGTCATCCCATCACCTCGCTCAGCATCGTTTGTATCCGGCCAACGACCTGCTTCAGTTCCACGTCGATCACCTCCAGCGAGCGCGGCGGGGTGAACACGTAGAAGTGTCGGTTGAAGGGGATCTCGTAGCCGATCTTGGTCTTGTCGTGGTCGATCCAGGCGTCCGAGGCGTGGGGCAGCACCTCGCGCTTGAAGTAGGCGTCCACGTCCTCGTTCAGCGGCACGTTCTCGGTGTCGCGCAGCTTGGCGTCGGCCTGCGGCTTGCCCTTCTGCTTGCCGCGCGTGCCCAGCACGATCTTGCCGGCCTCGTCGCGCTCGGGCCGCTCCACCGTGATGGTGCGGTAACCGAAGTCGCTGTTGCGGAAGATGCGGCTGATGGGCTTGCCGTCCTGCTCGGCCTCGACGAACTGGCCGAACAGGCGGGTGATCTCGTCGATGTGGGCGTCGGACAGCTCCTTGCGCTTGCTGCCCAGGCTCTTGCGCATCTTCTGCCACATACTGCCGGCGTCAATGAGCTGCACCTTGCCCTTGCGGTGCTCTGGCTTCCGGTTGCTGAGGATCCACACGTAGGTGCTGATGCCGGTGTTGTAGAACATGTCCGTGGGCAGGCCGACGATGGCCTCCAGCAGGTCGTTTTCCAGCACGTAGCGGCGGATTTCGCTCTCGCCGCTGCCCGCCCCGCCGGTGAACAGCGGGGAGCCGTTCAAGACGATGCCGAAGCGGCTGCCGCCCTCTGACGACGGGCGCATCTTGCTGATGAGGTGCAGCAGGAACAGCATGGAGCCGTCCGACACGCGCGGCAGGCCGGGGCCGAAGCGGCCGTTGTAGCCCTGGGTCTCGTGCTCCTTGCGGACATCCTTCTCCACCTTCTTCCATTCCACGCCGAAGGGCGGGTTGGACAGCATGTAGTCGAAGCGCTTGTGCGGGTGTCCGTCGTCAGACAGCGTGTTGCCGAAGACGATGTTGGCCACGTCCTGCCCCTTGATGAGCATGTCCGCCTTGCAGATGGCGTAGGACTCGGGGTTCAGTTCCTGGCCGAAGACGGTCAGGCGGGCCTTGCGGTTGTGCTCCGCCAGATACTCGCCAGCGATGGACAGCATGCCGCCGGTACCGGCCGTCGGGTCATAGATGGTGCGGACCACGCCCGGCTTGGACAGTGCCTCGTCATCCTCGATGAACAGCAGGTTCACCATGAGACGGATGACCTCGCGCGGGGTGAAGTGCTCACCGGCCGTCTCGTTCGACAGTTCGGCGAACTTGCGGATCAGCTCCTCGAACACCAGCCCCATCTGGTAGTTGTCCACCGCGTGGGGGTGAAGGTCGACTTGGGTGAACTTCTCCACCACCTGATAGAGCAGCCCGGCTTTGGCCAGTCGCTCTACCTGGGCGTGGAACTCGAACCGCTCGAAGATGTCCCGCACGGCCGGGGAGAAGGCGGCGACGTAGCTGAACAGGTTCTCGCGGATGTGGTCCTGATCGCCCATCAACGTCTTCAGGTCGAGCGGCGACGTGTTGAAGAAGCTCTGCCCGGCCTTGCGCAGCAGGAACGGCTCCGGGTTGATGCCGAGCTTCTTCTTCTCCTCGAACTCCGCCAGGACCGCGACCTTCGTCGGGGCCAGCACACAGTCGAGCCGCCTCAGCACCGTGAGCGGCAGGATCACCCGCCCGTATTCCGACTGCTTGTAGTCGCCGCGGAGAAGGTCGGCGACCGACCAGACGAATGCGGATAAGGCTTGCTGATTCATGACGTTGGCGTTCCTGCGCTTCCCTCCGGTTGCGCTTCAAGAAGCGCAGCCGACGGTAGGCTAGGCGATATACCACCAATGAGTCACTTGGGTTGTTGATCGTGCGCGTTATGTCGCTTGCCAGAGCAACATACGCCAGTATGTTTCTTATTTGGAGGACCAACCTTGGTTGTTTGCTACCAGCACATTCGGCGTGGCTGGATTTTAAGTGTCGCGTAGCCGTTGCCCTTCACATCTGACGACGAGGGACGGAAATCCGCGAGTTGGGTCGCTGCTCACCGCCGGCGGCAGACGGAAGGAGAATGCGGGTACGTTGTGGCCATTGACGAGGTCGCGACGTGGGGCCACAATCATTCCCAAGCCGACCGCACAGACCGGCTAAGCTGTTGATCTACAACAGGACTGGCGGAGCAACGTCAGGCTCCTGGCGCCCCAGCCAACCCAACCCACTGGTTTTGTTCTTGTTTTTGGGTTGGTTGGGGTTCCTTTCCGTGTGCACCAGACTGTGCACACATGGTAATCGAACCCGTTGGAAATCCTCACTTTCCAATTTTGTACGAAAATTTCCGGTGCACACCATGTGCACACGGATGAGCCCGATTTGTGCGCATCTAGGCTTGGCCGGCAACGCTGAGCGACTCGGACGCTCAGCTGTCCGGCAGGCGAATCAATACCCCGCTGGCCAGCTCTCCCACCAACTTCTCCAGCCCTTCGGCGTAGCCGATGATCTCGGTGCGGTTCCCGTCGAGGTTCATGCGGCGGCCCTTCCCTCGTCGGCGGCCGGGCCGCCCTGGAGACTGCCGGGGTCGAGTTCATCCCGGAGAATGGCGGGGTGCGGGGGTACGCTTGAGGAAGGGCAGCGAAGGATGCAGACACAGTCTGTGCCGTCGTTGGCCGACAGTATTATCAAGACCTAGTGGCAGAAGCATACAGAGTATGCAGTTCAACAAACGACACGATCTGTTCGGCACGCACCACTAGCATGCATAGATAGCTGTTCGTAAGTATTATGGCCGAAATGCGTCGAGAAGCGCGCTAATACGCGCCCAGTGATAACACGCAGAGGATTGCAAAACGGCGCCGACGGGAATTCCCTCAACGATTTTACTCAATGCGGGATTGCTCTAGATTGCAATCTGGCTTACCTATAACAGTAGATACCCTTATCATTTATGAGGAATCAATGTATCGCCCTATCCTCTCTGCGGTCGGCCTACTTACCCTCGCGGCATGCGCCGGCGGTCTTTCAGTTTCGGCTCCTGTCCTCATTGGTGAAAAAGACGGACTGCCGCTTTGGCAGTTTTCGGCGAGCTCCCATGATGACAGCGACATCCGCACCGACGCAGCCCAGCTATCCCAGGATCTGTGCGCTGCACCGGCTACGCTAATCGACGTCAGGGAATCTCACCAGCATGCCCTAGGCGCCTTACGACGCTGGAATGCACTTTTTACCTGCGCCAAACGAAGCTAGCCCGGATAATTCACCAGAGCTGAAGCTGGGGGTGGCGGGCGCGAGGTTAAGCCGCTGATTTCGTGTATGATTCTGGTGCTGAAGCAGTCTCACCACGGATCAACGGAGTTCACGCCCGCCATGGCCGAGAGTACCGGGGTTCTGCCCGGCTTGTCACCGGTTGCCGGCAAGCCGGTTCACGCCGCCTTCGATGGCGGCCGTCTCACCTCCGACGCCGGCGTCCTGCTGCTGGCCGAGATCGATCGGCGGCTTGGGGTCTGCGAGCGCCTGGCGCGCTGCATCGAGGACCCGCGGGCTCCTGAGCGCGTCCAGCACACGCTGGCGGAGATGATCCGCTTCCGCGCCCTGCTGATCGCCGCCGGGTACCCGGACGCCAACGACTGCGACGCCCTGCGCAGCGATCCCGCTTTTAAGATGGCGGTGGGCCGACTTCCCGAGAGCGGGGGTGACCTGTGCTCGCAGCCGACCATCAGCCGCCTGGAGAATCTGCCCGGTCCGGTGGCGCTCAAGCGCATGATGGCCGCCATGGTGGAGCTGTTCTGCGATAGCTTCGTCACGGTGCCGCGGCGCCTTGTGCTGGACATCGACGACACCGAGGACCGCGTCCACGGCGCCCAGCAGCTGTCCCTCTTCCACGCCCATTACGACGGGCGCTGCTTCCTGCCGATGCACATCTACGAGGCGACCACCGGCAAGCCGGTCGCCGTCATTCTGCGGCCCGGCAAAACGCCGGACGGTACCGAGGTGGCATTGGTGCTGCGCCATGTCGTGCGGGCCATCCGCGCCCGCTGGCCGCGCGTCGATATCCTGGTGCGCGGCGACAGCCATTACGGCCGCCACGAAGCGATGAGTTGGTGCGAGCGCAACCGCGTCGGCTACATCTTCGGCCTGGGCGGCAACACCGTCCTGCTCGGGTGCGTCACGGCCCTCGCCGAGGACGCCGCGATGGGCCGGGTGGCTGGGGAGGTGGACAAAGTGCGCCGCTTCGGCGAGTTCCGTTATGCCGCCCGCTCCTGGAAGGTCGAGCGCCGGGTCATCGCCCGCGTCGAGGCGTCGGCCCAAGGCACCGATACGCGCTTCATCGTCACCAACCTGACCGGCACGGCCAAGGCGCTGTACGAGACCACCTATTGCGCGCGCGGGCAGATGGAGAACCTGATCAAGGCGCACAAGCTGCACCTCGCCTCCGACCGGACGTCGTGCAGCAAGGCCACGGCCAACCAGTTCCGGCTGCTCATCCACACCGCCGCCTACTGGCTGCTGCACACCTTGCGCAGCTTGGCGCCGAAGGCGTCGTTCTGGCGCGAGGCGCAGTTCGACACGCTGCGCCTCGGCCTCATCAAGGTGGCGGCGCGGGTCACCGAGATGGTGACCCGCATCAAGGTGTCATTGCCGGCCGGCTTCCCCTACCAGGAAAGCCTGGCGATGCTGGCCGCCCGTACCGCGAAGTTGCCGCCGTAACCGCAGGGGCGGCGTGCCCCCGAACGAACCTGTCCCCGCAACCCTTGAGCCCCGTCATGCCGCGCCGTTGGCGCCACCCATCGACGCGCCTCCACGAAGCCCTTCCAGAGCGCTGATGAATGATCTGGGTTAACAAAGGAACCACCCCAATGAAAATAACATTGGGGTGGCGTTATCTTAATAAAAACTTTCAATCGTAACAGATGGAAGCGCAGGTTAATCTATACGCGTTACACAGAGGAAGGTCCAATTTGCCCTAGTCGAAATGGGGGTAGGTGTTCCGTTAGTATGAAAGAGGTGCAGACCGATCCTTTCACCTGCATCAAGGTGAACAATCGCAGTTGCGTTGGGGGTCATGTTCTGCCCCGCCGCCACGGGAGCAACAATTCCTTCAGAAATGATAGCCAGTTCTTTTGACAGGCCCACCATCAGGTAAGTGCCGATTTTCATTGCCATGCCGACTTGGCCAGAGATGAGGTAGTATCCCGAATACGGCGCTTTAAAGCACTGTGCAATGGCATCATAACCGCTGCCCACGTCGGGATTGGGCGACGCCAGATTGACTGCCACCCAAGCACCGGAAGCTGCACTGGGTTGCGGGACGCTGGCAGTGGCCCGAAAGATCACCCGGTCAGGGGGAGCCTCATGGAGCGCCCGCTCGTCCACGACGATATCGTTCGTGATGGCCGACGTGTTGTTCAGCAGATGAACCTGCGCGATCGGTAGCTTACCCGCAGGGATGGCCGGCGGAACGGTCGAACTCTCGACACCAAGAATGATTTCCGCTTCCCCGGTGGAGTGGTCGATGACCACCCGGTCCACACGCAGATTAGCTGTGGGAGCAAACGGACCAACGGTCTGGGCCGGCACCTCCAACAGGTTGGACTCTTTGAGTAGCCAGCCAGCATCGAGACCGAGAGACATGCTCGGGATCGTCAACTCGCGCGGTGCAAACGGGCCAACGATGCGACGGGCGACGGCCCAATTGCTTGCGCTCTGGTCAATGGGAGACGGATAGAAGGTCTGGACGGACATAGTTAGCTCCATATTGATGTAGGAGAATGCGTTTCTCCGATCAGCGAACGTTCCCTTGATCGGTCGATAGTAGGAATATCATCTTATGATAAGTTATTGAAGGACTTTATTCCATTATCAGCTAAAATTCCTATTGGGCGGCTCCCCCTTGCTGCTTGCCGATTTCCAAATCCGAGTCGTAACCGACAACACCAGTTGCTCGTTTTGAGCAACGCCGCCCGGCCCGATCGCATGAAGTGCAACGGGAGTCGCCTCACCCCGCTCCGGTGATAAAGGATGCTGGGCCGCTGCTCCAGCCGGCGCCGGCCACCGCCCCGGCCGCTCCTCACCGGCACCGTTTCCGGATCGACTGGCCCCACTACTCACTTCGGGGTCCAGCGGGCCAGTGCCCAGCGGCAGGGTTTCGACAAGGCGAAAGTCAGGCGCGACAGTGCGCGCCGGGAACATAGGGTTCATGGTGGTTTCCTCAATGATGGTGATGATGGGTGGAGACGGCGGATCAGGCCGCTGCACAGGCCGATGGCCAGCCCGCCCAGGTCAAGGCGGCCAACACCGCTAGTGCACTGACTCATTCAGAAGGTGCAGGCAGCCTGTCGAGTTTTGCGAAGATGCCGTCGGCGGGCTTGGTCCAGACGAAGGGCTTGGCCGCCTTGTTATGCGCGCGGATGTAGCGGGCGATGGCGTCCTGGAGATCGGCCACGGACTTGAAGACGCCGCGTCGGATGCTTCGGCGGGTGATGATCGAGAAGAAGCCCTCGACGGCGTTGATCCAGGAGGCGGACTTGGGCGTGAAATGGAACACCCAGCGGGGATGATCAGCCAGCCAAGCCAGCACCTTCGGGTGCGTGTGGGTGGCGTAGTTGTCGACGATGGCGTGGATCACCTTGCCCGCCGGGACATCGCGCTCCACGGCAGCGAGGAACTTGATGAACTCCTTGTGGGTGTGCTTGGGCATGCAGCGCCCGACCACGGTACCGTCCAGCGTGTTCAGCGCGGCGAACAGCGTGGTGGTGCCGTTGCGCTTGTAGTCGTGCGTCATCGTCCCGCACTTGCCGGGCTTCAGCGGCAAGCCGGGCTGGGTGCGGTCGAGCGCCTGGATCTGGCTCTTCTCGTCGATGGACAGCACCACGGCGTGGCAGGGCGGGTCCATGTAGAGGCCGACAATGTCCTCGACCTTGGCCGCGAAGGCCGGATCGCTGGAGCGCTTGAAGGTGCGCAGGCGATGCGGCTGAAGGCGGTTGGCCTCCCAGATGCGTTGCACGGCGCGCAGGCTGATGCCGACCGTTTTGGCCATCGCCCGGCCCGTCCAGTGGGTGACGGCGCCAGGCGGTTCCGAACAGGTCAGCGCCAGCACCTTGGCCACCGTCGTGGTGGGCAGCGGTGCCCGGCCGGGCTTGCGCGTCTTGTCGCGCAGCAAGCCATCGACGCCTTGTTCGGCATAGCGCACCTGCCAGCGCCATACCGCTGGGCGGCTGACACCAGCCCGGCGCGCCACCTCCTGCACGGGCAGCCGCTCGGCCGAGAGCACGATGATGTTCGCCCGCTGGACATGCTTGAGCGGGCGGTTGCGGTCGCTGAGGAGCGCGGCCAAGCGCGCGCGATCCTCTGCTCCGACGATGACACTGACGGTCTGGGCCATGCCGACAGAATCGCACGTCGGCGGCTCGTTGTGAATCCTATGTCTGTGTCAGTGCACTAGGAGGGGCGCCGTGGCGACGTAGAGAACCCGGCAACAGCGCGGCCGGTCATCCGGCCAGGCGGTGGCGACCTGCAGGACGGACAGCCCGGACATCGCGGCGCCTGTGGTGGCACCGATCAGCAGGTAGTGCAGCGCGAACGCGGCGGCGGATACGCCCTGCCCGGCCAGCAGAGAGCGGCGACCCGACAGCCAGGGCCAGAGGGCCACCAGGACGAATCCGGCAGCCCCGGCGAGGTCGGAGAGGTGAGGAACGATCATGGCACCCCTCACTTCCGCAACAGCTTGTCCTTGGCGGCGGACCCGGCGCTGGAGCCGACCCAGTAGGACACCGCCGCCGACGCCATGGTGGTCAGGGCGCCGAGCATCAGCGTGGCGTTCTGGTCGATTGCGCCGGCAGGCTGACTCAGCACCCGGTACAGCACGATGCCGAACGTCACCAGGACGATGGTCGAGACGATGGGCGCGCCCCAGGAGATGCGGCTGCCGGCCTGGGCAAGCTGGACCGTATGGGCGCGGGCGTCGGCCCGGTCCTCGTTGTCCAGCCGCAGCAGCGCCACGACCTGATCGCCCTGCTGGCGGTACAGCTCGGCCAGCTTCGCCGGATCGGTCTGCACCGCAGCGACGGCGCGCTCGGCATCCGCCGAGGTACTGATCGGCACGCCGGTCACAGCCGAGACGACGGACACTGCGGCCTCGTCGACCTTCTGGGCGGTCTCGCCGCCGCCGAGGGCGGCCTTGGCGACCTCTGGCAGCAGCACCGGGGCCAGGGCGGAGATGACGGGGATGAGCAGTGGCAGCATGGTTGGGCCCCTCCTTCGGGCATGAAAAAAGCCGCCGCGGCGGGGGCCGGGCGGCGGGGTGAACGATTGTCAGGATGGCGCGTCAGGCGCATCCTATGAGGGGACACAGGTCGATGGAGCCCGGCTTGCACACCGGATGGATCAGGCTCCTCCAGTCCAGGCCCCTACTTCAGGACCATCCAAATTCCGGTGAAGGTGTAGCCTCCGGTCATCGTCATCGCGCTATCGGCGTTGACGGCGATGGCGGGCCACACGCTGGCGATGGACGCGTCGCCGGGATCATAGAAGCCGTTCGCCCCACGCGCCAGCCAGTGCATGCTGTGGTCGCTGTTCATCACGCAGAGCAATTGCACCTCGTCGTTCGCCGGGGCGGTGTAGGGCATACCATCGGACACGCCCGTGCCGCCGGGCGCGTTGACAGTGGCGTTTGGAACGCAGCGGAGCACTTCGCCCGGAAGTTTCTTGAGAAGGTCATCCGCCACCGCCTGACACATGTTCGAGCGGGACTTGAAACCCTTGATGACGTTGACAGTGACGGTCCGCCCATACTGTTTGGCGACGTAGGCGAGGGCGGACGGTGAATTGCTCAGATTGGGGGCAAGTTTGTAGGAGAAAACCAGTGCAGTCGGCGGGCCGCTGATCTCGAGATCACCCGTGATCTGGTAGATCTTGTCCGCCAGATCCTTGTTATTCTCGGTGCCGTTGATGGTGATCTCCGTCGTCGGCATCTGAAGGTGTTTGAGCTTGATGGGATAAGGCGTGGTAGTCACGGGCACATAGGCCTTTAGCGCGGCCGTCAGCGCATAGGCACCGCACGCGTAGCTGAGGGGCGGCTGCGCCTCAGGGAAGTTAATGTCGGGCATGGAGTAAGTCCTTTCGTTGGCTCATGCTTCGTTCCCAAGACGATCCGGCGCGGCCACCCGTGAAAGCGGCCTTCCGACGGGCTGCGCAGCGTGAGAGCTGCCTGTGGGAGGAGTGCATGTCCGCCTGCCCATGCTTGGCACCGTCACCGTGACCGGTTGCCTCCATCTGATCGACCGGTCCCGTTGTAGCAGGCACGAATCGGGCTGCCCCCCGTGGACAGCGGGCTTGTACAGAGCCAAGTCGCCGTACTACCGGCGAACCGGCTTCGAACTGAGGATCTCGGTCATGAGATGGCTCCGGAAAATGAAAAGCCGCCGGGCGGGATGCCGGGCGGCTTATGAAGCATTGAGAGGATAGGGATGCTTGCGGTGAAGCACGCAGAGCCCTTGCCCGCGCACAAACCACCATCAATTCTTACTTCTTGGATCTACACACGCCGCAAGCTAACAACCTTTGGGTCATTTATTTCAGGGGTGGATGCGGGGAATCTTGAGTCAGTAATAAGTTCGAGCATTGCAGAGGACATCCCAACTTCATCTCCAACATAACGCGCTCCACCAGACATCACATCTTCGAGAGCAGCAAGAGCGGATGGAAGAAGTTCCGGTTGCTCAACAGGCATACTGGCATCGTTATCGTATTTTTCTATCTTCGACTGCCCAGTCTTTACAAGATGAATATTAGCCGTTCGATACTGCGCAGGAGTGAGCAGGCTCAGATCATAACCCCTCCGCACAATAGCTCGAACTGACATTTTCCACCTTAGCTTCAACTGATACAATGCAGGCCAGTTGATTGACCGGCCTCGAGGAAACTCCCGCAGAACAGCACCACGAGGAAACAGGAAAGCGCCAGCAAACCTATGCGCCTGATCTTCAGTTTCTCGATCACCCGTCTGAATACCGCGATGCATAATTAAGTGTCCGCATTCATGTGCGAAGTCAAACCTCTGCCTTGACAAGCATTGCTTCGCCGAACTTCTAACAATGATAGGGCGACGACGATCCATAGAAAACGCATCGACACGCTCGGACAGATCGCCAAAGTAAGTGACGATGGCACCTGCGTTTTCAACAACCCGCATCATGCTGGTGATGGGGCCCGTCGTACCAAGTTTCCAATGACGGCGAGCCTCTTCAGCAGCTTGCTCGATCTCCTCAGCGCTTTTTGCAGGGAAGTCCGGAAACGATACAGGTGGTAACTCCAGGTGCTGCTCCATAGCGGCGACAAATTTATCGAGCAACGTTCCCCGAGCAAGCACCTGACTCGTCACAGACGCGGGCCGCGTTATGTGACCACGGAAATGGCACTGCTCAGGCCTGACGGTCGATGCTAGAGGCGAAGATAGGAAGCTCCTCGTTACTCCAAGCACATCCACTAACGCTTCAACCACATCATCGGCAGGTGAGCGTGCACCTGTTTCGAGTTGGTGAATGAATTGGCGTGTAGCGCCAATCATCTCACCAATCTCTTCTAGTGAGTATCCATGCGCAAGTCGGGCGAGCCTGAGCTGCTCGCCCGAGATCTTCGACATAAATTCCATGGCAGACAGTCTAACGACCCCCCAAGGCCATTCTTTGAACCCATCTCACTCGGACGTCCCGTCCCTCTTCTTCTTCGCTGGAATACCAACGGAAGGAGCTGGAAGGTCCACCCCATCGCTTCCTTCAACCCAAAGCGGCGAAATCTTACTCACAGGCTCATCGAGCGGAACCTGCCAAGTCAGAACTGGAGTTTCTCCGTTAAGAACAACGAACGTTACCGCCATCAGTGAACCATCAATATCGGTTTCAACGGCGAAGCGGTAAAGGGATTGTTCGGTTAAATTGACCAACTCCTCAGTGCAAAAAAGGCTAAATTGGCGAAGCTCCGAGTATGACTGCTTGAGTGTTCGCGTGTTTGGATCGTCCGGCTCGCCACGATAAAACCGAACGGGAACGCTGCCGATATTGAAAACAAATTGCATGCTTGGATTGAGCACCTCCAGCCAGTCGATGCTTAAGCTGGCCTCAGCAATCTGGTGCTTTTGGAAGGAAAACGCTTCACAACCAAGCGTCCAGCCCGTGCAGCCGATGCTCGGGTCGTAGCGGTCTAACGCGTCATTTCGCCCTCTCTTGATTAATTGGGCGATGGTGATTAATCGCTCACGCGTGAGGTCAGCGTGGTGTTCCCAGGGGGTCATCAGAAGCTCCGGCCAAGTTAGAACCGAAAGATTGGGCAAAAATCAATTTTTGTCAACCGATGCCGAAAATGTAAACACGCGACGAGAATGTCAACAGTCGCGCTTCGCGCGGGCTACGCGATAGCCGGAATATCCTGCAATTTCAATAAGCTTCTTGTTCACTCCCCTCTCAAACCAGCCCCAGCGCAATAGCCGTCCGCGTGTCCACCCACCCAGTGACTGGCAGCCGGTGCACGGCTTGGACCTGCTCGACAGCGTTGGCCGTCCGCCGGCCGAAGTCGCCGTCCTCCACGATGCTGGGGAAGCCGCAACGCTGGAGCGCCCGCTGCAAGGCGGCCACGTCCGGCCCGACGTCGCCGATCCCCAGCACGCCGTCATATTCGCCGGCCGCCGTGCTGGAGTAGAGCCCGCGGTCCCAGCTCTGTTCCGCCAGACCAGGCACCGTCACACCGCCGTTGAGGCGGAAGGCGATATGGGCCTCGAACAGGATCGGCATGCGGCCGTCGGGCCGGTAGGCGCTGCGACCGCCGGTTTCTACGATCAGGACGGCGCGGTAGGCCGCCTCCTCGACGCCGAGGGCCGCAGCAGCGGTAGCGATGTCGTTCGGGCCGAGCGGGCGCGCGGCACCGACGACGACGGGCAGGCGCACGGCTTCAGCCGCGCCGGAGGGCACGTTGGTCATGATGGTCTCCATTATGATGATGGTGAAGGCGGCCTATCGCCGGTCTGGCGGCCCGAGCCGCTGAAAGCCGGAGCACATGCCCCGGCGCGCGTTGATGAGGAGGTGCGCCAGCAGCAGGAGGGCGTCGTCCTTGCTGCCCTCGCAGTCGGCCAGGGCCTGCGTGGCCACTTGCTGGGCGTCGTGCTGGTCCAGCTCGCTCAGCTTTTCCATGGCCGCTCTCCCGGCACCTGCCGCGCTGTGGGCTTCGTGCCGGCTGGCGCCCCACGGGCTTCAGCCTCAGCGACCGCAGCGTCTTCAACCAGCCGCTGGTTTGTCGCCATGAGGTTCTCCACCTCTTGCTGGACCCTGACGAGGGCAGTCCTGGCCTCGTCCCGCTCGGTCCGCGCCGAGTTCAGATGCTCCTTGGCGAGCCGCAATTCGGTTTCGAGCTGCAGCTTCACCATCACCGCTTGGTTTCGCTCGTGGGCCATCGAGGCGATGTCGGTCATCGCCTTGTCGAGCCGCTGGCGGAGGTCGGCGCGGATCTCCGCCTCCATCTTCGCGGCCCGGTCCTGCCGCCCGAAGGAGACCAGCAGCCGCCACGCGACGAGACTGCCGCCGACCCCGGCGGCGACCTGCGAATATATGTTGGACAGGACACCGCCATCAGCGGCGGACGATGGATCGGGCATGGGACCTCCTGCGGCCCGGCGTGGCGGCGCGGGCATAGAAAAGGCGCCTCTCGGGCGCCGGGTCGGTGGGGATGGGCTGGACTGTTGTCTCGGCCGTCAGACGGTCACGTCTGGCCAAGGGCCAGCCAGTTGAAGCTGCCGACCTCGCCGCCACCCTGGCCGCCGGCGACGCGCCCGGCGCGGATCGCGCACTGATCCGCGGCCTTGCCGGCCAGCCCATAGGTGTGCTCCAGCCCCTCCCCGGCGTCCGCGCCGGTCACCAGAACGACCCAGGGCGCCGCCGAAAACGGACGCGGGAAGGGGACCGTGACGGCGACGGTCGAATAGCTGGCCCCCAGCCCGCTGCCGGGATCGGTGAAGGTGGCGGTCCCCCATTGCAGCAGCAGGCCACCCGGCAGACCGAAGTACCCGGACGCGCCGGCCGAGCGGACGGCGAGCCCCAGCACGGTGGCGAGCTGGTCGTACTTGGTCGGGTCCAGCGGTGCGCCACCTGCCTCGACGGCGCGAGCGATTTCCTCCTGGAGGTGATTGAACATACTGGCCGACAGCGTGGTGGATGGGTCCCCGGTCAGCGGGTTGCCGTCCTTGAACCCGTGCTTGCCCGGCCCGAACAGGTCCGTGGCCCTGGTAGCCGTGTCGATGCGCTTCATGTCTCGTCATCCTTGTGATGGGGCGCGGTCAGGTCACGCCGGCCAGAGCCTTGGCGCGCCATTGCCCGTAAATGCTCTGCAGGGTGAGCGTCGAGGCGTTCGCAGCGGCAAGGTCCGCGCCACTCGGCCCGAGCACCACCGGAGGCCCGTTGCGCTTGATCGTGCAGGCCGCGTTGAAGTGGATCGTCAGTTCGCGCCGGCCGACCAGTGGAAGGCCGATCTGCGCCGTCGCGGTAGCGCCGGAGCCGCCACCGCCGCTGAAGGACACGGTCGCGGTGGAGTAGTTGGCCCCGTACTGGCTGACCCGCACCCCCTTGACCTTACCGCTCCCGTCGATGAAGGCGGTCGCCTGGGCGCCCGTGCCATCGCCGGTCACCACGACCGTGGGGGCCGAGGTGTAGCCGGAACCACTGTTGGTCACCTCGATCCACGCGATCCCCTTTGCACCGACCCACCCGGCCGACTGATACTGGATCGCATTGATCGTCGTGCTGGAGGTGACCAGAAGGGTATCCAGGACGTCCGGCACCCACAGGATGCCGTTGCCATCCGGGTTGATGGTCAGGGGGTCGGCGGTGGTCGACACCGTGTTGTCCTTGATGTTACCGCGCTTGCCGACGAACTTGATGGCATTAGCGGCCGTGGCCGAAGAGCCGGTTAGACGGAACATGTTGTCGACGACGTCGATGTCCCTGGCGCCGTCCTGCACGTGCACGCCCAGCCGGGTGTCGACCAGCCAGATGGTGTTGCCGCGGATGGACAAGTCCCGCGTCAACTCCGGCAGCGCCCAGCCGATGGCGTCGGTCTCCACATGCTGCACGCTCACCTCGTACGAGGTCGGTCCGCCGTTTTCCTTCAGCAGGTTGCCGACGAACACGACCCCGACGGTGCCACCGAGGTTGGCGCCGGTTCCCCAGCCGGCAAAACCGTTGCTGACAATGGTGTTGCCGGACAGCGTGCAGTATTCCGAGCCGCCGGCGTCGAGGCCGTACGTACCGTTGAAACGGATGCTGTTGTCGGACAGCGTGCAGAACCGGCCGTTTAGCAACACGCCACCGAAGCCGCCGACGGTGATGCCGTTATGCATCACCACGTTGCTGGTCACAGCCACGTTGTCGCCGGAGATGGCCAGGCCGTAGGCGAGATTGCCGTAACAGATGTTGCCGGACACCACCATCCCCACGGTGTCCGGCGTCCCGTGGCCGTACACCGGCGTGGTATCGAGGACGTTGTCTTCCAGGAAGTTGCCGCAGGAAATCCCGCTGCCGCCGTTGTTGGCACAGATGTTGTCCGACACGATCACGTAATAGTGTTTTTGTAGACCCGCCGGATCGATGCTGGCCACCTGGATACCGTTCCGCCCGTTGTCCGCCACGTAATTGCGCGTGATCAGCACGTTGTCGAAGTCCGGAGAGGTCAGGCCGACGCCGTCGTGGCCGGTGATGCGGCAGTCGATGACCCGGAAGGTGGTGCCCTGCGCCGCGTTGCCGAACACGCCAAGCCCGGTCCCGTATCCGTTGACCGCCTTCGCGTTCATAAATGCGCAGTTGTCAAGCGAGAGTTCATTGCAGGCGGCGTAAACCGTGAAGCAATCGCACGCGCGCGCGTTCTCCGCCTTGTTGGCGTCGAAGGCGACACCCGTGATGTAAAGCTTAGGGACGTTGGCAAACACCATGTAGTTGGTGGTTGACGCGGCGGAGCGGCGAATGATGGAGCGGTCAAGACCGTCGCCGATGACGCACAGGCTGCCGAGGCCCGCCGACCAGGAGAGTTGATAGCCGACCATGTAGACGCCGGCGGGGAAGTACAGCGGCTTTCCGGTGGCGGCGGCGACGAGGACGGCGGCGTTGATAGCGCCCGTGTCATCGGCCACCCCGTTGCCCTTGGCATGGAAGGGGCCGTCCTTGACGTTGATCCGCTCGCCGAAGCGGTCAGCGAGCGGGCGCCCGGCCACCGTCACCGCCGCGCCGTCGCCGTCCTCGCGCAGCAGTGGGTAGCCGCCGGCCTTCGCGCCGTCATGAACGGTGACGGTTTTCTTGTCCTGATCGACGATCAGTTCGCCATCAAGGCCGACAACGGTGGCCAGCAGCGACGACGACCCGCGGACGAGCGCAACTCGCCTTGTGACGCTCTCAGACATTTTCGTTTCCCTCCAAACGCGCCGCTTCAGGCAAGCGCACTCCAATCCTCAACGATCTCCGGCTGGCTTCCGATCTGGTCAAGCAATCCCCAGTCCTCGGCATGACCACCGTCGCGCAGCCAATCCTCATCGGCGCGGTAGCCGAACAGCACCGCCGTGTGGGCCGGAGCCGCCCGGCGGATCACGCATTCCAAAACCGCGCTTCCCCACCCGCGCAAAGCCTCGTCGCAGCCGCTGGTCGCGGTGAAGCTGACTGCGCCGGCCTGGACCGGGACATTGAAGCGCCATGCGTGTGGCCAACCCGTGTCAGCGGTGTTCAGCGGGTCGGAGCATCCAGACCCGGCTGTGAAGGCGGCGTATTCGGTGATGGTGCAGCCGGGGAAACCCAGACTGCCCGCCAAGCCGATGTAGTAGGCCCCCGACTGCCCCCCGGTATCGACCAACTTAGAAACGACGCGCCGACGCCGCTCTGCCAACCCGACCGCCGGGCCGGTGCAGGCGTCGGGGAGCGCCAGCGACACCTCCCATTCCGGCAAGAGCTGGGTCGTGGTTACCGGAAAGGCGTCCACCAGCAGCGCCGTCGCATCGACCGTCTGCCGCTCGTAGGCCGCAGCCAGCCCGTCCAACACTTGCCCCTGCACGGTACTGGCATCACGCGGCCAGACCCGCCCACGGGGCAATAGCGCTTGCATCGCCGACCGGAAATCAGCGCGCGTGAATGTCCATCGCTCCATGGCCGCCTCACGTCCAGTTGCCCACGACCGACGTCGCCATGGCGGTTAGGGCGCCGAGCATGATCGAGACTGTGGGCTCCCGCCCCGGCGGGATGGATTGGGTCAGGACAAGCTGGACCACATTTCCGGAGGCGATCAGCATGATCACCGACACGACCGACGCCCCATGAGATGCGGCTGCCGACCTTCGCCAGTTCGACCGTCTGGGCGCGTGCGTCGGCCAAGTCCTCGTTATCGAGCCTCAGCAACGCCACGACTTGATCGCCTTGCTAACGGTACAGCTCGGCCAGTTGCGCCGGATCGGCCTGCACCGCGGCAGCGGCGCGCTCGGCATCCGTCGGCGTGCTGATCGGGAATCCGGTCACAGCGGAAACGGCGGACACCGCAACCTCGCCGACCTTCTGGGCGGTCTCGCCGGAGCCGTGTGCGACCTTGGCGACCTCCGGCAGTACCGGGGCCAAGGCGGAGATGATGGGGAGAGCAGTGGTAGCATCGGGGGATGCCTCTCCTTCGGACATGAAAAGAGCCGCCTTGGCAGGGGCCGGGGGGCTGGTGGGTTGAAACCTTGATGCTGTAAGCTCCGAGACAGTCTGCGAAGACGTTTCGGACGTTGGGTGGCGGGGGAGCCTCGGCTCAGCACGCGCACGTCGCGGACAGTGACCGCCGTGTGGACCGGACAACACGGGCCGGCGTCGGCCCATCTTCGGATGGCTCGACCGAACGTAGGGGGTGACGTCCCTACCCGGCGGTCACGCCTTCAATCCAGCTCGTCCGCTGGGATGTCCGGCAGGTCCAGCGCTTGGCTGGCGAGTGCCCGGGCCGGTTGCGGCTCAGTTATGACGGGTGAAATGCCCGGAACGCGTTGTTGGATTGACGCCAGATCAGTTTGGGTAGCGGCACCTCTTCCGCAGAAGTAAATTGCGCGGTCGAGAACGCTAGGAGGACCCTGATGCCCAGATGGATCGCCCTGTTCACTGATGCGCCGGAAATGCTGGAAATTCGCCAGCAGCATGGCAATGCCCATCTCGCCTACCTCGATGCCAACCGCGATAAGATTTTGATCGGCGGCGGCCTTCGGCCAGAACCCGGCATGCCCTTCGTCGGCGGCTTGTGGGTGCTTGACGTCGAGAGCCGGGAGGAAGCGGTGATGCTCGTCGAGAGCGATCCTTACTATCGACCGGAATTCAGACGCTACGAGTTGCTGGTATGGGGCAAGGCCATCAATCGACCGGTCACGTTGTGACCGTTGCGAGTTGCAGGGTCAGTTCGCCGTGCTGCCGGCGGACCAGCTTTGGGCTGAGGAGGTCGGTGATGGACGGATCCAGAAAAGGGAAAGCCCGCCGCGGAGATCCGGGCGGGCTGGGTTTACGGCGCTGATCGGCGGTGCTGGACTGGTGGCAGAGGCGTCCTTACGTCACGAGCAGGAAGCGTCGAACGTCTTCGCAACCTCCAGTGCTGTGGAGGTTGCAGCCACCCCTTTTGCTCCCTTGCATGAAAGCAAAGCCTCAACGTAGTCACGGAACTCTGGCTCAGCCTTGCCGACAATCCCATGCCTCATGAATTGGCGCTGGTATTGGTACGTGCTCGTCCACAACGCGGCGATAACCCCCTGAGGATCGACGACAACGGTCAACGGAAGGTCGGAGACGGACTTCGGCGCCGGAAGGTCGCGGGGTAATGGGTCGCGGCTGTCGAGAGCGGCGATGTAGTCCAAGCGCAGCCCCTTTCGCCGCTGATAGTTCAGGTCGCGTTGGAACGCCTCCTCCAGGTCGGTTTCGCTGGGACGCGGGGAAACGAGCATCACGACGGGCACATCGGGGTGGGCCTTCATGAAACTCTCCACCGAAGGCCGCTCTCCGGTGCACGGCATGCACCATTCAGCCCCCCGCTTGAAAAGGAACCACTTGCCACGAAACTCCGCCGTTGAGCGACGCACACCATCCTCGCCGTGGAATGTGTAGATCGGCAGTGTGTCCCCTACTGCGAAGCCGTAGGCCGGCTCCGCAGCAGCCGGCACAGTCAGAGCCGCAATGGAGAGTAGTGCCAGCAGTCCACAAAAGACATTACGGGAGGCTGTTAAGGCTAGAGGCATTCTCATTCTTATCTCGCACGAGGTAGGTTCAATTTTCTATCACGTGCCGTACCGCTGAGCACTATCACTTGTCGAGCTGCCGGCCTGCTGAAATGCCACTCTCAGCGCGATAGCTGTCGGCGTGCCCACCCGCCCGGTGACTGGCAGCCGGTGTACGGCCTGGACCTGCTCCACCGCGCTTGCTGTCTGTCGGCTAAAATCGCCGCCTTCCACAATGCTTGAGAAGCCACGGCGCTGGAGCGCCCGCTGCACCGCGGCCACGTCCAGCCCGTCGCCTCCGATCCCCAGCACGCCGTCGCCTGGATTCCAGCGCCGTTCCGCCAGACCAGGCACGGTCACCCTGCCGTTGGGACCATAGGCAATGTGGGCTTCATAGAGGACCGGCATGCGTCCACACTCGCCGCCACAATGCAGGTCGGTGGGTCAAATCCACGGAATGACAGACCACGATCGGTTGACGGCGCAGCCGGTATCTACATTCCCATGCGCCGCGGCATCCTGTATTTGGTCGTCGTGATGGACTGGGCGATACGCCGTGTGCTGGCGTGGCGACTGTCGAACATCATGGACGTCGAGTTCGGCCTGGAGGCGGTGGAAGGGGCAACGGCGCGGCACGGCCGCCCGGAGATCCTCAACACCGATCAGGGCAGGCTGGCCTGGCTCTTGGAGAGGCCGTTCATGCCGAGTGCCTTGGCCAGATTGCCCAAGGAGCGCGTCGAGATGCCGTAGACGCAGGCCTCCTGATTGACGGCGGTCAGCGTTCTCTCGGCCATCCGGCGCGGTTCCTGCGCCTCCAATTCCATCAGCCGTTCCACGGCAAAATCGATCATCTCGCGGAGCACATCGGCGTCAGGGCTCTTCTCCAGCGGCTTGCGAAGCGCCATCATCTCGTCGGCCATCATGGCCTCCCTCGGTCGGGTCGTGGTGACCAGACTCCACCGGAGAACCACGATGGCCGGTCCCGCTGTGGAAAATCGGCCCGCCTACGCCAGCTTCGGCGGGCCGCGTCCTCACAGGTCCTCCACCACACCGCAGGACACGGCCCGGCTCCGTCCCTGGGGGCTGCCCCCATAATCCGGTGATCGTGCGAACCATCACCCTTTCCAGGTGGCAGAAGTCGGCAAACGCCCCAAGCGACGCCAATGCGTTTTGCTATTGGCGCATCATTGATTTTGGCAACGATGATCTTTATTGCCAAAACCTCCAATGACAAAAGGAATATTGCTTAAGTTACCACAGCAATGGTGAGAAAAATCTGAGGATTGCATATCCTTGTATGCAGGCCATGATAATAATAATCATTTATCAACCAAACGATTTACAGTGAATTTTTTGATGTTTACGATACCAATGAATCATAAGATAAAATTCTTTTGATGGAATGACGCGCTCTGGCATTATATGAATGTTCGGAGCGGTGGTGCTTTCGAAGGCACCTTTCCATAGTTTGCTCTCAGCCTGCCCTCCCATTCTGCACCACTGCCAAGACGACGTTGTAATCAGGAAAATTCTCTGCGGAGGTTGGTTCCTACACCCGAAATGGATGACAGAACCTATTGCAGGCATTTGCCAAAGCGATCAAAAGCGCGTGGCATGAATAACTTAAAGGAAGAGCAAGATAATACAAGAAAATATTGCTGGTGCGGCTAATAACTAAAAATAATTTTGGTGTCCTGGGACTAAGCCGAGTGATGCCTCGCCCCAGTGGAGCATCGAAACCTGATGGATATAACTTTGGTCGGCGATGCCCGTAACCACCGACGTTCAAAGGCGTAGCAGCCATCGCTGGTGGGCGCGCCGTGCGACACCGGTTTGGTCTGGTCTAGCAGGATGCGGAAAAAGGGCTGTGCACGGGCGGTTGGTCGTGATTCTTTTCGGTTGAGGAGAACGCGAGCGACGAGGGGACGGTGCGGGGTTTGGACGAACGCAGCGAGGGTCTGTTCAGCTACGTGAGCTGCGAGGCGCGGGTTCCAGCCAACCACCCGCTGCGAGCGATCCGGGCCATCGTGGACGAGGCGCTGGAAGTGATGTCGCCAGCCTTCGAGGGGCTGTACTCCAAGATCGGGCGCCCCTCGATCCCGCCGGAGAAGCTGCTGCGGGCGCTGCTGCTCCAGGCCTTCTACTCGGTGCGCTCGGAACGCCAGTTGATGGAGCAGCTCGATTACAACCTGCTGTTCCGCTGGTTCGTCGGCCTGTCCATGGACGCGCCGGTGTGGGACGTGACGGTGTTCACCAAGAACCGCGAGCGTCTGCTTGCTGGCGATGTGGCGGCCAAGTTCCTGGCGACTGTGCTGGGTCACGTTGCCCGGAACACCAGCAACCGTCGCTCGGCGATCGACGGCCGGACCACCCGCCATCCCGGCTACGCCGTCAGCCTGCGAGTCCGCAAGCGGATCGAAGAGGTCTTTGGCTGGATCAAGGGAGCCGGCTTGCGCAAGGCGCGCCATCGCGGAGCAGCCCGTGTCGGTTGGATGTTCACCCTGACCGCCGCCGCCTACAACCTGATCCGCCTGCCCAAGCTGCTAGCGGCGGCATAATCACGCCCGCAATCCGCCTGAACGGCGGTTCCGGGAGCCTCGGAGCGAGGAAAAACGCTCCGTCCCGACCAAATCAGTCCGCTGAAACCTGCATTTTCAGCCTCAGCGGAGGCAATAGGCCGGAATATGTTCGTTTTTCCGCACCCTGCTCTCATGTTCGCAGTCAAGGCTTTCAGGTATGCGTCACCGTCCCTGGCTACGCCCAGGCGCTGAAGCTCAGTGGATGCCCACGGCAGGAGACGGGGCCAAAGACGACGGTTGAGCAAGCTCTCATGCGCGGGTTGGGTACCGCATGACCGTGGTTTCGTCCTGAAGCTGCCTCGGTCTAAGCGGCGAGCGTCGACGAGGTCGGCTCATAACAGAGGACGAGGATTCCCCACCGCGCCCCGCCTCCAGCCGTGGGCACCGGTACGACCGGCTGGCGCTGGATCAGGCCGCCGGGGCCACTTGCACCTGCCGAGCAATCGCCCACAGGAAGCCCACCATCTCCCGAGCGATGGCGGTTGTCACCACCACCCGGGCTTTGCCTGTGGCCGCCAGCCGCCGAAAGCGGGCACACAGCCGGACCTGGGCCTTCCAGGCGATGTCGCGGATGGCCTGGGGCAGGTTCTCGAGACGGTCGTGCAATTTACGGCTGACCCGCGCCTGCATCCGGTAGGTCCAGGCGCCTTCGATGAGCGCTCGCCGGGCCAAGGCGTTGCCGGCCTTGGTGATGCCGCCGCGTCGTACGGTGGCGCCGCTGGAATGCTCGGACGGCACCAGGCCCAGATAGGCCATCAGCTGTCGGGGATTGTCGAAGCGGGAGAAGTCGCCGACTTCGGCGACCACGGTCACGGCGACGATGAAGGCGACACCGCGCATGGCCTGCACCGCCTCCACCACTGGCGCCATCGACCAGTGCGGCAGCAGATCCTCGATCTGCCGTGCCAGGCGTTCAACCCGAGCCTCGGCGTCTGTGAGCGCATGGATGTAATCCTGCAGCACCACCTGCTGGGCGGGGTGATCAAAGCGCACCGTGGTCAGCCAGCGCCGATAGGCCAGGGTCCAGCCCCGCTTGCCAGCATAAACACGCCCGTGCCGCAGCAGGAAGCCTTGCAGATGCTGACGCGCCTTGCCGAGCACCCGAACGGCTGTGGCCCGCGCCCGGATCAGGTCGCGCACCGCCTCGTGTGCGCTGTCCGGGACCCAAACAGCCGTGAGGTCCCCGGAACGGTGCAGCTTCGCCAACATCACCGCATCCCGGCGATCGGTTTTCACCCGGTCGCCGACCTTCATCGGGATCAGAGACGGCGCCACCACGATGCAGTCGTTCCCCAAGTCGGTCAGCTGCCGATGCAGACCGTAGCCACAGGGACCGGCCTCGTAGCAAAAGCTCAGCCGCCGGCCACCCTTGGCCAGCTTTTCCGCCAGCTTGGCGATTTGCTCAGGCGTGTGGCGGACGCTTCCCAGTTGCCGCACCTCACCGCCCCGCATGCCTTCCGCCACGGCGACCGCCACCGTCGCCTTGTGGACATCCAGTCCCACGTAGATGGTATCGTTCATCAGGCCCGCCCGCCCTCCATGTCTGAGGCTCGGCGCCGGCCAGTCCGGCGCAACCCTCGATTGGGGCATGTCGCAGGGCGGGCCGCCAGCCCTCTCAGGCCGCGAACATAGGGTCTAATGTTGTAGTTGCGCTGTTCGTCGGTGGGCCTCGTTTTGGCGAGCGCCTGATGGCATCGCCTCCAGGTCGACCACGCGATGACGACTGCTGGCTCAATCCGCCGCCGAGTTATACCGGCGAGCGGAGCCGCTGACTCACTGAAAGGGATTCCCAAGGTCGGCAATCCGTGATTCGATTTCCCAACGCGATGGGGAGGAGCGAATGCCAGCGGCGTTGCCGATCCGGGAAGACTTGAGCGCCAGCGAATTGCGTGCCCTGGCGCGGCGGGAGAGCAAAGGGCGGAAGCGGCGCGGCTGGCCGTCATGGACCGCCAAGCCCCGCGCGATGCGGTGGTGCGCTACAACGCCGAAGGCGTAGCCGGTCTCTATGATCGTCCGCTGCCCGGCCGGCCGGAATGGCTGAGCGAAGGCGAGCAGGCGACGCTCAAGGCCATCATCCTCGCCGGCCCCGATCCGAGACGGCACGGCTGCGTGGAATGGACTCTGCCGATTCTGTGCGAGGTGATTGCCAAACGCTTCGCCAAGACGCTGCATCCGGCCAGCCTGTCGCGCATCGTGCGTCGGCTGAACCTGTCGAAGCAGAAGACGCGGCCCCGCCATCTGCAATCCGATGCCAAGGCCCAGGCCGCCTTCCAAAAAAGTGGTTGCGCGAAGCGCTGAAGGCCGCGGCCGCCGCGCATCCGGAGCGTCGCCTCCAACTCTGGTTCCAGGGCGAAGCGCGCATCGGCCAGAATGGCCGCACCGCTGGTGGGAGCGCGGGCAAGGTCACCCTCGACGCTGCCGGCAGGCTCTCACACGGAGGCGTCCTTCCCATCGGGACTTTGGAGATCCCCATCGATACGGCGCCACAGGTTCAGTGGGTTGCCATCCTGAACCGCTTCCGGCAGCAGCGCCGCCGGAACGTCCTGGTAACAGACGGGGCGCAGGAAGCGGCGGATCGCCAGTGCCCCCACCGAGGTGGTGCGGCTGTCGGAGGTCGCCGGAAAGGGTCCGCCGTGGACGATGGCATGGCACACCTCGACCCCCGTCGGCCAGCCGTTGAACAGCATCCGCCCAGCCTTCCGCTCCAGTGTCGGGAAGAGCTGGCGGGCCTCGTCGGCGTCCGCGTCGTCGGCGTGCACGGTCGCGGTGAGTTGGCCCTCCAGACGCTCAGCCACCGCACGCATCGTCGCCACCTCGGGGCAGCGGATCACCAGCGAGGCGGAGCCGAACACCTCCTCCTGCAACCCCGGGTCGGACAGGAAGGCCTCGGCGTCGGCGGCGAACAGCGCCGCCTGGCACTGGTTCGGCCCAACGCAGGCCTGCCCGCGCGCAACCGTCTGCACGTCCGAACGCGCCGTCAGCCGGCGCACGCCGTCGTCATAGGCGGCGTGGATGCCCGGTGTCAGCATGGTGGCCGCCGCGCTCTCCCGCAAGGCTACCGAGGCCGCCTCCAGGAAGCGGTTCAGGCCAGGACCGTCCACCGCGAGGACGAGTCCCGGATTCGTGCAGAACTGACCGGCGCCCATGGTCAACGAGGCGGCGAACGCCTTGCCAAGCGTCTCCGCGCGCGTCTCCAACGCGGCGGGCAGCAGGAATATCGGGTTGATGCTGCTCATCTCGGCATAGACGGGGATGGGCTCCCGCCGCGCCGCCGCGACGTTCATCAGCGCGATGCCGCCCCGGCGCGAGCCGGTGAAGCCCACAGCCTTGATGCGCCAATCGGCAACCAGCGCGGTTCCGACCGCATGGCCGGAATCGAACAGCATGGAGAACACGCCTTCCGGCAGGCGGCACTCGGCAACCGCAGCCTGGATGGCGCGCCCGACCAGTTCCGATGTGCCGGGATGGGCGGCGTGCGCCTTGACAACCACCGGGCAACCGGCGGCCAGCGCCGACGCGGTATCACCGCCGGCCACGGAAAAGGCCAGCGGGAAATTGCTGGCGCCGAACACTGCCACGGGACCCAGCGCGATGTGGCGCTGGCGCAGGTCAGGCCGCGGCAGGGGCCTGCGCTCGGGCTGCGCCCGGTCGATATGGGCGTCGAGCCAACCGCCCTCCCGCACCACTTGGGCGAACAGGCGCAATTGGTCGACGGTCCGGCCACGCTCGCCCTCGATACGGGGACGCGGCAGGCCGCTCTCGGCAACGGCCCGCTCGACCAGCGCGTCGCCCAGGTCGAGGATGCGCTGGGCGATGGCCTCCAGGAAGCGGGCACGGGCTTCCAGGCCCGTTTCACGAAAGATGTCGAACGCCTCCCAGGCCAGAGCGCAGGCGCGCTCCACCTCGGCGTCGCCGCCACCGCCGAACGCCGGCTCCATCTCGCGGCCGGTGGCGGGGTCGACAGCCCGGAAGGCGATGCCCTTGCCATACACGGCGCCGCCGCCGATCAGCATCTCGCCCGTCATCGTCATGGCACGTTCCTGTCAGGGGTTGCTGGAACCGCAGCGCAGAGGCCCCCTGGAAGTCCTCCGCGCGTGGTCACGATGAGGCGCGGCCGCGGATGCGTCACGTCAGGACGGGGCGCGCCTTGGCTGCGTCCACAAGCTTCAGGACGCCCGCCAGCGCCCAGGAGCCGAGGGTCACAACCGCAAGGGCGATGGCGAGCGGACGGTCGAAGAACACGGACACCTCTCCGCCGCTCTTCAGCATGGACGTCATGAAGGTCTGCTCGATCACAGGCCCGAGGATCAGGCCGAGCACCGCCGGAGCCATGGGAATGTCGTTGGCTTCCATGAAATAGCCGAGCAGACCGACGATGGCGATGATTCCGACCGCGAACAGCGTGTTCTCGACCGAAAAGGCCCCGACGATGCAGAAGAGCAGGATGATCGGCGTCAGATAGGTCCTCGGCACCTTCAGGATCAGGCCGAAGGTGCGGATGCATAGGATGCCCAGCGGAATCATCAGGAGGTTCGCGACGAAGAAGATCGCGAAGATCGAGTAGATCGCCGTCGGGTTGTTGAGGAAGATGGTCGGGCCGGGATTGAGGCCCTTCAGGAACATGACGCTGATCACGATGGCGGTGATCGCGTCGCCTGGGATACCGAACACGGTTGCCGGGATGTAGGCTCCCCCCAGGGCGGCGTTGTTCGCCGCGCCGGCGGAGACGAGGCGTTCGACCTTCTGGTCGAGGGCGTTCGGGTCCTTGCCCTTTTGCGACCGGCGGGTGACCGCGTAGGAGATCCATGCGGCGATGTCCGCGCCGGCCCCCGGCAGAGCGCCGACGAGCGTTCCCAGCGTGCTTCCGCGCAGGACCTCGCGGCGGTGTCGCCACATCAGGCGGCCCATGCCAGCGCTGACCGAGCCGACCGCCAGCCGCGCCTGCCGTTCGCCGGTTGGCGGAAGCGTCACGGTGCGCAGCAGCTCGGAGATCGCGAAAACGCCGATGAGCAGCGGAATCAGGCCGAGGCCGCCGAGCAGATTGGTGACGCCGAAGGTGAAGCGGGGGGTTCCGGAGACCGGATCCATCCCGATGGTCGACAGCCCCAGCCCGAACAGCAGGGCCGCCACCCCCTTGAGAAGCGACGAGCCGCCGACGAAGGTCGCGCAGCTGAGGCCCAGGACTGCGAGCCAGAAATATTCAACGCTGCTGAACTGAAGCGCCAGTTCGGCGAGGTTCGGAGCCGCCAGGGTCAGAACCAGGGCGCTCAGCAGGCCCCCCAGAACCGAGGAGAACAGGCCGGCTCCGAGGGACAGCCCGGCCTTGCCTTCGCGCGTCAGGCTGTACGCGTCGTCGGTATAGGCCGCCGACGCCGGCGTGCCCGGCATGCGCATGAGCGCACCCGGGATGTCGCCGGCAAAGATGGCCATGGCGGAGGACGTGATGATGGCCGCGATCGCCGGCACGGGTTCCATGAACATGACGACCGGCACCAGCAGGGCCGTGGCCATCAGCGCGGTCAGGCCGGGGATCGCCCCCAGCACCAACCCGTAGATGGCCGAGGCAACGATCACCAGCAGCAGATGGACGTCAAGCAGGACGCCAAGAACGTCCGTTAGGATCACCATAGCAGCCACCCCGAAATGTTTTGAAGCGGTCCCCACGGCAGGGGTACGTGGAGCACGGAGGCGAAGATCGCCGTCAGCACGACGGCGGTGACGGCTCCCGCCGGCACGCCGCGGCGCAGGGGCACGCCGGATACGGCCAGCACGAGGACCATCACCAGGACGGCGGTGAGCAGGAAGCCGGCCGTATCGACGATCAGCACGTAAAGGGCGATCGCGGCGGGAATGGAGCAGAACCGCACCCAGCCCCGTCTGGTCCGCGACCACTCCGGCCGGTGCCAGAGGGGTTCTGTGCGCAAGGTGCGGAGGCCGAGCAGCGCGATGATCCCTCCGACGAGGATCAGCCCCGAGCCGATGATCAGCGGGAAGAATCCGGGGCCGAACTTGAGGTGGCGCGGCGGCTTCAGGTCGGCCGCGTACTCGATCATCAGGATGCCGATCGCGATGAAGAACAGGCCGACGAGGACGTCTTGAACTTTCATGGCGGATAGCCTCCACCGTCAGAAGGAATGCATGGTTTGGCCGGCTCCCCGCCGATCACTTGCCGTAACCGAGGGCGTCCATGACGCGGGCGGTGTCCTTCTCGTGCCGCAGCATCAGCTCCTCAAGCTGCTTGCCGTTCAGGTACTTGACCCCGAAGTTCGCCTTCGCCATGGCGTCCTTGTAGGCCGGGCTCTGCGTCGCCTTGGCGACCGCGGCGTCCAGCTTCGCGACCACGTCGCCCGGCATTCCGGCCGGACCGCCGAGGGCCCGCCACGTTCCGCCGTCGACGGCGGTGCCGATGGACTGCTTGGTGGTGGGCGCGTCGGGGAATCCGGGCACCGGCTCGGGGCTCAGAACGGCCAGGGGACGCACGCGGCCGGCCGACATCAGGGCGGACGCCTCGGGAAGGGAGGCGGTCTGGAAATCCACGCCGCCCGCCGCGAGTTCGATGAGGCCGGGTGCGGCGCCCTGGCCCGGCACCCATTTGATCGCGGCGACGTCGATCCCATAGTCGAGCATCATGCCGGCCACCGGGATGTCCCACACGCTGCCGCAGCCGCCGCTGCAATGAACCTTGAAAGTGCCCGGGGAGGCCTTGATCGCCTCCAGGGCCGTCTTCAGGTCCTTGAAGCGGGACCCGGAACCGACCAGAAGGGAGGAGGAATCACCGTTGAAGTTGGCGATCGGCGTGAAGTCCTTGGCCGAGAAGTCGGCTTGTCCCGTCGCCTTGTACCCCGCATACGGGAAGAGAAGCCCGACGGTGTAGCCGTCGGGCGTGGCGTTCTTGATCGCCGTCAGGCCGACCACGCCGCCGCCCTGGCCCTGGTTGACGATGGTGATTGGCTGCCCAAGGATCTCTTTCAGTTCCCGTGCCAGGATGCGGGTCGTCGTGTCGCCGCCGCCGCCGGCCGCCGCCGGAACGATGATGGTGACCGGACGCTCGGGGTATTCGGCTTGCGCCGTGCCGGCCAGCCCGGCGAAAGCCATCAGAACGGATGCAAGAACGCTGATACGCATGGATTTCCCTCCCGTTGCCGTCCGAGGCGCGCACGCCATCGGATCGATATCTTACTTGTTGTACCCGACGGCGTTGATCGCGCGTGCGGTCTCCTGCTCGTGCTGCTCCATGAAGGCCTTCAGCTCGGTCCGTCCAAGCCAGGCCGCCCCGAACCGGCGCGCCTTCATCTCGCTCTGAAAACGGTCGCTCTCGAACGCGTCCTTCACCGCGGATTCGATCCGCGCCACGAGCGCGGGGTCCATGCCGGGCGGGCCGGCCAGACCGCGCCAGGTGCCTCCACTGTACGGCTTGCCGACCTGTTCGCCGACGGTGGCGACGTCCGGGTAGCCCTCGATGCGCTTCTCGCTCATCACCGCGATGCTGCGGACCCGGCCCGCGTCGCGCAACGCGTCGACCTCGGGAAGCGAGCAAAGGACGACATCGACGCCGCCCGAAGCCAGTTCCTGCAGCCCGGCTGCCGATCCGGCGGCGGGAATCAGATTGAGCCGTTTGGCATCGACGCCCTGGTCGAGAAGCAGGGAAATGAAGGGAATGTCCCAACTGGCGTTGCACGTGCCGCCGCACGAGATGCGGAGCGAGCCGGGATCCGCCTTCAGCTTGGCCACGATGTCCGCCACGCTCTTCAGCGGGGAGTTCTGCGCAACGTGCACCGCCGCGGGATCGGCGTTGAACTGGGCGATCGGGGTGTAGCTCGCCGACGTGAAATCGGCCTGTCCCAGCAGCTTGTACTGGGCGAACGGGGCGATCTGGCCCAGCGTGTAGCCGTCGGGCTTGGCCGTCGTATAGGTCGTCATCCCGACGACGCCCGACGCCTGAGGCTGGTTCACGACGTTGAAGGGCCGGCCGAGCTTGGCTTCGAGTTCCCGGGCGAGCAGACGCATCGTGTAATCGCTGCCGCCTCCGGCCCCGGCAATGACGATCAGCGTCACCGGCCGCTCGGGCCATTCGGCGAGAGCCGGCGCGGCCCCC
Organism: Azospirillum brasilense; assembly: GCF_001315015.1. Lineage (NCBI taxonomy): Bacteria > Pseudomonadati > Pseudomonadota > Alphaproteobacteria > Rhodospirillales > Azospirillaceae > Azospirillum > Azospirillum brasilense. The sequence goes on along the minus strand of NZ_CP012915.1, from coordinate 335,873 downwards.
GCAAGACACGTCAGCATGGCAACGGTGGCCGCCGTTCCACGGCCGAGCCTGCCTATGGGCAGTCCCATCATGAGCGTCTCCTCCAAGACATGCCGCAGGGCGGTTCGGCGCCCTGCCTTTTCTGTCGTATCCCACGATACGGGATGTTCGTCAAGCCAACATACTTTCATAACCAGCATTGACAACGTTAATCAGCGTTGACAGGTTATGGGCGCTGAACGCAAATACCGCATTGTGGGACAAACAAAGAGGAAACGTCCAAATGTCAACTTCGCTGAGCGGCATCATCCCCCCTCTGGTCACACCGTTCACGGCCGACGGGGAGATCGATGAGGCGGCGTTCCGCGCCCAGGTGCGGTTCATGCTGCAAAAGGGCGTCCATGGGGTCTGCGTCGGAGGAAGCACCGGCGAGGGGCACACCCTCTCGACCGAGGAACTGACGCGTCTCGTCGCCATTTCCTGCGAGGAGGTCGACGGCGCCGTCCCCGTCGTTGCGGGAATCATCGTCAACAGCACCCGCGACGCCATCGCCAAGGCCAAGGCCATGGCGCACCTGCCGGTGGCGGCCCTGCAGGTGACGCCCGTCCACTACGTCTTCAAACCCGACGAGGACGCGACGCTGGCGCATTTCCGCACGCTCGCGGGCGAGACGCAGGTGCCGATCGTCATCTACAACGTGGTGCCCTGGAACTACCTGTCGCCGTCGCTCCTGGTCCGCATCATGAAGGAGATCGACAGCGTCATCGGCGTCAAGCAGAGCGCGGGCGACCTCAAGCTGATGGCCGATCTGCTGAACGAGCAGGTGCCGGGCAAGCTCGTCTTCACGGCGGTCGACGCGCTTCTCTACCCGTCCTTCGCGCTGGGCGCCCACGGCACCATCGCGGCGAACCCGGCCGCGGTGCCCGGCGTGACGGTCGCGCTGTGGAACGCCGTGCAAGCCGGCGACCATCCGCGCGCGCTGGAAATCCACCGGAGTCTGCTGACCTTCTGGAACACGATCAACGGCGACAACCTGCCTGGGTGCGTCAAGCATTCGCTCAGCCGGCAGGGGTGCGAGGTCGGCGTCCCGCGCCAGCCGATGCCCGCCGCCACCGAGGCGCAGAAGGCGCGCATCGATGCCGCCCTGCGCGAGGTGCTTCGTTACGAGGCCTCGCCGACAACGGCCGCGGCGGAATAGCGGCGTCAGCCGACGCCAAGGAATGCCGGCCACCCTCGCAAGCGCTTGCGAGGGTGGCATCCCCTGGGAGGGACGATGAGCGCGTCGACACGACTTGACCCCGAAGGGCCGGTTGGCCGATCTTTGCTTCGCCCTGCGCCTGAAGCAGGCGGAACGGGGCTCGACGACCAAGCCCGATACGCCTGTCCGGCAGGGGAGCAGAAGGAACAGGCATTCTTGAAGACGAACAACATCAAGTCAGCTGGAAAGATGCTCAGCGTCCTTGAATGTTTTTCCACGGTCGACCGCAGGTTGTCGCTCGCCGATGTGGCGCGCCGGACCAAGCTTCCGCGCAGCACGGCACACCGCCTTATTCTCACGCTCAAGGAAATCGGGTTCCTGGAACAGGACCACAGCCGCGACGAGTACCGGCTCGGCATCAAGCTCTTCGAGCTGGGATCGATCGTTCTGGCCAACATGGACGTGCACCGCGTGGCGAAGCCGTACGTGGACGCGCTCAGCACCCTGTCGCGGGAGACCGTCCACCTGTGCGTCTTCGACGGCATGAAGATGGTCTTCATCGAACGGGGCGCGGGGGGCCGATCCGGCCCGAACAACGCGACGACCACGATGGAGGCGTCGCCCTGCCATTGCACCGGTGTCGGCAAGGCGACCCTGGCCTTCCAATCGGACCTGGTCATCGACCGCGTCCTTGGGGTGGGACTCCCGGCCTACACACGCAACACCCTCACCGATCCCGACCGGCTGAGGGAGGATCTGGCGGCGATCCGCCAGCGCGGATACGCCATCGACGACGGTGAGATCGACATCGGCGTGCGCTGCGTCGCCGCGCCGATCCGCAACACCAGCGGGCATGTCTTCGCCGCGGTGAGTGTGAGCGGCCCCGCCACGCGCATGACGCATGAACGGGTGCAGAGCCTCGCCCCGGTCGTTATGAGCCACGCGGAGTCGATTTCACTCCAGCTGGGCTACAGCAACGGCGACGACGCCGTGGCGCCGGCGCTCACCACACCCATCACGTAACGGGCAGGACCGGGCCCCGGCGTCCGGCCCCAAGCCCCACAAGCCCGCATCCGACCATCGAACCCTTGCAGTCACCGACGCGCCGGAGCGCTGCGGGCGGAGGGCTGCCATGGCGCGCGGACGCGGCGCAACGGGAGGAATCCATCGTGAAGAAGCTGATCAACGATCCTGCGCACTATGTGGACGAGATGCTCGACGGGCTGTGCGCGGCCCATCCGTCACTCATGCGGGATGGACCGGCGGGGCGGGTGATCCGCCGCACCGAAGGCGCGCGGACGGGCAAGGTCGGCATCGTGACCGGCGGCGGGTCCGGACACCTGCCCCTGTTCACCGGCTATGTCGGTCCGGGTCTCGTCGACGCCTGCTCGATCGGCAACGTCTTCGAAGGCCCCACCGTGGATTCCTGCATAGCCGCGATCAAGGCGGCGGACGGCGGATGCGGTGTCCTGCGCCTGTACGGGAACTACGGTGGCGACCGCATGAACTTCGACATGGCGGGGGAGTTCCTTGAGGACGAAGGCCTGGAACTGAGCACGGTGCTCGGCACCGACGACATCGCCAGCGCCGCCCCCGAGGAACGCAGCAAGAGGCGCGGCGTTGCCGGCATCGTCTACGCCTACAAGATCGCCGGAGCCCGGGCCGACGAGGGCGCCTCGCTGGCCGAGGTGACCGCGGCGGCGGCGAAGGCCGTGGAGCGGACGCGGACCATCGGCTGCGCCCTCTCGTCCTGCCAGATCCCCGGTGCGGCGGAACCGTCGTTCCGCATCGCCCAAGGCGACATGGAAATGGGCATCGGCATCCACGGCGAACCCGGCATCTGGCGCGACACGCTCAAGCCGGCGGATGCCGTCGCGGACGAGATGCTCGACCGCCTTCTGGCGGAACGCCCCGAGGGAAGCGGACATCGCGTGTCGGTTCTGGTCAACAGCCTCGGCGCCACCCCGCTGGAAGAGCTTTTCATCCTCTACCGGCGCCTTGCGGAACGGCTGGACAAGGCTGGGCTGACGGTCGTCCAGCCCCTGGTCGGGCCATACGTGACCTCGATGGAAATGGCCGGCGTCTCGCTCAGCCTTTGCTTCCTCGACGATGAGCTGGAACGGCTTCTCGCCGCTCCGGCATCCTGTCCCTTCTGGAAGATTGGTTGAGCATGGGCCTGACCGTCACGCACATTGCCGCCGGTGTCGCCCTCGCGCACGGGCGCATGGCAACCCTTGAACAGGAACTCAACGCGGCCGACGCCAAGCTCGGCGATGGGGACACCGGCGGCATGCTGCGCCGGGTGCTGGATCTCATGGCCGAGCAGCGGATGGAAGGGATCGACGATGTCGGGGTGAGCCTGGGCATCCTTGCCAAGGCCGCGGCCTCCGCCACGGGATCGAGCCTCGGCACCTTGCTCGCGACCGGGCTCCTGACGATGTCGAAGAGGACGAAGGGGCGGGCGGAAATCCCCTGGAGCGAACTGGCTCCCCTTCTCGAACAGGCGCGCGATGCCGTCATGGCGCGAGGCGGCGCGAAACTTGGGGACAAGACCGTGGTCGATGCGCTCGATGCGGTTTCCTCGGCCCTGGCCGGTGCCGGGGAACAGGCCGCGATCCGCGCAAGAGCGGTCGCAGCCTGTGACGAGGCGCTCGTCCGCTTCCGGAATGAACCTTGCCGCATGGGGCGTGCCCGCATGTATGCCGACAAGAGCATTGGCGTGGATGATCCCGGCATGCTCGCCTTCGCGCATCTCACCGAGAGTATCTGTCAGCGTGGCTCGTGACGTTGGGGGGCGGGCTGCAAGATGTTCCGCTCATGAACGGGCACTGGCCGCACTGTGAACCTGTCGTGCCCTCGGCAAGTGTTGCGTCCTGGCACTGATCTGGTCCCCGTTGCGACAAAAAAACGACGAATGGAAAGGTTGATGTGGGCGGCGTTTCCCAGGCTCGGAAGATCAACGGAATGCCGGTGGTGCCGGCCATGAACGGAGTGGCTTGGCCGTTGGCAGGATGGACCGCATGCATAGGATCTGCTGACGGCGCCGGCTCCAGCGTCGTCAGCCCTTCCACGCAAACTGCGGGAGAACCGGGAATGGGGACCACCTCACCACCGCAGGGCCGTGGGGAGGGGCTGTAGCAATAGGATGCGACAGCGTGGCGGCCCTGCTGTGACTTTGTTGATCGGCTGCGTGACTCCCTGCGTTTTATGTGAAGTTCATCACATGTTTTTCGGCTCGGACTCCGCGACCCTTCACACATAAGAGTGCAACCTGTCGCGCAACGGTCCTGCCATGTCATCGAAGAAGCTCAGAAACGTCTATGTCGCGGGAAAACGCACCAGCATGCGGCTGGAGGCCGCCTTCTGGGAAGGGCTGGAGGAAATCGCGCAGCGGGAAAACCTGACCTTGGGCGAACTGTGCAATCGTCTCGCCGAGCGGGTGGAGGCTGTGGATGCCAGCAACCTGTCCAGCGCCGTACGGGTCTACGTGCTGGAGTACTTTAGGGCGGCCACACCAGAACCGCAGGAATACTCCTACACTCCCCTGTCCATGGCGGCGGAGTAACTGGGGCACTTCCGGCCGGCTCGGGAGAGCGAAGGGCGCCCGAAGCCGCCCGATGTTCTCCAGGCGCACAGTCACGGTGCTGGCACCGTGGCCCGTGGGCTTCAACGCGCCAACCGTCTATCTGGAGGCGTCGGCCTTGATGCGCTCCTCGATGGTCGGCTCGTCGGTCCCGTTTGCCCGCAGGAGGACCGACTCTCCTGATGCCGGGAAGACGCCGGTCAACGCGGTCACAATCACCTGATGCGTCACCAGCACGACCGGCGCGCCGTCGGAATGCAGTCCCGCCAGAAAGCGGCGCAACGAAGCAATCTGCGCGTCCTGCTCCTCACGCCGCTCGAAGAATGAGTTGAGAGCCGGCAGTTCCTGCACCGGCCCGACCGCAAGAAGCCGGGCGGTTTCCAGGCATCGGCACCATTGGCTCGAATACACAGTTGCCTCCCCAACAGCGAGGCTCCGCAGCCGATCACCGACCTGCCGGGCCTGCTCACGGCCGTTCGCGTCCAAGTTGCGCTGTGTCGCGCAGTCGCGGATTTGAAAGTTCGGCGGGTCCCCGACTCCGGGCGCCTCCGCATGCCTCATAAGGACGATCAACCCCCGCGGATCGAGCTTGCCTGTATCCGCGGCCCAACCCACCGAAGCGGAGCACGCGATCAGAACGGCCACAACCATGACGGCAAGCGATCTGCGACGGAAAAGCTTCGGCATTGAAGCACCACGGCGGATGACGAGTCCATGAGGTCAATATCGGTCGAGCCGACGGGAAACCCAGCCCGCTTCGCAGCGCACCACTCTGCAACCACGCCGCTGCGCCGTGTCTCGCGTCCGAGACGCCCCACCCGCGGGTCAACCTTCTACGACACGCTTCCCGACAAAGCCCGCGACAGCGCGGCATGGCTGGCATAGCCGACCTCGCGAGCCGCCTGCTTCAGCGTCGCCCCCTCGTCCAGCCGGGCCCTCGCCAACTGAAGGCGCCATCTCCGCAGATAGAGGCCCGGCGTCATCCCCACCACCTCGGCGAAGACTTCCGCGAAGACGCTGCGCGACATGCCGGCCTCGTCCGCCATGCGTTCCAGGGTCCAGGCCGCTGATGGTTGCTCATGCAGCCGGACCAGCGCGCGGGACAGCGCGGGATGGGCCAAGCCGGCCAGCAATCCCGTGCGGCCATCCGCCCGATCAATGGCATGGCGCAGCACATGGACGATCGCGACCTCCGACAGCCGATCCAGGACGACCTGACGGCCACAGCCCTGCCCTCCCGCTTCACCGAACAGCAACTCCAGCACCGCGGCCAAGGGCTGCGCCTGATCGAGCGGAACGACCATGATGTCGGGCAGTCCATGCTCCAGCGGGTTGCGCAGGCCGCCAAGATCGATGTCGGCGCAGACGAGATCCACCGTGGACGCCTCGCTCCGCCCGTCGACATCGGTGGTCAGGTGATGGCGGTGCGCCCGCGGCAGGAGGATGGCTGCGGGTCCCATCACCTCGATGAACTGCCCCTGACCGCTCTCCAGGCCGAGACGCCCGCTCCGCAGCAGGTGGAGATGACCGCCCGCGCGCTCGCCCAGCACGGCGCCCGTCCCACAAAATCCGCCAGCGTGAAACACCCGTGCGGTGATGCGCACACGCTGCAAGGCGGCAGCCAAACGGTCCGGCTGGTTCATGGCGGCCTCCTCGGACGTTCTGCAAACAAAATCGGACGATCTATTGCCAATCGTACGGCTATCCTCTGCCCATGTCGAGGCGGCATCGGGTCGCCTCACCGATTTGGAAGGACAGACCCCCATGGCCCGTATCAGTCCCGTCGATCGCAGCAACCCGCCCGCCGCCGTCGCACCGCAACTCGCCGCCATCAAGGCGAAGATCGGCAAGGTGCCGAACGTGCTGGCCACGCTGGCGCAGTCTCCCGCAGCGCTCGGCAGCTATCTGGCCGTCACCGGTGCCCTGGCCGGAGGCGCTTTGTCTGCCAAGGATCGGGAGCGCATCGCGCTGGCCGTCGCGCAGGCGAACGGCTGTGACTATTGCCTTTCCGCCCACAGCCTGAGCGGCAGAGCCGTCGGGCTGAGCGAGACGGAGGTGCTGGCTGCGCGCGCCGGCCAGCCGGAGGACGCACGCTCGAACGCCATCGTGACGCTCGCCCGCTCCATCGTGGACAACCGTGGCCGCGTCCCGACGGTGGTGCTCGAGGCCGTCCGGGCCGCCGGGGTGGACGACGCCGTCATCCTGGAGGTGCTGGCCAACACCATCGGCGGCATCCTGACCAACTACGCCAACAACCTGATCGAAACCGACCTTGATTTTCCCAGGGCGCCGGCCCTTCCGGCCTGATCGGCGTTGATCGGAGCATGGCCTGATTTGTTGGTTCTGCATCATTTCAGCCATGCTCCGCTCCGGTCATGGTATCCCTGCAAGCGCGCGGACGGGGCACGCAAACGCGATACAAGAACGGGCAACCATGCAGATGACCGGCAACGTCATTCGACCCCATCCGGGCAGGCCGCCCGGCGTTTCACCTCCCTTTTATAATGGATGATGCCCGCAGCTTTCGCGCGCTGTGGAACTCCGCCGATCCATGCAACCATCGATGCTCCGGAAGCGGGAGCGGGGGCGGCCATGATGGTGGTGGGGATCAGCAGGGCCGCATCCTGGATGAATGCCGGGCCGGCGATACTCCTTGCGGCCATCGGAGGCCTATGGGTGGCCGGTTCGTCCGGCAACGCCGCCGAGACCGCCCAGAACGCCCCGCCGCCGGTGACGGTCAGCCAGCCGCTGCGCAAGGAGATCGTCGAATGGGACGAATTCACCGGCCAGTTCCAGGCGGTGGACTTCGTGGAGATCCGGGCGCGGGTCAGCGGTTATCTCGACTCCATCGCCTTCCAGGACGGCCAGCTCGTCAAGCAGGGCGATCCGCTGTTCGTCATCGATCCGCGCCCCTTCGAGGCCGCGCTGGCCTCGGCGCAGGCGGAGCAGCAGCAGGCCGAGGCCAAGCTGGACCTGTCGAACCGCCAGCTCGCCCGCGCGTCGGAGCTGCGGCGCAGCGACAACGTCGCGGCCAGCGTGTTCGACGAGCGCCAGCAGCAGGTCCGCGTCGACGCCGCCGGGGTCGAGGTGGCGAAGGCCGCCGTCCGGACGGCCGAGCTGAACCTGAACTTCACCCGCATCACCGCCCCGATCGCCGGCCGCATCAGCCGGCGCGAGGTCAGCGTCGGCAACCTCATCGTCGGCGGGGACACCAGCACGACGACCCTGCTGACCACCATCGTTTCCCTCGACCCGATCTACTTCACCTTCGACATGAGCGAGTCCGACTACCTCGCCTACCAGCGGGCGGCGGCGCGCGGCGCGCTGAAGTCGCAACGCGACGGCGGCATCGAGGTCGAGGGCCGCCTGTTCGATGAGCAGAGCTGGCCCCTGAAGGGCACGCTGAACTTCATCGACAATCAGGTCAGCCCCGGCGCCGGCACCATCCGCGCCCGCGCCGTCTTTCCCAACCCGTCGCTGCTGCTGACGCCCGGCCAGTTCGGGCGGCTGCGCCTGCCGGGGTCCGACCGCTACACCGCCACGCTGATCCCCGATCAGGCGGTGGTCAGCGATCAGGCCAACAAGATCGTCCTGACGGTCGGCAACGACGGCACAGTGGTGCCAAAGCCCGTGCGCCTCGGCCCCATCGAGGACGGGTTGCGCGTCGTGCGCTCCGGGTTGGAGGAGACGGACAAGGTCATCATCAACGGCCTCGTCCGGGCCCGGCCGGGCGCCAAGGTGACGCCGCAGGACGGACGGATCGAGCCGCCCAAGCCGCCGGCCGGTTGAGCGGAGCCGGGACATGAACCTCTCGCACTTCTTCATCAACCGGCCGATCTTCGCGGCGGTCCTGTCCATCTTCGTCACGCTCATCGGGGTCTTCGCCTATCTGACCCTGCCGGTCGCGCAGTATCCGGAGATCGCGCCGCCGACCATCGTGGTCAACGCGACCTATCCCGGCGCGTCGGCGCAGGTGGTCGCCGACACCGTGTCCGCCCCCATCGAGCAGGAGGTCAACGGGGTCGAGGACATGCTCTACATGGCCTCGCAGGCGACCAGCGACGGGCGCCTCCAACTCACCATCACCTTCAAGCTGGGCACCGACCTGGACACCGCGCAGGTGCTGGTGCAGAACCGCCTCGCCGTGGCCGAGCCGCGCCTGCCGGAGGACGTGCGGCGCATCGGCGTGACCGTGCGCAAGAACTCGCCCGACATGCTGATGGTGATCCATCTGAACTCGCCGGATGGAACGCGCGACCAGCTCTACATGTCCAACTACGCGCTGCTGCAGATCAAGGACGTGCTGGCGCGCCTGGACGGGGTGGGCGACATCCAGGTGTTCGGCGCCCGCGACTACGCGATGCGCGTCTGGCTCGACCCCGACCGGGTGGCCGCGCGCGGCCTGACCGCCGGTGACGTGGTTAGGGCGATCCAGGCGCAGAACGTCCAGGTGTCGGGCGGCGTCATCAACCAGCCGCCGGTGCCGGCCCCCGGCGCCTTCCAGCTCAACGTCGAGACGCTGGGCCGCCTGACCGACCCGCGCGAGTTCGGCAACATCATCGTCAAGACCGAGGGCTCTGCGGTCACCCGCCTGCGCGACGTGGCGCGCGTCGAGCTGGGGGCGCAGGACTACAATCTGAACGCCTATCTGGACCGCCAGCAGGCGGTGCCGCTGGTCATCTTCCAGCGGCCGGGCTCCAACGCGCTGGAAACCGCCGACCGCATCCTGGCGACCATGGCGGACCTGTCCAAGGGCTTCCCCAGCGGGATGCGCTACGACGTGGTCTACAACCCGACGGAGTTCATCGCGCAGTCCGTGGAGGAGGTCTACAAGACGATCTTCGAAGCCGTGGCGCTGGTCGTCGTCGTGGTCATCCTGTTCCTTCAGACGTGGCGCGCCTCCATCGTGCCGATCGCCGCGATCCCCGTCTCGCTGATCGGCACCTTCACGGTGCTGGCGGCGCTGGGCTATTCGCTGAACACGCTGTCGCTGTTCGGGCTGGTGCTGGCGATCGGCATCGTCGTGGACGACGCCATCGTCGTGGTGGAGAATGTGGAGCGGTTCATCCGCCAGGGCATGAAGCCCAAGGACGCCGCGCACGAGACGATGAACGAGGTCGGCGGCGCGCTGATCGCCATCGCCCTGGTGCTCACCGCCGTGTTCATCCCGGCCGCCCTGGTCAGCGGCATCTCCGGCCAGTTCTTCCGCCAGTTCGCGGTGACCATCGCGACCGCCACGGTGATTTCCTGCTTGGTGTCGCTGACCCTCAGCCCGGCGCTGTGTGCGCTTCTGTTCAAGCCGCACGAGGAAAACCCGCCCAAGCCGTCGCCGTTGACGCGCCCGGTCCACGCCTTCTTCCGCGGCTTCAACCGGGGTTTCGACCGGCTGTCCAATGGCTATGCCGGGCTGACCGGGCGTCTGGTGCGGCTGCCGGTGATCGTGCTGGCGGTCTACGGCGTGCTGCTCGCCCTGACGGCGTGGCAGTTCAGCCGGGCGCCGACGGGATTCATCCCGAACCAGGACCAGGGCTACCTCATCACGGTGGTGCAGTTGCCCCCCGGCTCGTCGCTGGCCCGCACGGACGAGGTGGTGCGCACCGCGGTGGACACGCTGCTGAAGACGCCGGGGGTGATCCACGCCGTGCCCTTCGCCGGCTTCGACGGCGCCACCTTCACCAACGCGCCGAACGCCGGGGCGATCTTCGTCACCCTCGCCCCCTTCGCGGACCGCATCCCGAAGGGCCAGACCGCCGAGTCCGTGTTGGGTGACCTGAGGACCCGGCTGGGCGCCATCGAGGACGCCTTCATCATCACGATCCCGCCGCCGCCGGTGCGCGGCATCGGCAATTCCGGCGGCTTCAAGATGATGGTGGAGGACAAGCGGGGCCGCGGCCTGCCCGCCCTGGAGGAGGCGGTGAACGAACTGTCCGGCGCGGCAAACCGCATTCCAGGCCTCGTCGGCGTGTTCTCGCTGTTCAACACCAAAACACCGAAGGTCTTCGCCGACATCGACCGCCAGCGCGCGGAGATGCTGGGCGTCACCGCCGATCAGGTGTTCGAGGCGCTGCAGATCTATGTCGGCTCCGCCTTCGTCAACGAATTCAACCTGCTGGGCCGCACCTACCGGGTGACCGCGCAGGCCGACGGGCGGTTCCGCCAGACCCCGCGCGACATCGCCAACCTGAAGACCCGCAACGCGCAGGGCGACATGGTCCCGATCGGCGCGGTGGCGGAGTTCCAGAACATCACCGGCCCCTACCGCGTCGCCCGCTACAACCTCTATCCGGCGGCGGAGCTTCAGGGCAACACGCTGCCCGGCTTCTCCACCGGCTACGCGCTGGCGGCGATGGAGAAGGCGGCGGCCGACACCCTGCCGGACGGCTTCGGCTTCGAATGGACCGAGCTGGCCTATCAGGAGAAAGCGGCGGGCAACACCGGCCTGCTGGTCTTCGGGCTGTCCGTCGTCTTCGTCTTCCTGGTGCTGGCCGCGCAGTACGAGAGCTGGGCAATGCCGCTGTCGGTCATCCTGATCGTACCGATGTGTCTGCTGGCGTCGGTGACCGGCCTGCTGATGCGCGGACTGGCGGTGGACATCCTGGCGCAGGTGGGGTTCGTCGTGCTGGTCGGGCTGGCCGCCAAGAACGCCATCCTCATCGTCGAGTTCGCCCGCCAGAACGAGCTGTTCGAGGGCAAGGACCGCTTCGAGGCGGCGGTCGCGGCGGCGCGCACCCGGCTCCGCCCGATCCTGATGACGTCCTTCGCCTTCATCCTGGGCGTCGTGCCTCTGATGATCGCGCAGGGCGCGGGGGCGGAGATGCGCCAGTCGCTGGGCACCGCGGTGTTCATGGGAATGCTGGGGGTCACGCTGTTCGGCCTGATCTTCACCCCGGTGTTCTACACGGTGATCCGCGGCCTGTTCAGCGGGCCGCTTGCCGTCAACCAGCATCCCGTCCCGAGCACGGAAGAGCCCGGCCCCGCCCATTCCACGACGGACACCGCGCAGTCCGGCGGGTACCGTCGGGCCACCGAGGAGATGCCGGGCACCTCCGCTCCCGAGCGATGAGCCACGAGGGACGGGCGACCACCCGGCGCGGCGCCGTTCGCCATTCCAAGGTCGGCGGCCCAAGGTCGGCGGCCCAAGGTCGGCGGCGCTACCGGCGCTGTGCACTGACCTCAGGCTTCGACCAGAAGCGTCGGGCTTGGGAGAGACAGCGCAGCGCATCACTTTTCGAAAATTGACGAGAACCAACAGGACGCGCCCCGTCGGAGAAGAACCGGGCGCATGACTGTCTATTTGCGAGATATTGCGCTGCAGCAATTTTGCTTCATGCATTAACAGCGCTGTTTTCGAAATTTCGTGACTCCTTTTGCCGTTTTCCGCCCCGCCCCGCGGTGCTATCGTTGGCCTTCAGTTGTCCAATTGTTGGACCAAACTCTGGCGGCGCGATCATGAACGGCGTCTCAACCGTCAAGGCCATCTTCGAAGAGCTACGCAAGGAGATCCCCGAGCGCTACCAGCCCGGCGATCTGCTTCCGAACGAACGCCTGCTGGCCGAACGGTTCGGCGTCAGCCGCAACACCATCCGCGAAGTCATCATCTTCCTCGAAGCCTATGGGTTGGTGGAGAAAACGCAGCGCGGCCCGCGCGCCAGCAAGCCGGACATCGAGGCGATGTTCCGCATTCTCGATCAATGCTTCGACCGCAGCGTCAAGACCTGTCGGGAAGTCTTGCAGTTCCGCAGGATCATCGAGATCGGCGTGCTGCCCGAAGTGGTCCGGCACATCACCGACGCGGAGATCGACGGGCTCGACCGTCTGGCCGAGGACATGGAGCACCAGTTGACGGTGCGCGAGGCCGCGGAGGTGGACTTCCGCTTCCACGCCGCCATCGTCGCCGCGTCGCGCAACTCCATGTTGCAGAAGATGTATCAGGCGATGTCGCAGCCGATGATCTATTACATGGAGATCGGCAAGAGCAACGCGGTGATCGGGCCGACCACGGTCGATTATCATCGCCAGATCATCGCAGCGCTGCGCGAGCGCTCCGTCGAGAAGGCCGTCGAGGCCAGCAACGCACACTTCCATTTCAGCGAGAGCGTGTTCAACCAGGAAGCGCAGCCGACGGCTGCGCCCACGCCCTGAACACGCCCGCTTCCCAAAAAAAGGACATCACCTGTGAAAGCACTGATGATCGAAGGCGTGGACGTCTGCGCGATCCACGAGGTGGCGGAGCCGACCCCGGGCCCCGGCGAGGTGCTCCTGGCCATCCGCCACGTCGCGCTGTGCGGCAGCGATCTCAGCACCTTCAAGGGGCTGAATCCGCTGGTTTCTCTGCCGCGCATCCCCGGCCACGAGATCGGTGGCGAGATCGCCGCCGTGGGTGAGGGCGTTCCGGCCGAATACACCGTGGGCCGGCGCGCCATCGTCATTCCCTACACCGCCTGCGGCACCTGCCCGTCCTGCCGCAAGGGCCGGGTCAACGCCTGCCGCAGCAACCGCACGCTCGGCGTGCAGCAGAACGGCGGTCTGGCTGAACGCATCGTCCTGCCCTACGGCAAGCTGATCCTGAACGACACGCTGGCGCCGCGCCATCTGGCGCTGGTCGAGCCGCTGTCGGTCGGTTTCCACGCCGCCGCGCGCGGTCGCGTCGAGGCGGCCGACACCGTCCTGGTGCTGGGCTGCGGCATGATCGGCATGGGCGCCATCGCCGGCTCCGTCCATCGCGGCGCCACGGTGATCGCCGTGGACATCGGCGAGGCGAAGACCGGTCTGGCCCGCCGCTACGGCGCCGCCCACGTCATCGACGCCGGCAAAGAGGACGTGTCCGCCCGCGTCCTGGAGCTGACCAACGGCGACGGCGCCGACGTGGTGATCGAGGCGGTCGGCCTGCCCGCCACCTTCACCCAGGCCATCGACCTCGTGTCCTTCGCCGGCCGCGTCGTCTACATCGGCTACGCCAAGGAGCCGGTGTCCTACAAGACGCAGTTCTTCAACCTGAAGGAGCTGGACATCATGGGGTCGCGCAACGCGACCTCCGAGGATTTCCAGGCCGTCATCCACTATCTCGAAACGCTCGACCACGCCCCCGACGACCTGATCTCCAAGGTCTTCCCCTTCGAGGAGGCCGACAAGGCCCTGCCCTACTGGGCCAAGGAGCGGGACACCACGGTCAAGGTGATGATCGAGCGCTGACCCTTCCGGCGGCGCCCACCGGGCGCTGTCACCATCAGAACTGCTGCGGCGGGACGTGCCGGTCCCGCCGCCGGGTCCGGCCTCGTCGGCGGGATCCGTCCATGAGTCACGTCCACAAACGGGCTTCCCGGCATCCACTATGGAGGAAATAATGAAGCGCTTTCTGGCGTCTGCCCTTGCCGCGTGCGTGCTGTCCATCGGTGCCGCGTCCGGCGCCATGGCCAAGACCGAGATCATGGTCGCCTACGAGAACAACCCGGGCGAGCCGCTCGACCGGGTGATGCATCACTGGGCCGACCTTCTGAAGGAGAAGAGCAAGGGCGAGGTCACCCTGAAGCTGTTCCCCAGCTCCCAGCTGGGCGCGAAGAAGGACGTGATGGAACAGGCGATGATGGGCATGAACGTCATCACCCTGTCCGACGTCGGTTTCCTGCAGGATTACGACCCGGACCTCGGCGTTCTGTTCGGCCCGTACCTGACCGACGACCCCCAGAAGCTCTTCAAGATCTACGAGAGCGATTGGTTCAAGAAGAAGGACGAGGCGCTGCGCAAGAAGGGCGTGCACATCGTCATGTCCAACTACCTGTACGGCGTGCGCCACATCCTCGCCAAGAAGCCGATCAACACGCCCGAGGACCTCAAGGGCATGAAGATCCGCGTCCCGAACAACGTGATGCAGATCAAGACGATCGAGGCGATGGGCGCCACCGCGACGCCGATGCCGCTGGGCGAGGTCTACCCGGCCCTGACCACTGGCCTGATCGACGGCGTGGAGAACCCGATCTCCGTGCTGTACGGCGCCAAGCTGCATGAGCAGGCCAAGTATCTCAGCCTCGTCGGCTATCTGACCAACACCTCGGTGTGGGTCGGCGGCGAAGCCTTCTTCAGCAAGCTGCCGGCGGACGTCGTGAAGATGGTCCACGAGACCGGCTACGAGGCCGGCCTCTACAGCCAGAAGCTGGCAGCCGAGCAGGACGCCGAGTTCATCGAGAAGATGAAGGCGTCCGGCGTCACCGTGATCCAGCCGGACCCGGCGCCGTTCCGCGAGGCCACCAAGGTCGTCTACACCCAGTTCCCGAAGTGGTCGGCCGGCCTGTACGAGCAGATCCAGAAGGACCTCAAGTAAAAAAAGCACATCCGGGCGGGGCTGCCGCTCCGCCCGGATCGTTTGGAGGAGTATGCCATGGAGTTGATCCGGCGTCTGCCATCGGTCGTCGCGGGAGGCGCGCTGGCCGCTCTGGTGGTGATGACCATTGCGGCGGTGTTCGCCCGTTACCTTTTCGACGCTCCGCTGCACTGGGGCGAGGAGATGTCCGGGCTTCTGATGATCTGGATCATCATGATCGGCGCCATCGTCGCCGAGCGTGACGGCCAGCATCTCGACATCCCGCTGTTCGTGGACCTTCTGCCCACCCGCATCCGGGCGGCGGTCGATCTGGTCGTTTCGGCCCTGTCGATCGTGGTTCTGGCCTACGCCGGCTGGCTCGGCTATCTGCTGGCCCAGAGCGCCCAGTACAAGCTGACGGAAATTCTCCAGATCTCCTGGTTCTGGATCGACATCGCCGTTCCGGTCGGTGCGGCCGGCATCATCATCTATCTTCTGCGCCGCTGCTTCATCGACGTCGTGGTGATCGCGAAGGGGAACGCGCCATGAGCTGGCCCGTCATCATTCTCATTATGCTTTGCCTGTTCGCTTTGAACATGCGGCTTTACATTGCCATCTTCGCATCGGTTCTTGTCTATTTCGTGTTTTTCAGCCCGGTTCCGGACCAGATCGCGGTGCAGCGCCTGATCGGCGCTTCGCAGAACCTGTCCCTCCTGGCGATTCCCTTCTTCATCCTGCTCGGCACGCTGATGGACCACACCGGCGTGGCCAAGCGCCTGCTGCGCGTGGCCGACCTGCTGGTCGGCAAGTTCACCGGCGGCATGGCGCTGACCAACATCATGCTCAGCACGCTGCTGGGCGGCGTCAGCGCCTCCAACCTCGCCGACAGCGCCATGCTGACCCGCATGCTGGTGCCGGAGATGGAGCGCAAGGGCTACAACCGCGCCTTCGCCGCCGCCGTCACGGCGTCGGGCGCGCTGGTGACGCCGATCATCCCGCCGGGCATCGCCCTGATCATCTACGGTCTCGTCGCCGACGTCTCCATCGGCGCCATGTTCATGGCCGGCATCCTGCCTGGCATCGTGATGGCGGCCATGCTGATGGTTGCCGCCTACATCGTGTCCAAGCGCAACGGCTACCCGCCGTCCCGCGACAGCTGGCCCACCACCTCGGAGACCACCAGCGCGCTGGTCGGCGCCTGGCCGGTGCTGGTCCTGCTGGTCGCCATCATCGGCGGCATCCGCGCCAACATCTTCACCCCGACGGAAGCGGGCGCGGTGGCCGTGCTGATCGTCCTGGTGATCGGCTTCGTGATCTACCGCGAGATGCGCGTCGCCCATGTCGTGGACGCCCTGGTCGGCACCTTCAAGGCGACCTCCTCGGTGATGCTGGTCATCATGGCCTGCTCGGCGCTGGCCTGGATCCTGTCGCTGGAGCAGGCGGCGCAGCAGTTGGCGACCTACATCACGGCGCTGACCGACAACAAGTACGTCTTCCTGCTCATCCTCAACCTGCTCCTGCTGTTCCTCGGCATGCTGATCGAGGGCAACGCGATCCTCATCGTCATGGTCCCGCTGCTGATGCCGACGGTGCACCAGCTCGGCATCGACCCGATCCATTTCGGCATCGTGGTGATCGTGAACCTCGCGGTCGGCTGTCTGACGCCTCCGGTGGGCACGGTGATGCTGCTGGTCTGCAACCTCGCCAAGGTGAAGATCTCGGACTTCATGAAGCAATCCACCCTGCTCTTCGTGGCGCTGTTCGTGGCTCTGATGATCGTCACCTTCGTGCCGGAACTCTCACTGGTCCTGGCCCGCTAAGCCCTGTCCCGCTGCCCCCTCCTGCCGCCCTCCCGCCTCCCTCGCTTCTCCCCCAAGGGGCCTGACATGCCGAAGTACCTGAAGATCCATTCCAGCGACACCGTCGCCGTCGCCCTGGAGCCGCTGGCCCAGGGCACCGCGATCGACGGTCTGGGCGTCGCCCTGCTCGACGAGGTGCCGCAGGGCCACAAGTTCGCCGTGACGCCGCACCAGCCCGGCGACCGGGTCATCAAGTACGGCAGCGTGATCGGCCTCGCCAAGGAGGCGATCCCGGTGGGGCGGCACATCCACACCCACAACATCGGAACGGCGCTGGGCGGCCTGCAGGACTACGCCTACGCCGGCCCGGCGGCCGAGGCGGCGCCGGCCAAGCGGGAGGCGCCGACCATCCAGGCCTTCGTCCGCGCCAACGGCGAGATCGGCGTGCGCAACGACCTGTGGATCATCCCGCTGGTCGGCTGCGTCAACGGCCTCGCCAAGAACGCGGCCAAGCGCTTCGAAAAGATGGGCCTGCTGCCCGAGGGCTCCCGCGTCACGGTGCTGGAGCATCCCTACGGCTGTTCGCAGCTCGGCGGCGACCTCGACAACACCCGCAACATCCTGCGCGACTTCGCCATCCACCCCAACGCCGGCGGCGTGCTGGTCATGGGGCTGGGCTGCGAGAACAACACCCGCGCCCTGTTCACCCAGGGCTTCGAGCACCCCGACCCACGCCGCCTGCGCTACCTGACCACCCAGGAGGTGTCGGACGAGCTTGAGGCGTCGCTGGAGGCGATGACCGAACTGGCCGCCGTCATGCGTGAGGACAAGCGCGAGCCGGTCGGCGCCGACCGCCTGCGCATCGGGCTGAAGTGCGGCGGCTCGGACGGCTTCTCCGGCATCACGGCGAACCCGCTGCTGGGCGCCCTCTCCGACTGGCTGTGCGGGATCGGCGGCGCCACCGTGCTGACCGAGGTGCCGGAGATGTTCGGCGCCGAGCATCTGCTGATGGAGCGGGCGGAAAGCCGCGAGGTGTTCGAGGGCGTCGTCACGCTGATCAACGACTTCAAGCAGTATTTCCTCGACCACAACCAGCCGATCTACGAGAACCCGTCGCCCGGCAACAAGGCCGGCGGCATCAGCACGCTTGAGGAAAAGTCGCTGGGCTGCACCCAGAAGGCCGGCCTCTCACCGGTGCGCGACGTCCTCCGCTACGCCGAGCGCATCCGCAAGCCGGGCCTGACCCTGCTGGAGGCGCCGGGCAACGACGGCGTGGCGGTGACCGCCCTGGCCGCCGCCGGCTGCCACATCGTGCTGTTCACCACCGGCCGCGGCACGCCGCTGGGCGGCGTCGTGCCGACCATGAAGATCGCCACCAACACCGCCATGGCCGAGAAGAAGCGGCACTGGATCGACTTCAACGCCGGCCCCATCGCCGAGGCCACCGCCACGGTGGACAGCCTGCTGCCCTCCTTCATCGACAGCATCCTCGCCGTCGCCAACGGCCGGCAAGCGCGCAACGAGGAGAACGACGTCCACGACCTCGTGATCTTCAAGTCCGGCGTCACGCTCTGACCCGTCAACCACCCCTCAGACAAGGACGCCGACCATGGACCGCCTGAACGCATCCTTTCTCAACGGACGCCCGCGCCCGACGACGCGGATCGTGCAATTCGGAGGAGGCAATTTCCTGCGCGCCTTCTTCGGCTGGAAGGTCGACCGGCTGAACGAGGCCACCGGCAGCGACTGGGGCGTCACCGTTGTCCGCCCCATTGCCGGCGGCGTCCCGCAGACGCTGAACGAGCAGGAGGGCGTCTACACGGTCCTGTCGCGCGGCGTGGACGAATCCGGCGAGAAGGTTTCCCAAGCGCGGCTGATCGCCTGCGTGCGCAATGAGATCGCCGCGCATGGCGCATGGGCGGAGGTGCTGGAACTGGCGCGCGACCCGAACGTCACGGTCGTCGTCTCCAACACCACCGACGCCGGGATCGCCTACGTCCCGTCGGTGGCCTATGCCGACGAGCCGCCGGTTTCCTTTCCCGGCAAGATGACCCGCTTCCTGCACGAGCGCTGGAAAACCTTTGGCGGCGCGCCGGAGGCCGGTTTGCAGGTGCTGGCCTGCGAACTGATCGACCACAACGGGGAAGAGCTGAAACGCATCGTCCTGCTGCACGCCCACGACTGGGCGCTGGAGCCCGCCTTCATCGACTGGATCGAGACGGCGAACGCCTTCTACAACACGCTGGTCGACCGCATCGTCCCCGGCTTCCCGCGCGCCGAGGCCGATGACCTGCGCCGCGAGCTGGGCTACGACGACAGATTGATGGCGGCGGCCGAGCTGTTCCACCTCCTCGTGATCGAGCGCAAGGAGGGGATGCCGGCGCTCCGCTTGCCGCTGCACGAACATGACGAGGGCACCGTCGTCACGGCGGACGTCACCCCCTACAAGGCGCGCAAGGTCGCCATCCTCAACGGCGCCCACACCGGCCTGTGCGCCCTCGCCCTGCTGGCGGGCGTCGAGACGGTGGGCGAGGCGGTGAGCGATCCCGCCGGGGCGCGCTTCCTCGACCGGCTGCTCAACGAGGAGGTCATCCCCTTCCTCACCTTGCCGAAGCCGGAATTGGAGGACTTCGCCGCTGCCGTGCTGCGCCGCTTCCGCAACCCCTACATCCGGCACCTGTGGTACGACATCAGCCTGAACGGCCTCGTCAAGTACCAGACCCGCAACCTGGACCGGCTGCTCGCCTACCGGGAGCGGTTCGGCCGGCCGGCGCCGCTGATGAGCCTGTCGCTGGCCGCTTGGCTGGCTTTCTACCTCGGCCGTTTCCCCGGCGCCGCCACGCTGCCGCCGCGCGATTCCGCCGAAATCATCGAGCGTGTTCGCGCCATCGGTGCCCTGGACGACGGAACCCCGGCGGGGCTGGAGGCGATGGTCGCCGCCTATCTGGGCGAGACCGCCTTCTGGGGCCGCAGCATCGACGACCGCTCGCTGCGCGCCCAGGTGATCGAGGACATCCGCTTCCTGACGGATGAGCCCTTCACCTTTGCCCGCCTCGCCGCAAGGCTGGAGCGCTGACACTGAAAAGGCCCCTTCCGCCGACACGGAAGGGGCCTTTTTTCTTGGCGAACAGCATCATCCCGGCCCGACTTCAGTCCGGCGGGATGCCCAGCCGCAGCAGCATCTCCACGAGGCCGCTTTCCCCCACGGCCAGGGCGGCCTGGGACGGAGTCAGCCAGCGGCGCTCGCGCTGGCCCTTCTCGGGCCATTCGTCCAGCATCTCGTCGACTTCCAGCAGGAAGACGGTCACCGCGCACAGGACCGACTTGTTGGTGCTCAGCCGCTTCATGTAGCGGAAATTGCCGAAGGGCCGGTGATCGACGGTGCCGCGCACGCCGGCTTCCTCATAGGCCTCCCGCGCCGCCATGTCGCAGGGCTTCACGCCCTCCTCCGCCCACCCTTTGGGGATGATCCACCGCTTGGTTTCCCGCGACGTGACCAGCAGGATTTCCGGCCGGCCGTTGCGAAGGCGGAAAGGAAGGGCGGCGTATTGGGTGGCGGGAGTGCGGTTGCTCATCATGTCCAAGTGGGAAGGCCGGACCCGCGATCCAATTCGGCTGAACGGGATGGCGGGCGATCATTCTTATGACGATGGGCGGCTGTGCTTCGTGCCGCCCATCGGCACCACGATCATCCCCTATTAACGTTACTCAGTGGCAAATTCTTCCGTCAGACGGTCAACAATTTCGCCTACGCCAAACCGGATAGGATCACTGGTCGGAAGGTCATGGGCCTTGGCCGCCGCCGCCAGGCAGGCGCGCGCCTCGTCCTCGCCATAGGCCTTGGTGTTGATGGCGATCCCGACCGGACGGATGGCCGGGTTGGTCAGTTGCCCGCAGCGAATGGTCAGGTCGATGACCTCCTGGATCGACGGCAGCGGGTGCTGCACGCCGCGCATGGTGCTGCGGGTCGGCTCGTGGCAGACGACGAAGGCGTCGGGCTGGGCACCGTGCAGCAGCCCCAGCGACACGCCCGCGAAGGACGGGTGGTAGAGCGAGCCCTGCCCCTCGATCAGGTCCCAGTGGGCCGGATCGGCCGCCGGGGCGATCCACTCCACCGCGCCGGAGATGAAGTCCGCCACCACCGCGTCGATGGCGACCCCGCGGCCGGAGATGAAGACGCCGGTCTGGCCGGTGGCGCGGAAATCCGCGTCCATGCCGCGGGCGCGCATTTCCTTTTCCAGCGCCAGCGCGGTGTATTTCTTGCCGACGGAGCAGTCGGTGCCGACCGTCAGCAGCCGCCGGCCCGGACGCTTGGTCCCCTTGCCGGTGGCGAAGCGCTCGTCGGAATGGCGCACGTTGAAGAGCTGGCGGCCATGGCGCGCCGCCGCCTCGGCGATGGCCGGGATGCTTTCCAATCGGGTGTGCAGGCCGCTGGCCACATCCATGCCGGCCTCGATGGCCTGGACGATGGCGCTCGTCCAATGCTCCGGCAGGACGCCGCCGGCGTTCACCACGCCGACCACCAGCGTGCGGGCACCCTGCCCCGCCGCCTCCGCGATCGTCATGTCGGGAATGCCGAGGTCGGCCTTGCAGCCCTCCAGCCGGATCTGGCCCAGGCACCAGTCGCGCCGCCAGTCCACAATGCCCTGCGCCGTCTTGGCGCCGAGCTGGTCCTGAACGTCGCCGAGGAACATCAGGTAGGGATGGGGAATGTTCATGATCGGGTCCTCTCGAAGAGACCGGTTGTTTTTTTAAGCGGCTTCGGGCGTCAGGCGCCGGGCCGACATCTGGCGGAGCAGGACGGGCACGATCAGCGCCAGCCCCAGCAGCGACGAATACAGCTCCGGCGCGACCAGCAGGATGGCGGCCAGCCCCAGCAGCAGCCGTTCCCAGGTCCGCATGGTGGTCAGCAGCCAGCCGGTCAGGGTGGCGCCCAGGCAGACGATGCCGACGATGCAGCCGAAGAAGGCGATGAGGAAGTCCGGCCAGGTGAAGCCCGGCGCCACCAGGAGCAGCGACGGCGAGAAGACGAAGACGAAGGGCACCAGCGCCTTCGCCAGCCCCAGCCGGAAGGCGGTGTTGCCGGTCTTGAAGGGGTCGGCCCCCGCCATGCCCGCCGCCGCGTAGGCGGCCAGCGCGACCGGTGGCGTGATGTCGGCCAGCACGCCGTAATAGAAGACGAAGAAGTGCGCGACGATCGGCGCCACGCCGAGCAGACCCAGCGCCGGGGCGGCGATGGTCGCCATGATGATGTAGTTGGCCGTCGTCGGGATGCCGCAGCCCATCAGGATGCAGACGATGCCGGTCATGACGAGGGTGAACAGCAGCGTCAGCCCCTTCACGTCGGCCAGCCAGGCCGGCAGGAAAGCGCCGAGCACCCCGGCCATCTCGCCGGCGGTGGAGGTGACGATGTAGGAAATCTTGAAGCCGACGCCGGTCAGCGTGACCACGCCGACGATGATGCCCACGGACGCGGCGGCGGCGCCGACCGCCAGAGCGTATTTGGCGCCGTCACGCAGCCCGTCCAGAACCTCCCGGATGGTCATGCGTTTGCGCGGGTTCAGCAGGCCGACCGCGATGCACAGGGTGATGCCCCAGAAGGCCGCCAGATAGGGGGTATAGCCGGCGATCAGGATGCCGATCAGCACCACCAGCGGGATGACCGTCGGCCAGTCGCGGCGGAAGGCTTCCTTCAGGTCCGGCATCTCGTCGGGGCGCAGGCCGCGCAGGCCGTTGCGCTTGGCCTCCAGATGCACCTGCACCAGCACGCCGAAGAAATGCATGAAGGCCGGGACGATGGCCGCCAGGATGATGGTCGTGTAGGGCAGCCCCAGGAATTCGATCATCAGGAAGGCGGCGGCGCCCATGATCGGCGGGGTGATCTGGCCGCCGGTCGAGGCCGTCGATTCCACGGCGGCGGCGAAATGCGGCTTGTAGCCCAACCGCTTCATCGCCGGGATGGTCAGCGAGCCCACCGTCACCGTGTTGGCGACCGACGAGCCGGAGATCATGCCGAACAGCGCCGAGCCGAAGATGGCGACCTTGGCGGGACCGCCGGCGTAGCGCCCGGCCACCCAGGCCGCGCAGTCGAGGAAAAGCTGACCCAAGCCGATGCGCGTTGCGAAGACGCCGAACAGCACGAAATGGAAGACGTAGGTCGCCACCACGCCGAGCGCGATGCCGTAAATGCCCTGCGTCGTCAGGTACAGGTGGTCGACGAGCTGGGAAACCGTGGCGCCGGGATGCTTCAGCAGCCCGGGCATCTGCGGTCCCCAGATCGCGTAGAGCATGAAGATCGACGCGATGATCGGCAGCGGCCAGCCGACCGACCGGCGGGTCGCCTCCAGCAGCACGATGATCAGGACGGAGCCGAGGATCACGTCGGTGGTGGTCGGGTTGCCGACGCGGAAGGCCAGATCGTCGAGCGGGATCAGCGGGACATGCATCACCGCGACGACCGCGCCGATGGCCAGCGCCCAATCCTGAAGGCCGATGCCCAACGGGCGCAGCAGCGTGCCCATCACCGGCTCGCCGTAGCCGCGCTTGGTGAAGGGGAAGACCAGGAAGACGAGGCCCAGCACGAAGGACAGATGGATGCCGCGGTGCTCCATCTCCCCCAGCAGGCCGAACCCCGCGGTGTAGTAGTGGAACAGCGACAGAATAATCAGCAGGCCGCCGACCAGATGTCCCGCCAGCGGCGACAGCGGCCGGAAGCGGATCTCGGAGTCGAACTTCTCCTCCAGCTCCCGCGCCTTGGCCTCGTCGAGTTCCATGGACGCGGACTCCAGCCGGATGTCGGGCGGCGGGTCGCGATGGGTATCGGTCATGGATGCTCCAGAATGAATCGGGCGGGGCCGGGGGCTTGCTTCATGACCCCTCAAACCCGAAAACCCTCCAACCCCGGAAGGGAAGGAGGGAATGACCCCAGGAACGGGGACGGGAAAGGGCCGCGCCATGCCG
This sequence comes from Azospirillum brasilense, assembly GCF_001315015.1. NCBI lineage: Bacteria > Pseudomonadati > Pseudomonadota > Alphaproteobacteria > Rhodospirillales > Azospirillaceae > Azospirillum > Azospirillum brasilense. The sequence goes on along the minus strand of NZ_CP012915.1, from coordinate 312,057 downwards.
GAACGGCCCCGCCCGGTGCATCGTGTTCAGAGGCGTCTTACTTCAGGACGCCCTGTTCCTTGTAGAACTTCTCCGCGCCCGGATGCAGCGGGATGCCGAGGCCCGAGGTGGCGTTCTTCAGCGTGACGAGCTTGCCCTTGGCGTGGCCGGCGTCGAGCGCGGCGCGGCTCTTCTCGTTGTAGAGCGTCTTGACGATGTTGTAGACGAGGTCGTCCGGCTGCTTGGCGCTGGTCAGCCACTGGGCGTTGACGGAGATGGTGTTGGTCTCCGGAACGTCCTTGTAGGTGTTGGCCGGAACCGTGTCCTTGGCGAAGAACTGGTACTGGCCCAGCATCTTGTCGATTTCCGGACCGGTGATCGGCACCAGCGAGATGCCCGACGAGGTCGCCAGTTCGGAGATGGCGCCGGTCGGGTAGCCGCCGACGAAGAAATAGGCGTCCAGCGCGCCGTCGCGCAGGCGGTCGCCCGCCGGACCCGGCTTCAGATACTCGGCCTTGACGTCCTTCTCGGTCAGGCCGAAGGCGCCCAGCACGATGCGCGCGTCGACCAGCGTGCCCGAGCCCGGCTCGTCCAGCGACACCCGCTTGCCCTTCAGGTCGGCGACCGACTTGATGTTGGCGTCCTTGCGGGCGACCAGATGGATGGTTTCCGGGTAGAGCGTGGCGATGACGCGCAGGTCCTCCACCTTGCCCTTGCCCTCGAACAGGCCGGTGCCGGTGTGGGCCCAATAGGCGACGTCCGACTGCGAGAAGCCCGACTCGGACGAACCGCCGTTGATCGCGTTGATGTTGGCGACGGAGCCGTTGGAGGCCACGGCGGTGGCGACCAGACCGGGCACGCCGCCGTTGGTGCCGGAGATGACGTTGGCGATCAGACCGCCCACCGGATAGTAGGTGCCGGCGGTGCCGCCCGTGCCGATGCGGAAGAAAGCCGGGGTCTGCGCCACGGCGACGGTGGCGCCGATGGCGACCGCGCCCGCCACGGCGGCGAAAGCCAGACGGCGGGTCTTGGACATGAACTTCACGACAACCTCCCAATTATTTCGCGTCGTAACGAAATGATGCCTTTGGGTCGGAGGCTTGTCGATACGAATGGGAGACCGGTCCGGACATACGGCCCATTCCGTGAATGGGTGGGCCGTATGTCCGGACGAAACGCGTCAGTCCTTCAGCAGCGCCGCCGCGTGGTGGCGCAGATGGTCGTCGATGAAGCTGGCGATGAAGAAATAGCTGTGGTCGTAGCCCGGCTGCATCCGCAGGGTCAGCGGATGGCCCGCCGCCTCCGCCGCCCGCTGCAGGTTCTCCGGCTTCAGCTGCTTCTCCAGGAAGCTGTCGGCGTCGCCCTGGTCCACCAGGATCGGCAGCTTCTCGGTGGCGCGGCCCAGCAGGGCGCAGCTGTCCCACTCCAGCCACGCCGCGTAGTCGGTGCCGAAGAAGCGCTCGAACGCCTTCTCGCCCCAGGGCACGCTCGCCGGGTTGCCGATCGGCGCGAAGGCCGACACGGCGCGGTAGCGGCCGGGGTTGCGCAGCGCGCAGACCAGCGCGCCATGCCCGCCCATGGAGTGGCCGGCGATGGAACGCCGGTCGGTCACCGGCAGTTCGGCCTCGACCAGCTCCGGCAGTTCCCGCACCACATAGTCGTGCATGCGGTAGTGCTTCGCCCACGGCTCCCGCGTCGCGTTGACGTAGAAGCCGGCGCCCAGCCCGAAGTCCCAGGCGCCGTCCGGGTCGCCGGGCACGTCGGGGCCGCGCGGGCTGGTGTCGGGCGCCACGATGGCGATGCCGAGTTCCGCCGCCATCCGCATGGCGCCGGCCTTCTGCATGAAGTTCTCGTCGGTGCAGGTCAGGCCGGACAACCAGTAGAACACCGGCACCTTGCCCGATTTGGCGCCCGATTCGGCCTGCGGCGGCAGATAGACGGCGAAGACCATGTCGCAGTCCAGCACCGCGGAGCGATGCCGGAAGCGCTTGTGCCAACCGCCGAAGCAGCGGTTCGCCGCGATCTGGGTCAGTTGCGACTCCATCCGGTCCTCACGGGTTGTAGAGGATGACGGAACGGATGCTCTTGCCCTCATGCATCAGGTCGAAGGCCTTGTTGATCTCCTCCAGCCCCATGGTGTGGGTGATGAAGGTGTCCAGCTCGAACTCGCCCTTCAGGTAGCGCTCCACGTAATCCGGCAGCTCCGACCGGCCGCGCACGCCGCCGAAGGCGGAGCCGCGCCAGACGCGCCCGGTGACCAGCTGGAACGGGCGGGTGCTGATCTCCTCCCCGGCCCCGGCGACGCCGATGATCACCGACTCGCCCCAGCCCTTGTGGCAGCATTCCAGCGCGGCGCGCATCACCTTGACGTTGCCGATGCACTCGAAGCTGTAATCGACGCCGCCGTCGGTCATTTCGACCAGAACTTCCTGGATGGGGCGGTCGTAGTCCTTCGGGTTTACCACGTCGGTGGCGCCGAGCTGCTTGGCGATCTCGAACTTGTCGGGGTTGATGTCGATGCCGATGATGCGCGACGCCTTCGCCATGACGGCGCCGATGATCGCCGAGAGGCCGATGCCGCCCAGACCGAAGATGGCCACCGTCGAGCCCGGCTCGACCTTCGCGGTGTTGCGCACCGCGCCCATGCCGGTGGTCACGCCGCAGCCGAGCAGGCAGACCTTCTCCAGCGGAGCGGCCTTGTTGATCTTGGCGACCGCAATCTCCGGCAGCACCGTGTATTCGGAGAAGGTGGAGGTGCCCATGTAATGGAACACCGTCTGGCCCTTCGCCGTGAAGCGGCTGGTGCCGTCCGGCATCAGGCCCTTGCCCTGGGTGGCGCGGATCGCCTGACAGAGGTTGGTCTTGCCGGACAGGCAGAATTTGCACTTGCCGCATTCCGGCGTGTAGAGCGGGATCACATGGTCGCCCACCTGGACGGAGGTGACCCCCGGCCCGACCTCTTCCACGATGCCGGCGCCCTCATGGCCCAGGATCGCCGGGAACACGCCTTCCGAATCCATGCCGGACAGGGTGTAGGCGTCGGTGTGGCAGACGCCGGTGGCGACGATGCGCACCAGGACCTCGCCCTGCTTGGGCGCCGCGACCTCGACCTCTTCAATCTCCAGGGGGCGCTTCGCTTCCCAGGCCACCGCCGCGCGTGACTTCACCATCCCACCGTCTCCATGCGTTCGCGTTTCTTTGATGATCGACGTTAGCATTCCGCGCGCGTTGACAACGCTGCAATGTTGGAGAGGATTGTTGCCGTATGGGGATAATCGGCGCGGAATCGGAGGTTTGACGGGTGAGCCGCTGGGATGGCATCGACGAGTTCGTGGCGGTCGCCGAGTGCGGCGGCTTCTCCCGCGCGGCGGAGCGGCTGCGCATCTCCTCCTCGCAGGTCAGCCGGCAGGTGGCGCGGCTGGAAGACCGGTTGCAGGCCCGCCTGTTCTACCGCACCACCCGCAGCGTGACGCTGACCGAGGCGGGCCGCTCCCTGCTTGCCCAGTGCCGCCGCCTGATCGAGGAGCGGGACGAGGCGCTGCTCGCCGTCAGCGATCTCCAGGCGGAACCCAAGGGCCTGCTGCGCCTGACCTGCGCGGTGGCCTATGGCGAGCGGTTCGTGGTCCCGCTGGTCAACGATTTTTTGGAGCGCCACCCGCAGCTCCGCGTCGAGATCGAGCTGACCAACCGCCGGCTGGATCTGGTGCATGAGGGGGTGGACCTCGCGGTGCGGCTGGGACGGCTGATGGATTCCAGCCTCGTCGCCACGCGGATCGCGCCGCGGGTCATGCATCTGTGCGCCGCCCCATCCTATCTGGAGCGGCGCGGGACGCCGCGCCGGCTGGCCGACCTCGCCGAGCACGACTGCCTGACCGGCACCGCGGACGGCTGGACCTTCGACGCGGGCTCGCTGGAGGATGGCGGGCCTGAGTGGCTGTTCCGGCCGCAGGGGCGCTGGCGCTGCAACAGCGGCACGGCGGTGCTGGACGCCGCGCTGCGCGGCTTCGGTCTGTGCCAATTGCCCGACTATTATGTGGTGGAGCATCTGACGGCGGGCCGGCTGGTCTCCCTATTGGATGCCCACCGCCCGCCCAACACCGCCGTCTGGGCGGTCTACCCGCCGCAGCGCCACCTGTCGCCCAAGGTGCGGTTGCTGATCCAGCATCTCAAGGAAGGGCTGGCCCGGCGGCCGGAGTACCGCTGACCCGTCAGCAGGCGGTCGCTCAGCAGGCGGTTTGGCGCGGCGTGCGCTCGACCTCCAAGCCGAAGAACGGGCGCAGGGCGGTGCCCAGGTAGTTGCCGGCCAGCGCCGCGACGATCCACACCCAGCCGTGCAGGCTGCCCGAGGCGATGCCGCTGAAATAGGCGCCGATGTTGCAGCCATAGGCGAGGCGGGAGCCGTAGCCGAGCAGCAGCCCGCCGACCACCGCCGCCACCAGCGACCGCAGCGGCAGTTTCCAAACCGGGGCGAACTTGCCGGCCAGACCGGCGGCGAGCAGCGCGCCCAGGATGATGCCGAAATCCATCACCGAGGTGACGTCGGCCAGCACGCTGTCCTGCAACGCCCTGGCCTGGGCCGGCGCCTGCCAGAAGGGCCAGGAGGCGACGTCCACGCCGAGAGCGGCCAACCCCTTGCTGCCCCACAGCGCGAAGGCCGAGGTGATGCCCCACGGACGCCCCGCCAGCGCCAGCGTCGCGAAATTCAGCACGGCCAGCGCCACCGCCCCCCAGACCAGCGGCCAGGGGCCGCGCAGGAAGCGCCGCAGCCCCTCGGTCTTGGCCGGGGCGCCCTCGATCAGGCGGCCGTGGCGCCGCTTCTCCAGCGCGAGGGTGCCGGCATAGACCGCGGCGAAGAGGACGAGGTTGACCGCCAGCGCCGCCGGCCAGCCCCAGGCCGCGACCACCGACACCGGTGCGGCGGTCCATTGCGCCTGCCACCAGGGCAGGTGATAGGCGCCCAGCACCGAGCCGACGATGAAGAAGGCCAACGTCACGACCATGCGCGTGCTGCCGCCGCCCACCGTGAACAGCGTGCCCGAGGCGCAGCCGCCGCCGAGCTGCATGCCGATGCCGAACAGGAAGGCGCCGACCACCACCGACAGGCCGACCGGCGACACCAGCCCCTTCACCGGCGTGCCGAACAGCGTCCCGGCGGCCAGCACCGGGAAGAACAGGGCGCAGGCCACGGCCAGCATGACCATCTGAGCCCGCAGCCCCGCCCCGCGCCGATCCGCGATGAAGACGCGGAAGGCAGAGGTGAAGCCGAACAGCGCGTGGTAGAGCACGAGGCCCATCGCGCCCCCCACCAGATAGAGCGCCGCCTGCCGCCCCGACACGGCGTCGCCAATCCACAGGCCGCCGCCCGTCAGGGCGAGCAGCGCCACGGTAACCACCCGCCAATCGATTCCCGGCAGCAGCGTGGCCGAACCCGCCGCCCGGCCCAGAGTCGTGTCCGTCATCCCGACACTCCAAAACAACAAAAATGAAACGTTGATAAAGGCGATTGCCTGATTGGCTTCAGTAGATAATGGATTGCTTTCCACAAGAAAGTTCGTTCTGCGCATCCCTGTCCTGCGCGGGATAACCCGTCAGCCCTCGGGGAACAGGCGCCGGGCCAGCCGACCGAGCGTCAGGCTCTGCACGATGATGGTGAAGGCGACGACGGCGTAGCAGGCGACCAGCAGCAGGTCGCGCTGCGGGTTGTCGGGCAGCGACAGGACCAGCGCCACGGCGATGCCGCCGCGCACCCCGCCCCAGGTCAGCACGGCGGTCGCCGCCGCCTTGCGCTGGCTGCGCAGATGGATGGCGACCACGGGCAAGACGCTGGCCAGCCGGGCCACCAGCGCCAGCAGCGGCGCCAGGACGGCCGCGGCCATCACCGGCGCCTGCCAGGACAGCACCACCGCGGCCTCCAGCCCGACCAGCATGAACAGGATGGCGTTCAGGATCGCGTCGACCATGGACCAGAAGGCCTTCATGATGAAGCCCGTCCGCTCCGACGAGACATGGTGCTTGGCGGTGTTCCCGATCAGCAGCCCCGCCACCACGACCGCGATGGGGCCGGACAGGCCGAGCCGCTGGGCGAGGCTGTAGGTCGCCGCCGCCAGGGCCAGCGAGACCGACAGCTCCACCGCCGGGTCGTCCGCCCGGCTCTTCGCCCAGAAGGCCAGGGAGCCGGTCGCCAGCCCCAGCAGGACGCCGCCGCCCGCCTCCTTCACGATGTCCCAGGCAACGCCCAGCACCGTCACATCGGTGTCGGTCCCGGTGGCCAGCCCGAGCAGGAGGGCGAACAGCACCACCCCCATGCCGTCGTTGAACAGGCTTTCCCCCGCGATGGCGGTGCGCAGCCCCTCCGGCAGCGGCGCCTTGCGCAGCACGGCCAGCACCGCCACCGGGTCGGTCGGCGCCAGCGCCGCCCCCAGCACCAGACACCAGATCAGCGGCACCGGCTGGCCCATGGCGTCGAAGACCAGCCACATGCCGGTGCCCATGACGGCGGTCGAGATCACGACGCCCAGCGTCGCCAGCAGCGCCACCGCCCAGCGCCGCCGCCACAGGGGACCGCTGTCCTGCTCCACCGCCCCGGCGAACAGCAGGAAAGCCAGCACCCCTTCCAAAAGCGCTTCGGGCAGGTGGGCGCTGGTCACCAGACGCTCCTCCCAGGCGCGGATGTCGATGGCCGGCACCAGCGTCCCGACCACCGCCGTCGCGAAGGCGAAGCCGAAGGCCAGCAGGAACACCCCCGCCGTCGCCGGCAGGCCGAGCAGGCCGCGGCTGGCGAAACTGAACAGCGCCGCCAGGGTCAGCAGGAGGGACAGCAACTCGAAGGTGCTCATGGACATCCGCCGGCAACGGGACAAGCATGCCAACAGGGTGCCCGCCGCGTTCCTCTCGCGCTCAGTCCTCCGGAGCGTCCAGCCCCTCCAGGATCGCCGGGGCGAAGGCGGCCCGCCAGCCCTCCCGGTGCCGGATGTCGCCGAAGGCGGGCAGCACCCGCTCCGCCCCCGTGGCGTCCACCAGCGCCGTCAACTGGCGCAGCGTGGGATGGACGTTCCAGCGCAGATACCGCGCGCGGCCGGCGTCGACCAGCATCCGCGACGGCGTGCCCGCCGCGAGGTAGCCGGTGAAGACGATTTCAGGACCACTTGGCTCCGGCCCATCCACCCCACCCCAGCGCTCCACCAGCTCCGCGGCGGTGCCGCTGGTCGCGTTGGGACCGGCGGCGAAGGTCACGTCGCGTGGATCGCCCGGCGCCTTGGCGCGGTCCAGCAGCCGCCGCAGACGTTCCTCCACGCCGGGCCGCAGGGCGGTGTCGGCCTCCGCCAGCAGATGGGCGATGGCGGCGCGGTGGGCGTCGTCGATGGCCGGAACCACGCCGTGCTCCAGCGCCCACAGGGCCATTTCAGGCCCGCGCCCGTCCGCCGCCACCGGGAACAGCGCGCCGCCCGCGTGCAGGAAAGGCTCCAGCGCGGCCAGCCGCTCGGTCTGCGGGGTGTCGTCCAGCCCGTAGGAGGCGTCGAGGATCACCCGCCGCGCCGGCGGCGGCGGGTCGAAGGGGAACAGGGCCGATTCGTCGGAATGGTCGCCCATGTAAAGGATCCCGCCGTCCTCCGTGCCCAGGTGAATCCACACCCCGCCCGGCGCATGGCCGGACCGCCCGGTGGTCACCGGCACGCCCTGGATCTCCACCGTTCCGCGGACCGGCAGCGGCAGGGCCGCGACGGTCGGCGGCAGGAGGCGGGCGGCCAGCGGCGTGGCGTAGACTGGCGGGCTGCCGACCCGATGGCGCAGGCCCAGGGCGCCGGCATGGTCGCCGTGGGTGTGGGTGACCAGGATGGCGTCCACCCGCCCCGCCCCGCTCAGCGGCGGCAGGCGCCCGGCGTCCGGCCCTTCGCCGAGGTCGAGCAGCAGCCGCGCCCCGCCGACCATCGCCAGGAAGCAGGCCGGCCCCTTGTTCCCCAGACCCGACAGGGCGCGCAGCCGAACCTTCTGCCCACGCCCCGTCATCGCCCCCGTCATCGCAGCGTCACTTGACATCACGCCCCCGTTCCGCACTGTGCCTATCCCTCGCCGCCTTCCTGAATAGCGCGACTTCCGGTGCCATGACCACTCAGACGCCCGCTCTCCTGATCGACGACGCCTCCCGCCATTATGCCGGGACGCCCGCTCCCGCGGTGGACGGCGTGACCATCGACGTGGCGGCGGGGGAGTTCCTCGCCCTGCTCGGCCCGTCGGGCTGCGGGAAAAGCACGCTGCTGCGCATGGTCGCCGGGTTCGAGCGGCTGGACGGCGGGCGCATCACGGTCGGCGGGCGCACCCTGTCCGGCCCCGCCACCCACGTCCCGCCGGAGGAGCGGCGGATCGGCCTCGTCTTCCAGTCCTACGCGCTGTGGCCGCACATGACGGTGGCCGGGAACGTCGCCTACCCGTTGGAAACAGCCCGCGTTCCCCGCGCGGAACGGGAGCAGCGGGTGCGCGCCGCGCTCGACACGGTGGGGCTGTCGGGCTTCGACGCGCGCCACCCCGCCGAGTTGTCGGGCGGCCAGCGGCAGCGCGTCGCCCTGGCCCGCTGCCTCGTGATGAGCCCGGAGCTGGTTCTGCTGGACGAGCCGCTCGCCAACCTCGACGTGCATCTGCGCGCGGCGATGGAGGAGGAGTTCGCCGACTTCCACACCAAGACCGGCGCCACCATGGTCTACGTCACCCACGATCAGGCCGAGGCCATGGCGCTGGCGACGCGAATCGCCGTGCTCGACCACGGGCGGCTGGCCCAGGTGGCGGCGCCCCGCACGCTCTACCGCGAACCGGCGACGCGGATGGTCGCCGGCTTCGTCGGCCAGGGCGCGGTGGTGGACGGCGTGGTGACGGGTCCGGCCGCCGACGGCCGCGTGCGGGTGCGCCTGTTCGGGGCGGAGGCGCTGGTTCGCTGCCGTACCGGCCAGCCGGAGGGACAAGCGCTGGTCTGCCTGCGGCCCGAGGATTTGGAGCCGGCGCCGGACGGCCCCATCGCCGCGACTGTGGTGCGCGCCGCCTACAAGGGCGGATTCGTGCTGGTGGAGGCCGAACCGCAGGCCGCGCCGGGCGTGCGCCTGTTGCTGCGGGTGTCCGGCGACGCGCAGGTCGCGCCGGGCGAAGCGCTGCGCCTCGCGGTGCGCGACGGCTGGGTGGTGCCGGAGGGCCCGTCTCAGGAACGCCTCACCCCCGCCAGGGAATGATCCCCGCCGGCAACCGCCGCCCCAGCCAGCCGACCGCCAGCAGCACCGTCACCACTACGGCAATCGTCACCACGCTCAGCGCCGCGGCGAGCGTCGGGCTGCCGCCCTCCTCCAGCGCGTAGACGACGACGCCCAGCGTCTCCCGCCCCTGCGACCACAGCAGGATCGACACGGTCAGCTCGTTGAAGGCGGTCAGGAACACCAGCACGCCGCCCGCCGCCGCCGCCGGGGCCACCAGCGGAGCGACGATGGTGCGCAGACGGCGCAACGGACCGGCGCCGCAGGCCCGCGCCGCCTCCTCCATCGCCGGGTCCAGAGCGGCGCAGGCGGCCTGGGCCGGGCGCAGGGCCAGCGACAGGAAACGCGCCAGATAGGCCGCCAGGATGATCCCCAGCGTGCCGTAGAGGCTCACCCCCAGCAGCGGCAGCGGCTTCAGGAAGACCAGGATGCAGCCGATGGCCAGCACCACGCCGGGCACCGCGTGCGGCAGCTCGATCAGCACACCGACGGCGCGGACCAGCCGCCCGCCCTTTCCCGGCCCGGCCATCGCGTGGGCCAGAGGGATCGCCAGCAGGACCAGCAGCAGCGCCGCCACCCCCGACAGCACGAAGGAGTTGGTGAAGGCCCGCCCCACCTGATCGAGTCCCAGCACCGTCGCGTAATGCGCCAGCGTCGCCGTCTCCGGCCCCAGCGGCAGACCGTAGACACGGATCAGGCTGGTCGAGGCCAGCGCCGCCAACGGCGCCGCCAGGATCAGCGCCACCACCGTCCAGCAGAGGATTTCCAAGGGGCGCCGCGCCCGGCCCAGCCGCAGCACCGCTGCGGGCGCCGAGCCGCCGATCACCCGCGCGTCCACCCGCGCCTGGAGGGCCATCTGCGCGGCGATGCCGACGCAGGCGATGGCGCCGATGAGCACGGCCAGAACCGCGACCTCCGGCAGGACCGACGGGCCGAAGCCGGCCAGCCGCCGGTAGATCAGCGTCGGCAGAACCGGAATCCCCGCCGGGATGCCGAGCAGCGCCGGAACCCCGAAATTGCCAAGCGCCGCGACGAAGGACAGGGCCAGCCCGGCGGCCAGCCCCGGCAGGCTGAGCGGCAGGACGATGGTGCGCAACACCCGCCCGCGGCGGGCGCCCGCCGCCTGCGCCGCCTCCACCAGATCGCGCGGCACGGCGCGCAGGGCGGCGCGCAACGCTAGGAAGACCAGCGGCGCGTGCTCGATCCCCATCACCAGGATCATCCCGGCGGAGGAATAGACCGGGTTCGGCGTGCCCGGCGCCGGGGCGAGGCCCAGCGGCTTCAGCAGCGGGCTGCCCGACCCGGCGAGGTGAATCCAGGACAAGGCGACGATCTGCGCCGGGATCATCAGCGGCAGGATCAGGCAGAAGGCCAACGCCGTCTTGCCACGCAGGTCGGTCAGGCCGCAGAGCAGCGCGAAGGGCACGCCGAGCGCCGCCGCGACAACCGTGGCCCCCGCCGCGATGGCGACGCTGTTCCCGGTGGCGCGCCACGTCATCTTGGACGTCAGCACGCGGGTCAGCGCCGTCAGGTCGCCCCCCGCCATCGGTCCGGCGACCTCCCACACCAGCCGCAGGATCGGCAGCAGGACGATCAGCCCGGCCAGCGCGAACAGCAGCGGCGCCCCGGAAACGGAAAAACGACCGGCGGCGCGGAAAGGCCGCCGGTCGTTGAGTGTGGCCAGACTCATTCTTAGCCGCCGAACAGGTCGGCGAAGTCCTTCTTGTTGGCCTCGTCGTCCTTCAGGGCCTTGGCCGGGTCATAGGGCATCAGCGAGATGAAGGAGGTATCCGGGAAGCCGGCCGGCGGCGCCACCCCCGGCAGCGCCGGCAGGAAGCCCTGGCGGGAGGCCAGCTCCTGGCCTTCCTTGCTCAGCAGGAAGGCGATGAAGGCCTTGGCGGCGTCGGGATTCTTGCTGGTGTTCAGGATGGCGACCGGCTCGGTCACCGCGCTGACGCCCTCCTTGGGGAAGACGAAGGCGACCGGGGCGCCCTTGGCCTGCTCGCGGATCGGCAGATAGTCGACGATGACGCCGTACAGCTTCTCGCCGCTGGCCACCGACTTCAGGATGCCGCCGTTGCCTTTGGCCGCGGTGGTCCCGTTGGCCTGGAGCTTCTCGTAGAAGGCCATGCCGAGATCCGGCTGCTCCTTCACGGCGGCCATGTGGATGGCCGCAGCGCCGGAGTAGAGGGGGCTGGGCATCACGGTGGTGCCCTTGGCTTCCGGCTTCAGCAGGTCGAGCCAGGAGGAGGGCTTCATCGGCGCCGCCGTGTTGTAGGCGATGCCGGTGGTGATCAGCTTGGTGGCGAACCACGTGCCGTCCGGATCGTGGGTGCCGGGGCGGTAGCCCTGAACCGGCGCGTCCTTGTAGGCCAGCAGGCGTTTCTCCGCCTTCAGCGACTCCATGGTCACGGCGTCGGCGATCAGCAGCAGGTCGGCCTGCGGGCTGCCCGCGGCGATCTCGGCGCGCAGTTTGTTCATCAGCTCGGTCGTGCCGCTGCGGACCCATTCGACCTCGACGCCGGGGTTCTTGGCCTTGAAGGCGTCCACCGTCTGCTTGGCGTCGGCTTCGAGCTGCGAGGTGTAGAGCACCAGCTTGCCGGCGGGCCCGTCCGTGGCGGCGTGGGCGGGCAAGGCCAGCAGAAGCGCGCCGGCGGCGGCGGCGATGGTCGTCCCGATGGCCGCGAACGCGGCGGCGAGGTGTGTGCGCTTGGCCTTCATGTCTCCCGTTTCCCTCTCTGGTCGTCTCCGCCGGTCCGGAGCCTCACTGGAGTGCCCCGGTATGCGAACGAAGGCCCTTGTTTACGCCAGAACCATGACAGCCGCGTGACGATGGCCGTTCCGGACGCTCTTCAGCGTCATACCCGATTGGGGCGGCACAGGGAAAGGGAACGGCCTGCGGATGGGGGATCGACGGACACGGCTCCCCCCTTGCAGAGGCTCAGCGCCTTGCGGGTGGCCTCCAGCCGGTCGGCGGAGCGCGCCATCGCGCTGGCGCTCGTGCGCAGGCGGTACAGGCTGCGCACCATGCTGTCCACCACGGCGCCGCGGAGCTGGGCGGCGCGTGCGGCTGGCGCGTTCTCGTCGCCGGGCACGGCGCGCAGGGGCGCCGGCCTGGTCACCAGCAGGGTGGAGACCTCCAGCCGCATGGCGTTGTCGCGGACCGCATGCACGCGGTGGACCAGCTCGGTGAGGGAGACGTCACGGCACAGGCCCCGGCACCACAGCGCGCCGGTTTCCGACCGCATACAGAATCCGCAGCCCTTTTCCTGGCGCCACAGGCGCTTCGCGGTGTGTACCGGCATGCTCCACCTCGTTGCTCCGGCTCCAGAGAAGCGCCTGAGGGGGGCGCGAGGCAAAGCGTCTTTGGCGATACCGCTCTGTGGGGAGGCCGCAACGCCCCTTCTTCGAACGGAACAGCGCGAAGGGCTTGGATGACAAGCCGTTCGGCAACACCCTATACGGACGACAGACCAAGCGACAGGAGCGCGGACCGTGACCAGCGAAGCCCCCGACCGGCCCATCCTTCAGATCGAGTATTGCCGCCAGTGCCGCTGGATGCTGCGCGCGGCCTGGATGGCGCAGGAGCTTCTGACCACCTTCGAGGACGAGCTGGGCGGCGTCACCCTGATGCCCGGCACCGGGGGCATCTTCGAGGTGCGGCGCGGCGCGGCGGTGGTCTGGTCGCGCAAGGAGGAGGGCCGCTTCCCCGACATCACCGAACTGAAACAGCGGGTGCGCGACCACATCGCCCCCGACAAGCCGCTGGGCCACGCCGACCGCAAGCGGTCGGCGGAGCCATGAGGAGAAAGCTTTATCGGACGGCCTTCACGTCGGTGACGGCCACCGTCTGCTTGGGAGGCGCCGAGCCGAAGCCCTGCTCCAGAAGTTCGGCGACCTCGCGGTCGCGGGCGGCGGCGGTGGTGCCGCCCAGCACGACGGCGACCAGGCGCTGGCCGTTGCGGCTGGCGCTGCCGGCGAGGTTGAAGCCGCTGAGATTGATGAAGCCCGTCTTGATGCCGTCATAGCCTTCGACTCGGCCGAGCAGCCGGTTGTGGCCGGGCACCACCGCGCCGTTCCAGTCGAAACGCGTGCGCGAGAAATAGGCGTATTCCCGCGCCGGGCGGGACACGACGGCGCGCGACAGGCGGGCCATGTCGCGGGCTGTGGTGCGCTGCTCCTTGTGCGGCAGGCCGGAGGCGTTGCGGAAGGTGGTGCTGGTCATGCCCAGCGCCTGCGCCTTCGCGGTCATCATCTCGGCGAACTGCTCCTCGCTGCCGCCCAGCGCTTCGGCGAGCACGACGGCGACGTCGTTGGCCGATTTCACCGTCAGGGCCAGGATCGCGTCCTCCACCCGGATGGTCGAGCCGACGGCGAGATTGAGGCGCGAGGGCTTCTGGTTGGTGGCGTGGCGCGACACCGGCAGTTCCTGGTCCAGCCGCAGCGTGCCCCGCTCCAGCGCCTCGAAGGTCAGGAGCAGGGTCATCATCTTGGTCAGCGACGCCGGGTAGGTCAGCGTGTCGGCGTTCTCCGAATCGAGCACCCGGCCCGACTGCGCGTCCATCAGCACATAGGCGTGGACCGGGCGGAAGACGGCGGCGCCCGCCACGGTGCCCGCGGCGGCCCCGGCGGCGACGCGCCCCGCGCGGCGCGCCTTGCCCGTACGGTGGACGGTGGCCTTGCGGACGGTGGCCTTGTGGGTGGCCGATTTGTGGACGGCGGCCTTGTGCACGGTCCGGACGGCGGCGGGCTTCGCCGCGGTCTTGGACGCTGCGGCCTTCTGGGGCGCAGCCTTGGCGGCCGTCTTGGCGGTGGGCTTGGGCGCCTGCTTGTGCACCGTCTCCTGGGCCGCCTTGGCGAGGGCGTCCGCAGGGTTGAAGGCGACGGGCGTGGCAATGGCCAGGGACAGAAGCAGCGGCAGGACGAAACCGTACGGCGAACGCGGCATGATGGCGACCGGATGGAGAGATGGTCGCCTCCTGTACCCTGAAAGCGGTTAACAAAAAATGTGTCGAATCTCTGAAGCCTTGTGTGATTTTGCGGTTCTGGCGTGAGCGTCGCCGTTTACCAATCAGCTGGTACCAATCGATCACAACGGATCCACCATTGCCTGTGTCCCAGCGGCAACTCTGCTGTGCACATTGTGGCACAGAAGCATCATCCAGAGCGATGTCACTTGTGCCGCGCCGCCGCGGGCGTCAGATGTCTTATGCCGAAAGGGCGCTGGTTCCCGCGTGTCGTCCATGCGACCTCACGTCTGGACAGAGCCTTTCGTTAGCCGTCTGTTCATCGCCGCGTGGGATGCTTCGATTATGCTGACGACCATTCGCACCTGCGCCCGGCCCGCCCTCGGAGCGAGGGTCGCCGCGTGCCTCCTCGCCGGGCTGCTCGCCCTGCCCGTGCAGGCCGCGCCGTCCACCGCTTCGGGCACCTCTTCCACGGGCCGGGATGTCGTGGGAACCTGGATCGCGCGGATCGACCAGCGCGCCGCCGAACTGGAAGCCATGCCCCGCGTGCAGCAAACGCGCGTGGGCTATGGTTCCGTCCTGAAGAAGGGCGACGGCGGCATGGTCGACGTGGTGGCCCCCGGCCCCGTGCGCCCGTCCGACGTGCCGGAGGGCACCGCCCCCGCAGCCGGGACGGCGCCGACGGTCGTCGTGACTCCGCCCGCCGAACCGATCCCGCAGGCCGATCCGTCGGCGACGCCCGGCAACGCGCTCAGCGGAACGGCGACGCCCGGCACGGTGGTGGAGGTACTGCCCCCGCCCCCGGCCCTGACCATCCAGGTGCGGGCGCGCACCGCCGACCGCGTCGGCCGGCTGTCCACCCGGCTGATCGAGCTGGGCTTCCTGAACCAGGAGCAGTGGACGGAGACCTTCGACGACACTCTTGAAGTGGCGGTCCGCGCCTTCCAGCTTTCCGAAGGGCTGATGCAGGACGGCAAGGTCGGCGAGGTCACGCGCCAGGCACTCGACCGCACACCCAAGGAGGCCGCCAAGCTGATGCGCGGCGCCACCGCGTCGATGCGCGCCTTCCAGACGTCCGTTCCGGACACGGTGATCCTGGTCAACCTGCCCAGCCAGACCGTGTCCTTCATCGAGCGCGGCAAGCTGAACTTCACCATGCGCGCCGTGGTCGGCCGCCCGTCGCGCCAGACCCCGCTGCTCCAGGACCGCGTCACCAGCGTGACGATCAACCCGACCTGGACCGTGCCGCCGACCGTTCTGGTCGAGGACAAGCTGCCGGTGCTGCGCAAGAAGGGCAACACCGGCATCAAGGACGCCGTCGTCTATCTGGACGGGGTCGAAGTGGTGCCGGAAAGCATCAACTGGTGGCAGGTGACGCCGGAGCGCATCCGCATCGTCCAGAAGCCCGGCGACGACAACGCCCTCGGCCGCTTCCGCTTCAACCTGACCAACGGCGACGGCATCTTCCTGCACGGCACCAACGACCCGCGGCTGTTCGAGCGCGACCTGCGCGCCGCCAGTTCCGGCTGCGTGCGGCTGGCCGACGCGCGGATGGTCGCGGAAACCCTGCTGCGCCCCGCCAAGCTCGACTCCGCGGCGATCGAGCGGCAGCTCGACAGCGGCAAGACCAAGACGGTCTCCCTGCCCAACGCCGTGCCGGTCCGCTTCGTCTACTGGACCTCCACGGTGGAGACGGACGGCACCGTGCGGGTGCATCCGGGCATCTACGACGATGTGCCGACCAGTTCGGCCGCTCCGTCGGCCGGCCAGTCCCCCACAGCCGGCACCGTCTCGGCCCCGCGCCGGGTGGAACCGAAGCCCGTCCGTCCGACCCCGGCCGCCGCTCCGCAGCCGGCCCCGGCGCCCGCCCAGTCCTCCTCCACGACCACCCCGGCCCGCGCCGCCGACACGCGCAACGGGGCCGAGGCCGTCCGCACGGCGATGTGACGCCGCCGCGCAGGACCACGCTTCTGAGAACGTAGAAAAGGCGCCGTCTCGACGGCGCCTTTTTCGTACCCATCTTTCTTACGGCGGCGCCCATCCCGCGCCGCGGCGGAGGTATGCCATGACCCCCTTCCCGGCTTCAGCGCGGCTGTGCTCCCTGCTCCTGCCCGCCCTTCTGATGATGCCGGCCCCGGTGTTCGCCGGCGGCGGCTGGCATGGGGGCAACTTTTTCGGCTTCAGCGTCACGCTGCCTCTGGCCTTCGGCTTTCCACCCCCCGTCTACGTTCCGCCACCACCCGCATTCTATCCGCCCGTGGCCTATCCGCCCTCGGCCTACGTGCCGGTCCCCCAGCCGGTGCCGGCGGCACCACTGGCCACCCGGACCTCACCCACCTATCTCGGCCCCGGCGGGCGCTATTGCCGCGATTTCCAGATGCCCGGCGTCGTCGGCGGACGCCCCGCGACGCTGGTCGGAACCGCCTGTCTGGACCCCGACGGGCAATGGCGGGTGATCGGCTGAGTGGACAGGCTGCAGACGGGCAACTCTATCCGCAATATCGGGATATCCCCAGAAGCTGTGGGTAACTCTGTGAGCGAATCCGGGGGCAACCTGTGAGCATGGCCGTGAATCCACGGCCCCGAGCAAATTGCCCAAATTTCAGGCACTGCTGAAATGGCGGAATTGCCCGGCTTTTGTGGGTTTTAACGGTTCCAAACGGGTCTGGAAAAACAAAAAAGCAACATTCGCAGAGTCAAGGACGGCGTTCAGGTGAATGTGCATAACTTGGGCTAACCCGGACCATTGGCCCCACCCACCGTTTCCGCCGCAACGCCGGGTTTCACGCGCCCAAGCGGGCCAGCAGATCGGCCAGGCGATGCCGTTCGTCCACGGACAGGCGCCCGGTCAATTCGGCTTCCGCCCGCGCGATGGCCGGTCCGGCCGCCTCTACCACCCGGCGCCCGCTGTCGGCCAGCCTGACGAGGTTGCGGCGGCGATCCAGGCTGTCGGGACTGCGCAGGAGATAGCCGCGGTCGATGAGCCGCACCACCACACCCTGCATTGTGGCGGGGTCCATCGCGATGCTGCGGCCCAGATCGATCTGCGACATCGGCCCGTGCTGGTACAGCGCCGCCAGCGCCGCCCATTGCGGCGCCGTCAGGTTGAAGTCGGTCAACGCATCGCTCAGCATCGCCGTGGCGCGCTGATGGACGCGGCGGATGCGGCTGTGGATGGACTCGGCGGGGACGGTGCAAAGGGTGACGTCGCAACGCTCCCTGCCGTCGGCACCATCATTGCCGGCCATTTCGGTCGGGAAAGCCATGAACGCGGCGGCCTCGTGTCAATGAAAGACACTTTGGCCTTTAACACCGATCTGTGTCGGTTGTGTTTCAGGAGAGGCTTACTACGTTACCATTTTGAAATATGCCGAATGTCCAGGTCACTCCGCCGCTTGGCGGATCGCTGATGCCTCTCCATCGCGGGTCTCCCGCCGCTCCAGATCGATGAGTTCGACCATCCGACGCTCCACGGCAACCAGATACTCGCGGGTTTCCAACCCGCGGCATTCCCGGCTGTGCCGGCGCAGCAAGGTGATGGCCTGATAGGATGGAGTGCGGCTCCACGGCATGGTCGGCTCACGCGGAAGGACGGTGGTGGGGCCACCAATTACAATTGAGAAATATTACGCGAATGCGAGAGGCGCCATGAAAATTCTTCGTTGCGCATGGGACCCAGCTTTGCTCGGAGCGGTTAGGTGGACCGAAGCCGCGACGCATCGCGCGCAAGCCTGTTTGCCAGACCGGGTCTCTTTGGGGGAGGCGATGCGCATGGGCATGTCCGGCGCGTTGATGGTGACGAGCACCCTCGTCCTTCTGGTGACGGTGGTGTCCTACGATCCGACGCCCTGCCCATCGTCGTGACCGCCCTGTGCTGTGCGCTGGCCGGCTTCCTTCTGAGGCGCCGCTGAGGAAGGCCCCGGTTCCGAAGCAAAATAGAGTTATCCGATCCGTTAATCGTTGCATCTGCGCCTCCATGTGGCATGAACGCACTGTGGAGTTTGAAGAACATCCACCGCCGATGGTTCTTGTCCAGCTGCCGCCCGCGCCGGTTCGGCGCGTCCGGGCGCGAGGGCGGGGGCCTTCCTTCATCAGATTTTCTTGGCGATGCCCCATTATCTGCGTCTGTTTCTCTTGCTCGTGGCCGCCGTGGTGCCGCTCGCGGCGCTCCAGTTCATGACGCAGCACAGCCTGCGGCAGGATCGGGAAAACGAGGTGCGGAACGACACCCTGCGCCTTCTCGACCTGCTGGATGCCGAACAGCAGCGCATCGCCGCGGAAGCGCGGCAGGTGCTGGCGACGATCGTGGAATCCGGTGTGCCACAGGCCGGGCCGCCGGACTGTCAGCCGACCATGGACCGGCTGCGCGCCCGCTACCCCGCCTATCTGTCGGTGGAGGTGGCCGACCGGGAGGGCCGGGTGTGGTGCGCGACCGACCCGGTCTCGCTTGGGGTCGATCTCGGCGGCATCCGCACCTTCCAGAACGCGCTGGCCACCGGCGCCCTGACGACGGGCGAGTACGGACTGCGCTATCCCAACCAGCGCCCCATCCTGCCCTTCCGGCTGGCCTATCCGGCGCCGGACGGCACGCCGGGCGGTCCCGCGGGCGGTGTGGTCACCGTGCTTCTCGACGCCCGCTGGCTTGAGGAGAACCTGGGCAACCGCCCCCTGCCCCCCGGCATGGAGATGGTGATCGCCGACCGACAGGGCCACTTAGTGGCCCGCCTGCCGGAGGCGCCCGACGCCATCGGGCAGCCCCTGCCCACCGCCATGCTCCAGGCCATGCACGCGGCGCGGGGAACACGGTCGGCGGCCGTGTTCGACACCGGCGGAACGGAGCGGATGGTGGTGTCCGCCCCCCTGGACACCGGCACCCGCGAATCAATGATCGCCATCGGGATCGACCGTGACGCGGCGATGCGCCCGGTCCAGGACGCCATGCTCCTTTCGCTGGCTCTGTTCGGCGGGGTGCTGCTGCTTACCTGCCTGGGTGCCGCCTGGGGCATGCGGCAGTTCCTGCGCGTGCGCGATCGGATGCTGGAAACCGTTGTCGAGAAGGCGTCGGTCCTGGAGAGCACGACGGACGCCGTGGCCGAACTCGACCGGTCCTGGCGGGTCGTCTTCGTCAACGAACGGGCGCGGACCCTCTTGCCTGATTCTGGGGACGCCATTGGCCGGAACGGGCGCCAAGCCTTCGCGGAACTGATGGCCGGCGAGTCCGGGCGGACCCTGCAGCAGGCCATGGAGAGCCGCGAGGCGGTGGAGTTCGAGACGCAGGGGCCGCGCAGCGGCGTCTGGTTCGCCGTCCGCGCCTTCCCCTCGCGCAAGGGTTTGGCCCTCTACTTCCGCGACGCCACCGACCGCCGGCGCCTGGAGGACGAGCGCAGTCTCCTGACCCGGCAGCTCGAAGCGGAGCGCAGCCTGCTGACGGCCATTCTGGATCATCTACCCTCAGGGCTGCTGGTGGCGGAGGCGCCGACCGGGCGGATCGTCAAGGTCAACGACACGGCGCTTCGCCTGCTCGGCGGCCCGCTGCCCACCGCCGTCGGCGGCGACTGCGACGGCATGAAGACTTGCAACGGCGGCGCCTGCTTCGGCGATGGGCGTTGCCCATTGCTCCGCGCATTGCGGCAAGGCGAGTCGGTAGAGCAGGAGGATCTGCCTTACACCCGGCCCGATGGCACCGCCATGACCCTATCGGTCAGCGCCACTCCGGTCCGTGCCCCCGATGGACAAATGACCTTGGCGATCTGCACGCTGCGCGACGTCGGGGAGCGCAAGGCGATGGAATTGGCGCTCCAGCGCGCCAAGGAGGAGGCCGACGAGGCCAACCGCGCCAAATCGAAGTTCCTCGCGGCGGCCAGCCACGACCTGCGCCAGCCGATGCAGTCCATGTTCCTGTTCACCGGCGTCCTGCACCGCTTCATCAGCGACGAGCAGGGGCAGCGCAGCCTGGAGATGCTGGAGCGCGGCCTGGACACGCTGAAGGGGCTGCTGGACAGCTTGCTGGACGTGTCCCGGCTGGACGCCGGGGCGGTCGATCCGCGCGTGGAGCCCTTCGCCCTGAACAGCCTGCTGGACGAGATCGCCGCCTCCTACGCGCCGATTTTGGAGAGCAAGAAGCTGGCCTTCCGCATCGTGCAGGATCGGGCGGCAACGGTGCGCAGCGACCGCGTGCTGCTGGGCCGCATGGTGCGCAACCTGCTGGAGAACGCCGTCAAATACACCGAGCGCGGGGCGGTGCAGATCGCCATCCGGGTTCAGGACGAAAAGACACGGAATGGGCTGGTGCGGATCGAGGTCAGCGACACCGGAATCGGCATTCCGCCCGATCAGCTGACCCGGATCTTCGCGGAGTTCCACCAGATCAACAACCCGGAGCGGGACCGGGCGCGCGGGCTCGGGCTCGGGCTCGCCATCGTGCAGCGCCTGTCGGCGATCCTCGACCATCCCGTGGAGGTGAAATCCCAGCCGGGCCGCGGCTCCGTCTTCGCCATCACCGTCCCGCTGGCCGCCGTGGAGCCACCGCCACCGCCGCCGCCGACCGCCTCCCCCTTCACCGGCGGTCGCGACGCCCCGCGCGCCCTGCTGGTGGACGACGACGCCATCGTCCTGCTGGGGCTGCGCGACATGTTTCGCGAATGGGGTTACGAGGTGCTGATCGCCGGCTCCGCCGACGAGGCCGTGGCGAAGGTCGAGGCGGACGGCCGCATGCCCGACGTGATGCTGGTCGACTACCGCCTGCGTGAAGGGCGCGTCGGGACGGAGGCGGTGGTGCGCGTCCGCGCCATGGCCGGATGGGATGTGCCCGCCATGATCCTGACCGGGGAAGCCGGTCAGGAATGCGAGACGGACGCCGCCGCACACGGGCTGGAGGTGGTCCGCAAGCCGGTGACGCCGCGCCAGCTCCGCCGCGTCCTCGACCGCGCCATGACGACGCAGCCCAGAAGGACGGCGGACAGCATGACCGGTGCTGAGGGTGAGCGTCTGCCGCTGTAGAGGGCTCGCGGCTCCCGCAAAAGAAAGCGGCCCGCCGTCCGGATGAACGGCGGGCCCTTGAGGTGCAAAACAGGGAGGCACACGCCCTTGGGGCAAGCTGAAGATAGCAGCGGCGCCTACCCCGCGCGAAAGGGGGAAAGTCGTAGCGCCCGGCGCGCCGGGGGTGCGCCGAAGGGGGTGAGCGCCCTTCGGCGGAAAAATGACGACGTCCAAAGATTTCGCTTGAGCAGCGACGCCCGCAGGGCTATATCAGCGCTCCCGCGTCACCCCAAGAGACGCGGGGCAAAGAGCAGACGATGCGCTTGTGGCGGAATTGGTAGACGCGCTAGGTTCAGGTCCTAGTGGCTGAAAGGCCGTGGGGGTTCGAGTCCCTCCAAGCGCACCAACACTTCTTGTGTTGGTCTGATCGACAAGTGGGGCCATAGCTCAGCTGGGAGAGCGCTACAATGGCATTGTAGAGGTCAGGAGTTCGATCCTCCTTGGCTCCACCATCATGAAGCCGGCAACCTTGACGGGTTGCCGGCTTTTCCTTTTCCACGCCCCCTTGCTTTCGCGCTGGTGCCGACAAGGCTTCACCGGGCATTTCGGGAACAGGCGCTCCGTCACCGCCATGAAAAGCATCGATGCCCTCTACCTCCCGTTCAGTTGACGGGGCATCGGCTTGCGGCCGCGGCACAACGGGCCATTTTCAATGTTTTAAAGCGCAGATGCCGTCAGGAGCGTGCCTTCATGAATCCCCGGTTGCTCGCCGAGGTGCTGGAACCCGTGCTGAACGCCGCGGAGAAGGACGACGCGGCGATGCTCGACGCCGTGAATTTGTCGGCGGAGGCGCTGGCCGCCCTCGGCGCGGTCATCCTCGACCGCGACGGGCGCCCGGCCGACGGCGTGTCCGACGAACGCGCCGTGGTCGCCGCGCTCAACACCCACGCCCACACGCTGATGCAATGCGGACGGCTCGACGACGTGGTCGAAGCGTTGCAACTGGCCGAACGGATCGGCCGGCTGGGCCGCCTGCCCCACCATCCGCGCATGTCCGACGGCTAGCCACCTACGGTCAGGCGGGAGGAACACCGCACCGCCCCGGTTGTTGTGCGAGCCGTGCCGCCCAACAGGGGAGACGTGTCTTGTCGACAGCGCCCAAATCGAACGTTTTTTCCGGCCCCATCGAGGGCGAGGCCCTGTCCCTGCTTCAGGACAAACTGCTTCCCGGCTTCCTGACCGGACGGCGCTGGTACGCCGCCAAGGACGCCGGCACGCCCGCCGTGCGCATCGTCGATGCGCTGCCCCTCCCGCTGGCCTCCGGTTCCGCCCAGCTCTGCCTGCTGCGGGTGGAGGCACCAGGGCGTGAGCCGCAGCTCTACCAGCTTCCCCTGGTGCTCAACCGCGACGGCAAGGCCGATACTGCTGATCCCTTCTCCATCGCCGGCCCCGAGGCGCTCCCCTGGACGGGCAGTCTGCGCGACGGCTACGGCGACGAGGAGGTGGTTCGCGCGCTGCTCGACGGCATCCGCAAGGGCGGCGAGAACGGTGGCCTGCGCTATGGCCGCAGCCGGGCCTTCGACGCTGTGAAGGGGGCGCTGGGCAACGGCGCCGCACTGCGTTGGACGGGGGCGGAGCAGTCCAACACCTCCATCCGCATCGGCGACGCGGCGATCCTGAAAGGGCTGCGCAAGCTGGAATCCGGCATCCATCCGGAGTTGGAGGTCGGGCGCTTCCTGACCGAGGTCGCCAACTTCCGCAACACCCCCGCCCTGCTGGGCTGGGTGGAGCGCACGGGCGACGGGGAGGCCGCCACCCTGTGCATCCTGCAGGAGCTGGTCCCCGACGCCCGCGACGCCTGGAGCCACGTCACCGCCGCCCTGGCGGAGCGCATCGAGCGCTTCGACGACAGGGCGGACGACGTCGCCCCGATGACCTTCATGCGCCGGCTGGGCCGCCGCACGGCGGAGATGCACCGGGCGCTCGCCACCCCCGGCGGCGGCGACGCCTTCACGCCGGAGCCGGTGACTCCCGCCATGCTGACGGGCTGGGCGGACGGCGTGCGCACCCTCGCCCGCCGCGTGCTGGGCCAGTTGCGCGAGGCCGCCCCGCGGCTGAACGCCGACCTCGCCCCCTACGCCGCGTCGCTGGCCGACAGCGAGGCGACGGTGATGCGGCAGATCGAGACGCTGACGCCGCCGCGCGGGACCTTCCACGCCATGCGCCTGCACGGCGACTATCACCTGGGGCAGGTGCTGGCCGGCAAGGACGACCTGTTCATCGTCGATTTCGAGGGCGAGCCGATGCGCCCGCTGGCCGAACGGCGGGCCAAGCACTGCATCCTGCGCGACGTGGCGGGGATGCTGCGCTCCATCACCTACGCCGCCGCCGGGGCGCGGGCCGCCCTGCCCGAGGACCTCGACGAGACGGCGCGCGGCGCCCGCACCGCCTGGCTGAACTGGTGGGAGGGCGAGGCGGCCGCCGCCTTCGTCGCCGGTTACCGCGAGGCCATCGGCGATTGCCCGGGCTGGCCAGCCGACGCGGCGACGGCCACGCAGCTTTTGAAACTCTTCCTGCTGGAGAAGGCGCTCTACGAGATCGGCTACGAGCTGGCGAACCGGCCCGACTGGCTGGCCATTCCGCTGGCCGGAGCCATCGGCATCCTGGGCGCCGACGCCGGGCCGGAAGTGGCCGACCGCGCGTCCGGCCCGGTCGGGCTGGCCGCCCCCGGCGCCACCCGCCTCGGCGAGGCTCGCGCCCACGCCATGCCCTTCGGCGCGCAGGTGCAGCCCGACGGCTCCGTCCGCTTCACCCTGTGGGCGCCGGGGACCGAGCGGGTCTCGCTGTGGCTGGAGGACACCCAGGCTCTGCTGCCCATGGTGCGACGGGCCGACGGCTGGTTCGAGTGGACCACCGCCCAGGCCCAGGCGGGCACCCGCTACCAGTTCGAGCTTCCCGACGGGCTGCGCGTGCCCGACCCGGCCTCCCGCCACCAGCCCGACGACGTGCACGGGCCGAGCGAGGTGATCGACCCCACCGTCTACCGCTGGTCCGACGCCGCCTGGACCGGCCGCCCCTGGCACGAGACGGTGCTGTACGAGCTGCACGTCGGCACCTTCACCGAGGAAGGCACCTTCCGCGCCGCCATCGACAAGCTCGACCACCTCGTCGAGCTGGGAGTCACCGCCATCGAGCTGCTGCCGGTGGCCGACTTCCCCGGCGCCCGCAACTGGGGCTATGACGGGGTGCTGCCCTACGCCCCGGACGCCGCCTACGGCCGTCCGGAGGATCTGAAGGCGCTGGTGGACGCCGCCCACGCCAAGGGGCTGATGGTCTTCCTCGACGTCGTCTACAACCATTTCGGGCCGGACGGGAACTACCTCCACGCCTACGCCAAGGCCTTCTTCACCGACCGGCACAAGACCCCCTGGGGCGATGCCATCAACGTGGACGGGCCGCGCAACGCCACGGTGCGCGACTACTTCATCCACAACGCGCTCTATTGGATCGAGGAGTTCCACATGGATGGGCTGCGCTTCGACGCGGTCCACGCCATCCTCGACGACAGCGACAAGCTGTTCCTTCAGGAGCTGGCGGAGCGCGTGCAGGACGCCGTGCGTTGCCGCCGCCACGTCCATCTCGTTCTGGAGAACGACGAGAACGAAGCCCACCTGCTGGAGCGCCACCCGGAAGGCGACCCGCGCTGGCACACCGCGCAATGGAACGACGACCTGCACCATTGCCTGCACGTCTGGGCGTCCGGCGAAGACGCCGGCTATTACACCGACTATGCCGGCGACGCGGCGAAGCTGGCCCGCGCCATGGCCGAGGGCTTCGCCTTCCAGGGCCACGCCTCCTCCTACCGCGGCGGCGAGGCGCGCGGCGAGCCGTCGGCGCATCTGCCGCCGACCGCCTTCGTCACCTTCATCCAGAACCACGACCAGATCGGCAACCGCGCCTTCGGGGACCGCATCACCCGCTTTTCGCGGCCCGAGGCGGTGCGGGCGGCGAGTTCGCTCTATCTGCTGGGGCCGGGCATCCCGATGCTGTTCATGGGCGAGGAATGGGCATCCGACCGCCCTTTCCCCTTCTTCTGCGACTTCGCCGACGAGCTGGCCGAGGCGGTGCGCAACGGCCGGCGGGAGGAATTCGCCAAGTTCCCCGAATTCCAGGACCCGAAGGTGCGCGACCGCATCCCCGACCCGACCGCGCCGGAGACCTTCCAGTCGGCCAAGCTCGATTGGGACGACCGCGACCGGGGTGAACACGGGGAGTGGCTGGACTGGTACCGCCGCATCCTGGCGGTGCGCCGCAAGGAGATCGCGCCACGGCTGGAGAACCCGCCCGGCGGTGCGGCCGCCCACGAGGTGATCGACGGGCGGGGCATCCGCGTGTCCTGGCGGCTGGGCGACGGCAGCCGCCTGCATCTGCTCGCCAACCTGTCCGACGCCCCCGTGACGGGTATGGGCGAGGCCATAGGCCGCGTCCTGTGGACCGAGGGTAAGGGCCTCGATGCCGGAACCATGGCGCCGCTGTCCGTCCTGTGGACCATCGAGGAGACGACGGCGCTCGACCGGCTCGGCGAGCGGATGGGGATCGAGACGCACTACACCGGGGCGTCGGGCGAGACCATCCAGGCGTCGGAGGGCACCATCCGCGCCCTGCTCGCCGCCATGGAGGTGAACGCCGACGACCCAGAGGAGGCGCTGGCGGCGCTGGAGCGGCGCGAGTTGGCCCGCCCCCTGCCGCCGGTGGCGGTGCTGCGCATCGACCGCCCGCCCTTCAGCGTCACCGTCACCCTGCCGGAAGGCAGCGGGACGCTGCGCTGGACCCTGACGCTGGAGGGCGGGGGCGACCGCAGCGGCGAGGCCGATTTCGGCGACCTGCCGCTGGTCCGCAAGGCGGGCTTGGGTGAGCAGCGCTTCGAGGTGCGCCGCCTCGACCTCGGCGCGGCTCCGGCGCCCGGCTACCACCGGCTGCGGCTGGAGGTCGACGGCCTGCGAGCGGAGCATCCCGGCCTGGAGACCACGGTCATCGCCGCCCCCGCCACCTGCCACCTCCCCGCTCCGCTCCAGATGGGCGAGCGGATCTGGGGCCTGTCGGTGCAGCTCTACGCCCTGCGCTGCGCCGGGGATTGGGGGATCGGCGACTTCGGCGACCTCGTCAACGTCGCGGAGATGGCGGCGGCGCGCGGCGCGGGCATCGTCGGGCTGAACCCGCTGCACGCCCTGTTCCTCGACCAGCCCGATCAGGCCAGCCCCTATTCCCCGGCCAGCCGCCTGTTCCTCAACCCGCTCTACATCGACGTGCTGGCGGTGCCGGAGCTGATGGGCTGCGCCGAGGCCCGCGACCGGATCGCGGATGAGGCGTTCCTGCGGAACGTCAAGGCGGCGGAGGCCGCGCCGCTGGTCGATTACGCCGCCGTGGCGGCGCTGAAGCTGCCGGTTCTGGAACGGCTGTTCGTCCATTTCCAGACCGAAGGCAGCGAGGAGCGGCGGCGGGCGCTCGCCGCCTTCCGGGCTGAGTTGGGTGAGGGGCTGGACCGCTTCGGCACCTTCCAGGCCCTGCGCGAGCGCTTCGCCAAGGACGGCACGCCCGACTGGCGCCGCTGGCCGGAGGAGTATCAGGACGCCGCCTCCCCCGCCGTCCGCCGCTTCGCCGAGGAGCAGCGGGAGCGCATCGACTTCTTCGTCTGGCTGCAATGGCTGGCCGACAGCCAGTTGCAGGCGGCGGCGGAGCGGGCGCGGGAGCGCGGGATGGCCGTCGGCTTCTTCCGCGACCTCGCGGTCGGGGCGGACAGCGGCGGGGCGGAAACCTGGGCCGACCCGCATGTGGTGGTGGCGCGGGCCCATGTCGGCGCCCCGCCCGACCTGTTCAACCCGGCCGGGCAGGACTGGGGCCTGCCGCCCTTCCACCCCCACGCGCTGCGCGAGGGCGGCTACGCCTGCTTCATCGAGCTTCTGCGCGCCAACATGCGCCACGCCGGGGCGCTGCGCATCGACCACGCCATGGCGCTCCAGCACGTCTACTGGATACCGGAGGGGCACCCGCCCTCCGAAGGGGCCTACGTCGCCTACCCGATGGACGACCTCCTCGGAATTCTGGCCCTGGAGAGCCAGCGCAACCGTTGCCTCGTCGTCGGCGAGGATCTGGGCACCGTGCCCGAGGGATTCCGCGAGCGCATGGCGGAGGCGGGTGTCCTGAGCTACCGGGTGATGTTCTTCGAATGGACCGAGGACGGCGGGTTCCGCGGCCCCGACGACTACCCCTACGCGGCGCTCGCCACCGTGGGCAGCCACGACCTCGCCACGCTGCGCGGCTGGTGGGAGGGGCACGACATCACGCTGAAGGAGGAACGCGGCCTGTACCCCGCCGAAGGCGAGGCGGAGCGCCAGCGCGACCGCCGCATGGCCGAGCGCGCCCGCCTGCTGGAAGCGCTCGCCGACGCCTACCTGCCGCTGCCCGCCAGCTTCGGCCCCGACAGCCCTTACAGCGAGGCGCTCGGCCACGCGGTGCACGCCTTCCTCGCCCGCACCGGCTCGGCCATCGCCATGGTCCAGATGGACGACCTGACCGCCGAGCTGGAGCAGGTGAACCTGCCCGGCACGGTGGACCAGTATCCCAACTGGCGCCGCAAGCTGCGCCTCGCGCTGGAGGACATGGCCGACTGCCCGCAGGCCGGCGCCATCGCCACCATCATGGCCGCCGCCCGGCCGGCCGCGGTGGCCGATGGAAAAAAGCCTGAAAGCCCCCTCTCCCCCCTGGGGAGAGGGTTGGGGTGAGGGGGTCCCGCAACTCCCGAACGTCCGGCACACGCGCAACCCCCTCACCCTCCCCTCTCCCCAGGGGGGAGAGGGAACATCCATCAGGAGACCAACCCATGGCGGCGGACGCCGAAAAGCCGATCCCCCTGGCCACCTACCGCGTGCAGCTGCGCGCCGAGTTCGGCTTCGACCGCACCGCCGGAATCGCCGACTACATGGCGCGGCTGGGCGTCAGCCACCTCTACGCCTCGCCCTACATGAAGGCGCGGCCGGGCAGCACCCACGGCTACGACATCGTCGACCACAACGCCCTGAACCCGGAGCTGGGCAGCGAGGAGTCCTTCCATGGCATGGTGGAGGCGCTGAAGCGCAACGGGCTCGGCCAGATCCTCGACTTCGTGCCCAACCACATGGGCGTCGGCGGGTCGGACAACGGTTGGTGGCTGGACGTGCTGGAATGGGGACCGGACAGCCCCTATGCCGGTTACTTCGACATCGAGTGGGAGCCCGACCGCCGCTACCTGCACGGCAAGGTGCTGGTGCCGCTGCTCGGCGACCAGTTCGGCGCGGTGCTGGAATCCGGCGGGCTGGAGCTGCGCTTCGACAAGGAAACGGGCGGCTTCGCCGTCTGGGCCTACGACACCCACAAGCTGCCCATCCGGCCCGCCGACTACGGCACGATCCTCGGCGACGACCAGCCGGACCTGGAGCGCATCGGCGACGCCTTCCGCCATCTCGATCAGGTGCGCCCGCACCAGATCCGCCGCGCCAACGCCCTGAAGGCCGAGCTGGCTGCCCTGGTCTCCGAGAAGGCGGACGTGGCCGAGGCCGTGGAGCGCCGGCTGAAGCGCTTCCGCGGCGAGGAGGGCGAGCCGGAGAGCTGGCGCCGCCTGACCGACCTGATCGCCGCCCAGAACTGGCGCGCCGCCTATTTCAAGGTGGCGGCGGACGACATCAACTACCGCCGCTTCTTCAACATCAACGAACTCGCCGGCCTGCGCATGGAGGAGCGGGAGTTGTTCGACGTCGCCCACCGGCTGGCCTTCAAGCTGGTTGACGACGGCACGCTGGACGGGCTGCGCATCGACCACATCGACGGCCTCTACGACCCCAGGGGCTATTGCGAGCGGCTGGCCGAGGCGACGGAGCGGCCCTTCTATCTGGTGGTCGAGAAGATCCTCGCCCGCCACGAGCGGCTGCGCGAGGACTGGCCGATCGACGGCACCACCGGCTACGAGTTCGCCAACCTGATGGGCGGGCTGTTCGTCGACCCGCGGGGGGAGGAGGCCTTCACCCGCCTCTACGCCGACTTCACCGGGCGGCGCGAGAGCTTCGACGAGGTGGTGCGGACGAGCAAAATCCGCATCATGGACAGCGAGATGTCCAGCGAGCTGCATGTTCTGGCCCGGCAGGCCTCGCGCATCGCCCGCGCCAACCCGCGCACCGCCGACTTTACCGCCAACATCCTGCATCAGGCGCTGAAGGAGACCATTGCCCGCTTCCCGGTCTACCGCACCTATGTGGACTGGCGCGGCGTCAGCGAGCTGGACCGGCGGAGCATCGATTGGGCGATCACCCAGGCGCGCAAGGCCGATCCGAACACCGACGGCTCCGCCTACGACTTCCTGCACAGGCTGCTGACCACCGATCTGGTGGCCCAGCCGCGCAGCGGCTACAGCCGCCAGCAGGTGCTGCGCTTCGCCATGCGCTTCCAGCAGTACAGCGGTCCGGTGATGGCCAAGGGGCTGGAGGACACCGCCTTCTACCGCTACAACCGGCTGGCCGCGTTGAACGAGGTGGGCGGGCACCCGGAGCATTTCGGGGTCGGCACCGCCAACTTCCACAACGCCAACGCGGAGCGCGCCGCCCGCTGGCCCCACGCCATGCTGGGCAGCACCACCCACGACACCAAGCGCGGCGAGGACACCCGCGCCCGCCTCTACGCCCTGTCGGAAATGCCGGAGGAATGGGAGCGGCAGATTCAGACCTGGAGCCGCCTGCTGCGCGCCCGCCGCGGCGACGTGGAGGGCACCGCCCCGCCCGACCGCAACGACGAGTATCTGTTCTACCAGCTCCTCGTCGGGGCTTGGCCGGCGGAGCTGACCGGCGCGGACCCCGCAAGCCTCGACCCGCAGGCGATGACGGAGTTCGCGGAGCGCCTCGCCGGGGCCATGACCAAGTCGATGCGCGAGGCCAAGGTCCACAGCACCTGGGCCGCCCCCGACGAGGCCTATGAAAGCGCCATGACCAGCTTCGTCCACGACGCGCTGGACGTGACGCGCAGCAACGCCTTCTTCGACGCCTTCCTGCCCTTCCAGGAGCGGCTTGCCCGCATCGGCATGGTCAACGGGCTGACCCAGACCCTGCTGAAGCTGACCAGCCCCGGCGTGCCGGACATCTACCAGGGCTGCGAGCTGTGGAACTTCAGCCTCGTCGATCCCGACAACCGGCGCCCGGTGGATTACGACGCCCGCCGCCGCCTGCTCGACGAGGTCGAGGGGGCGGCGATCGGCAGCCTGCTGAGCCGCTGGCAGGACGGGGCGGTGAAGCTCTCCCTGACCCGGCGCGCCCTGGCCCTGCGGACGGCCATGCCCGACCTGTTCGCCAAGGGGGAGTACCTGCCGCTGGAAGCGACGGGCGAACGGGCGGAGCATGTGGTGGCCTTCGCCCGCCGGCTGGGCGACGACACCGTGGTGGTCGCCGCCCCGCGGCTGGTGGGCGCGCTGGGCGAGACGCCGGACTGGGGCGACACCTCCGTCCCGCTGCCGCGCGGGCAGCGCTGGCGCAACGCGTTGACCGACGGGACGCTGGAGGCCGCCGACGCGGTGACCGCTGCCGACCTCTTCCGGGACTTCCCCGTCGCGCTGCTGGTGCGGGAGGGGTGAGTGCCATGGACCGCAACCCGCCGCCGCGCCGCGCGCTCGTTCCCATCGACCAGCGGCTGATCGGGAGCGATCCCGGCAAGCCCGCCGTCTTCGGGATCGTACTGTCCGGCGACCCTCAGGAGAGTTTCCTGAACCTCTACGACGGCGGCGGGGGACGGTTCGCCTGCGGGGTCTGGCAATGCACGCCGGGCACCATCGCCATGGCCGATTGGCCCTACGAGGAGTTCTGCGTCCTGCTGGCCGGGCGGGTGGTCATCACCCCCCGGGACGGCGCGCCGCAGGAGCATGGAGAGGGCGACGCCTTCGTCATTCCCAGGGGCTTCACCGGCGTCTGGGAAGTGCGGGAGACGATCCGCAAATACTACGCGATCGAGAAACCGCTCGGCCCCCGCGCCGCCGTCCGCCAGATGTTGCGTACCCCGCTGTCGCTGGCTCGCCGGCTGTTGCGGCGCGGTGAACCGGCGCTGGCCCGCGGGGGCTTTTGAAAGAGCCCCCTTGACAGGGCTGCCTCACAAAATACCCGATTTCTTCGCTCGGGATTGATCGAATCCCTTCGCCACGCGTTATTCCAAAGGACAGGCGCCCGAACCCGAGAAACGAGAGGCGCCTCATCGGACCATTCCTGCACCACGGGACGCGACCACAGACGGACGGGAGACAAGTCATGAGCGATCATCGCCAGTGGGTCGAGCTGGACCCCAGCAACGGCTCCGAGAACACCAAGCCGCAGGACGTTTCATCCGTCGCGGCCCCCGCGCAGAATTCCGCTCAGCCGGCGGAAGCACCCGCGCCGGGCGGTCCGGAAGAGAGTCCGGACCGCTGACCAACGGTCATTGTCTAAGGATACTGTTTAAAGCATGCGAAAATGGCAGGGCGAGGCCTCAGGGTCTCAGCCCTGCCGCCGCATGGGCTGCTGTACGGGTTGCGGCGACGACTGGGGCGCCGGCTGCGGCACTGCGGCGGGCAAGCGCTCGGGCCGCCCGAACAGTTCCAGCGCCGGGGGAATGGAGGACGGGCGCAGCCCCGCAAGAATTTCCCCGACGGCTCCGACGGCATCGACCAGCGCGTCGGGCATCACCGGCTTGCGCAGCAGGCCGACCGCAAAATCGCGCGCCTCCTCGCCGCGGTGGTCGAAGCCGGTGATCAGCAGGGAGGGGATGTTGTGTTCCTCCCACAGCTTGCGGGCCAGCGTCAGCCCGTTCTCACCCCCGGCCAGATAGACGTCCACCAGGGCAAGATCCGGCTGTTCCCGGACCCCCAGCCGCGTCGCCTTGGCGGCGTCGCGCAGAGGGCCGACGACCGTGTAACCGGCATTCTCCATCACGGCCTTGATGGCGGGCCCGATCAACGGGTCGTCTTCGACGACGAGCAACTTCACGGCATCTGTTCCTTGTTCGCGGACGGCGCGGGCCGACGTGGCCCGCAGCGCCCATGTTTGTCGATGCGGTGCATCAATCAAGGGGCTGATTGCGCGCAATGGAACGAGCCGGCGGGGCACCGAATGGGCAGTGCCATCCGGAGAAGCGAACCCGCCACCCTCTTTGCGTGTTTGAGACAGTCCAAGCGTGATGCAACCTCCGTGGGAGTCCTGCATGAAGTTCATCGAATTCACCGACCGCGCCGGGGCACCGGTCCTGATCAACGCCGCGGGCGTTCTCTACCTGCGCGGAACCGAGGGGGAGCGGACTGAAATCACCTTCGCCGGACGCTCCGAACCGCTGGTGGTCGCCGCCCCGTTGGACGAGGTGGCCCGGACGCTGGAAGACGCCACGCCGATACCGCCCGACCCCACCCTGGCGCTCGTCTCGTGAAAGGTTGGTCGTCAGGGCCCGGCTTCACACGTCGTAGATCGGCCCCGGCGTGGACTTGTTGGCGCCGCCGCGTTTCTGTTCCTCCTTCTCGGTCAGTTCGGCCTCGCCGCCCTGGTCGGGCTTGCCCCGATCAGGCTTGGCGGTGCCTTCTTGGGCCTCGTCGATCCGGTCGTCCTTGCGCTGGGGCTGGGTGGCGGGTGTCCGGTCGTCGCTCATGACGGTCCTCATGCTGATTGTCGGTTCACCGTATTCAACATTTCGGGGGCCGCGACGTTGCGCCCGTCGCCTGCCCCTTCCGGAGGGCTGATCCGCGCACGGCGCGGGTTGCCTGAAACCGTTCGCTCCATCACTTTTCGGGGCTGGAGACAAACCGGAAGGACCGCCATGATCGACCTTCACTATTGGCCGACCCCCAACGGGCACAAGATCACGCTGTTCCTGGAAGAGGCCGGGCTGGATTACACGATCCATCCCGTGGACATCTCCGCCGGGGACCAGTTCAAGCCGGACTTCCTGGCGATGTCCCCCAACAACCGCATGCCGGCCATCGTCGACCGCGCTCCGGCCGACGGCGGGGAGCCGGTGTCCGTCTTCGAATCCGGCGCGATCCTGATTTATCTGGCGGAGAAGACCGGCAAGTTCCTGCCCGCCGACCTGCGGGGCCGCAAGACGGTTCTGGAGTGGCTGTTCTGGCAGGTGGGTGGCCTCGGCCCGATGGCCGGGCAGAACCACCATTTCGTGCAGTACGCGCCCGAACAGATTCCCTACGCCATCGACCGCTATGTGAAGGAAACCAACCGGCTCTACGGCGTCCTGAACAAGCGTCTGGCCGGCCGCGCCTTCATCGCCGGCGACGAGCTGACCATCGCCGACATGGCCTGCTACCCCTGGGTCGTCCCGCACGAGCGGCAGCGCCAGAACCTCGCCGACTTCCCGGAGCTGAAGCGCTGGTTCGAAGCGATCCAGGCCCGCCCGGCGACCGTCCGCGCCTATGAGAAGGGTGCGGAACTGGCCAAGCGCCCGTCGGTCACCGACGAGGGCAAGAAGATCCTCTTCGGCCAGACCGCCGCCAACGTCCAGAAGTGATGATGAACCCCTCTCCCGCCCCGAGGCGGGAGAGGGCAGCAAAGCCCTTACTGCGCGGTCCAGCCGCCGTCCATCAGCAGGCTGGCGCCGGTCATCTGCGCCGCTGAATCGGAGCACAGGAAAACCGCCAGCCCGCCCAGCTCGTCCGGCGTCACGAAGGCGCCGGAGGGCTGCTTGGCGCCGAGCAGTTCCGCCTTCGCCTGCGGCTCCGGGATGTTCTTGGTCGAGGCGATCGCGTCGATCTGCTTCTGCACCAGCGGGGTCAGCACCCAGCCCGGACAGATGGCGTTGCAGGTGACGCCGGTGCTCGCCGTTTCCAGCGCCACCGTCTTGGTCAGCCCGACCACGCCGTGCTTGGCCGCGACGTAGGCCGACTTATTGACCGACGCGACATGGCCGTGCACGGAGGCGATGTTGAGGATGCGCCCCCAGCCGCGCCGCTTCATACCCGGCAGAGCGTGGTGGGTGCCGTGGAAGACGGCGGACAGGTTGAGCGCGATCACCGCGTCCCAGCGGTCGGCCGGGAAGTCCTCCACCGGGGCGACGTGCTGGATGCCGGCGTTGTTCACCAGCACATCGACCGAACCGAACGTCTCCTCCGCGTGGCCGATCAGCGCGGCGATCTCCGCCGGCTTGGACAGGTCGGCGCCGTGATAGCCGACGCGCACGCCGAACTCCGCCGCCAGACCGGCGCGCAGCTCCTCGATGGCGGCCGCGTCGCCGAAACCGTTCAGCACCACGTCCGCCCCGGCTCCGGCCAACGCCCGCGCGATGCCCAAGCCGATCCCGCTGGTCGAGCCGGTGACCACCGCGACCTTCTGAGTCAAGGTCATGGCTTATCCTCTGTTGTCTTGTTGGTTTGGGTGCCCTCCCCCCGCCGGGGAGAGGGCTGGACGCCGGTCAGCCTTCCAGTTCCGGGCGCTCGCGGAACTCGTCGAGCGCCATGGGATTGGCCAGCGCCTCGGTGTTCTTGATCGGGCGGCCGTGCACCGCGTCGCGCACCGCCAGTTCGGTGATCTTGCCCGAGCGCGTGCGCGGGATGTCCTTGACCGCCACGATGCGCGCCGGGACGTGCCGCGGCGAGCAATTCTCCTTGATGCGCTTGCGGATCGTGTCCTCCAGCGCCTTGTCGAGGGTCAGCCCCTCGCGCAGCACCACGAACAGGATGACGCGCACGTCGCCGTCCCATTCCTGGCCGATGCACACCGCCTCCAGGATCTCCGGAAGCTGCTCCACCTGCCGGTAGATCTCCGCCGTCCCGATGCGCACCCCGCCGGGGTTCAGCACCGCGTCCGAGCGCCCATAGATCACCCAGCCGCCATGAACGGTGCGCTCGATGAAGTCGCCGTGCGTCCACACGTTGGGGAAGCGCTCGAAATAGGCCGCCCGGTACTTCGCCCCGTCCGGGTCGGCCCAGAAGCCCACCGGCATGCAGGGGAAGGGCCGCGTGCAGACCAGCTCCCCCTTCTCGCCGCTGACCGCATGGCCGGCGTCGTCGAAGGCCGCCACCGCCATGCCGAGCCCCGCCGTCTGCAACTCGCCCGCCCACACCGGGGCCGTCGGGTTGCCCAGCACGAAGCAGGACACGATGTCCGTGCCGCCGCTGATCGAGGCCAGATGGATGTCCGTCTTGATGGCCCGGTAGACGTACGCGAAGTTCTCCGGCATCAGCGGCGAGCCGGTCGAGGCGAGCGCCCGCAGCGTGTCCAGCCGGTGCGTGCGCATCGGCTCCAGCCCCGACTTCTCGGCCTGCTGGATGAACTTGGCCGAGGTGCCGAGCAGCGTCATGCCTTCGGCGTCGGCATAGTCGAACAGGATGTTGCCATCCGGCGCAAAGGGCGAGCCGTCGTAGAGCAGCAGCGTCGCCCCGGCGGCCAGCCCGGAAACCAGCCAGTTCCACATCATCCAGCCGCAGGTGGTGTAGTAGAACACCCGATCACCCGGCTTCACGTCGCTGTGCAGCCGGTGCTCCTTGACGTGCTGGAGCAGCGTGCCGCCGGTGCCGTGGACGATGCACTTGGGCTTGCCAGTGGTGCCCGACGAATAGAGGATGAACAGCGGGTGATTGAAGGCCACCCGCTCGAAGCTCGGCTCCGCCGCCGCGAAGGGGGCGATGAAGTCGCCCCAGGTGACGCCGCCGCGGATGGCCGAGACGTCCGGCGTCTCGTTGACGTAGGGGATGATGACGGCGGCCTTGACGGTGGGCAGTTCGGTCAGCACCTGGGCGATCTTGGCGCGGACGTCGTGGCTCTTGCCGTTGTACCAGTAGGCGTCGGGGGCGAAGAGGACCGTCGGCTCGATCTGGCCGAAGCGGTCGGTGATGCCCTGGGCGCCGAAGTCGGGGGAGCAGGAGGACCAGATGGCGCCGAGGCTGGCCGTGGCGAGCATGGCGGCCAGCGTCTCGGGCATGTTGGGGACGACGGCGGCGACGCGGTCGCCCTTGCCGACGCCGGCGGCCTTGAGCGCCTGCTGGAGACGGGACACCTCGGCCTTCAGCTCGGCGCCGGACCAGCGGCGCTTGACCTTGTCCTCGGCCCAGAAGACGACCGCCTCGCCTTCCGGCGCGTTGGCGAGCATGTTCTCGGCGTAGTTCAGGCTGGCCTCGGGGAACCAGCGGGCGCCGGGCATCTTGTCGCCATCGGCCAGCGCGACGCCGCCGAGGTCGCCGGTCAGCCCGGCCCACTCCCACAGGAAGCGCCAGAAATCCTCCTTGCCGGCGACCGACCAGTCGTAGAGCGCGTCGTAATCGTCCAGCCGCAGCCCGAAGCGGGCGCTCGCGGCCTGCCGGAAAGCCGTCAGGTTGGAGGCGGCCACGCGCGCCTCCGACGGGGTCCACAGCGGCTGATCAGAAAGCAATTGACCAGGGGGCGGTTGATCCATCTTGCGGTTCCTGATTTTGGCTTTTTATGCCGTTCGGTTCTTGACGTTCAGCGACGGCCGAAGCGGGCCTGAAGTTCGCCCACGATACCACGGCGGAAGACCAGCACGCAGACCACGAAGATCGCGCCGATCACCACCGGAACCGGCATGCTGGTGGCCGCCAGATAGCTTTCCAGCGTGACGACGATGGCGGCACCCACCACCGGGCCGAGCAGCGTGCCCATGCCGCCGAGCAGCGTCATCAGCACCACCTCGCCCGACATCTGCCACGTCACGTCGGTCAGCGAGGCGAGCTGGAAGACCAGCGCCTTGGTCCCGCCGGCCAGTCCGGCGAGGCTCGCCGACAGCACGAAGGCCAACAGCTTGTAACGCTCCGTCCGGTAGCCGAGCGACACGGCGCGCGGCTCGTTCTCGCGGATCGCCTTCAGGACCTGACCGAAGGGCGAATGCACCGCGCGCCAGACCACCGCGAAGCCGACCAGGAACACCGCCAGCACGAAGTAGTACATGGACAGCGAGTTGTTCAGGTCGATCACGCCGAACAGATGCCCGCGCGGCACCGCCTGGATGCCGTCCTCGCCGCCCGTGAATTTGAGCTGCAGCGCCATGAAGAAGACCATCTGCGACAGCGCCAGCGTGATCATGGCGAAGTAGATGCCCTGCCGGCGGATCGCCAGCGCGCCGAAGGCGAGGCCCAGCAGGGCGGAGAAGCCCATGCCGAGCAGGATGCTGACCTCCGGCCCCAGCCCCCAGACCTTGGCGGAATGGGCGGTGATGTAGGCCGCCCCGCCGAAGAAGGCGGCGTGGCCGAAGCTCAGCAGCCCGGCGAAGCCGATCAGCAGGTTGAAGGCGCAGGCGAACAGCGCGAAGCACAGCACCTTCATCACGAAGACGGGGTACAGCACGTAGGGTGCCGCCAGCGCGATCAGCAGGCCGATGCCGAGGATGATGGCGTTGCGGGTGCTGTCCTGCCCCGGACGGCGCAGCGCGATGGTGGTCGTCTGGGTGTCGGTCGTCTTGATTTGGGCGGCCATGGCTCAGCGCTCCCGTCCGAAGAGGCCCGCGGGCTTGATGAGAAGGACGATCGCCATCACGACGAACACCACGATGTTGGAGGCTTCGGGGTAGAAGACCTTGGTCAGGCCTTCCAGCAGCCCCAGCCCAAGGCCGGTGACGATGGCGCCGAGGATGGAGCCCATGCCGCCGATCACCACCACCGCGAAGACGACGATGATGAGGTTGGTGCCCATCAGCGGCGACACCTGGTAGATCGGCGCCGCCAGCACGCCGGCCAGCCCGGCCAGTGCGACGCCGAAGCCGTAGGTGGCGGTGATCATCACCGGCACGTTGATACCGAAGGCCTGGACCAGCACGGGGTTTTCCGTGGCGGCGCGCAGGTAGGCGCCGAGCCGCGTCCGCTCGATGGCGAACCACGTCCCGAAGCAGACGATCAGCGAGGCGACGACGACCCAGCCGCGGTAGTTGGGCAGGAACATGAAGCCGAGGTTCTGGCCGCCCTTGAGCGCGTCCGGGATCGGATAGGGCTGGCCCGACACGCCGTAGAAATGGCGAAAGGCGCCTTCCATGATCAGGGCGAGGCCGAAGGTCAGCAGCAGGCCGTAGAGATGGTCGAGCTTGTAAAGGCGCGACAGCATGGTCTTTTCGAGCACCACGCCGAGCAACCCGACGATCAGCGGCGACAGGCCCAGCGCCCACCAGTAGCCGAGGCCGAGCTTCGTCAGCAGCAGCCACGCCACGAAGGCGCCGATCATGTAGAGCGCGCCGTGGGCGAAGTTGATGACGTTCAGCATGCCGAAGATGACCGCCAGCCCAAGGCTGAGCAGCGCGTAGAAGGACCCGTTGATGAGGCCGAGCAGAAGCTGGCCGAACAGGACCTGGGGCGGCACCCCCAGCAAGTCGAACATGACCGTCCCTCCCTGTGTATCGGACTTGTGTTTTTTTGATTGGGTGCTTGGGGTGGAGCCCCCTCCCTAACCCTCCCCCGCTGCGCAGGGGAGGGAACTTAGCCCTCCCTCACCGAAGGTGGGGGAGGGTTGGGAGGGGGCCCGACGCGACAACCTTACTTCACCAGCGAACAACCGCTCTTGGCCGGGTCGAGGAACGCCTGCTCGGCCGGGATCGTCTTCACGATCTTGTAGTAGTCCCAGGGGCCCTTGGACTCGGCCGGGGTCTTCACCTGGGCCAGATACATGTCGTGGAACATGCGGCCGTTGGCGGCGATCTTGCCGTTCTTGGTGAACATGTCCTCGACCGTGGTTTCACGCATCTTGGCGGCGACCTTGTCCGGATCATCGGAGCCGACCGCCTCGACCGCCTTCAGATAGTGGCGGACGGCGGAATAGACGCCGGCCTGGACCATGGTCGGCTTGCGGCCGGCCTTGGCCTCGAACTTCTTGGTCCACTCGCGGGTCTGGTCATCCGTGTCCCAATAGAAGCCGGTGGTCAGCAGCAGGCCCTGGGCGGCCTGGAGGCCCAGCGCGTTCACGTCGCTGATGAACAGCAGCAGGCCGGCGAGGCTCTGCCCCGACTGGGTGATGCCGAACTCCGACGCCTGCTTGACCGCGTTGGTGGCGTCGCCGCCCGCGTTGGCGAGGCCGATCACGTCGGCCTTGGAGGCCTGGGCCTGCAGCAGGTAGGACGAGAAGTCGGCGGTGCCCAGCGGATGGCGGACGTTGCCCGCGACCTTGCCGTCGAGCTGCTTGACCATCTTGGTGGTCTCATCCTCCAGCGAGTGGCCGAAGGCGTAATCCGCGGTGATGAAGAACCAGTTCTTCTTGCCCTGCTCGACCAGCGCGCGGGCGGTGCCGGCGGCCATGGCGTAGTTGTCGTAGGTCCACTGGAAGCCGTAGGGGCTGCACGACTTGCCGCTGAGGTCGGTCGAGCCCGGGCCGGACATCAGGAAGATGCGCTTCTTGTCCTTGGTGATGCCCTGCACGGCCAGCGCCGCGGCCGAGTTCGGCACGTCGGCGATGACGTCCACGTTGCCGGCGTCGATCCACTCGCGCGCCGTGTTGGCGGCGATGTCGGCCTTGTTCTGGTGGTCGGCGACGACGATCTCGATCGGCGCGCCGGCGATCTTGCCGCCGAACTCCTCGGCCGCCAGACGGGCGGCGATGGCCGAGCCTTCGCCGGCGAGGTCGGCGTAGATGCCGGACCGGTCGTTCATCACGCCGATCTTGATCACGTTGTTGGAGACCTGGGCGTGCGCGGCCCCGGCGGTCAGCGCCAGCAATGCGGTCCCGCAAAGCAACGTCTTGAGCATTTCGAACTCCCTTCGATTGGCTTTGTTTTGCGTGTGTTCAGCAGAGGGGGTGATTTGGTCAGACACCCAGATAGGTGTGCAGCTTGTCCATGTTCTGGGCGAGCTGGTCGTTGGGGATCATGTCCACGACATGGCCTTCCTCCATCACGTAGTGGCGGTCGGCGATGGTCGCGGCGAAGCGGAAGTTCTGCTCCACCAGCACGATGGTGAAGCCGCGCTGCTTCAGCTTGCGCACCGCCACGCCGATCTGCTCGATGATGACGGGGGCCAGCCCCTCGGTCGGCTCGTCGAGCAGGATCAGGTCGGCGCCGGTGCGCAGGATGCGCGCGATGGCCAGCATCTGCTGCTCGCCGCCCGACAGGCGCGTGCCCTGGGTGGTGCCGCGGCCCTGGAGGTTGGGGAACAGCTCGTAGATCTGCGGCACGGTCATGCCGCCCGACTTCACCACCGGCGGCAGCATCAGGTTCTCATCCACGCTGAGGGAGGAGAAGATGCCGCGCTCTTCCGGCACGTAGCCGATGCCGAGGCGGGGGATCTTGTGCTGCGCCATGCCGATCAGCTCCTTGCCCTGGAAGCGGATCGAGCCGTTGCGCTTGCCGACGATGCCCATGATCGAGCGCATGGTGGTCGTCTTGCCGGCGCCGTTGCGGCCGAGCAGAGTCACCACCTCGCCCTGGCGCACGTCGATGTTGACGCCGTGCAGCACGTGGCTCTCGCCGTAGAAGGCCTGGAGGTCGCGGATCTCCAGCATGGCCGTTTTCACAGTCGCGCCATCAGGCATGGCCCACCTCACCCGTCCCCATGTAGGCTTCCATGACCTGCGGGTTGCGCGATACGACGTCGTATGCGCCCTCCGCCAGGATCTCGCCGCGGCGGAGCACGGTGATGGTGTCCGACAGGTGGGCGACGACCGACAGGTTGTGCTCCACCATCAGGATGGTGCGGTCGGCGGAGACGCGCTTGATGAGGGCGGCGGTGCCCTCGATGTCCTCGTGGCCCATGCCGGCCAGCGGCTCGTCGAGCAGCATCACCTCCGGGTCGAGGGCCAGCGTGGTGGCGATCTCCAGCGCGCGCTTGCGGCCGTAGGGCAGCTCGGCGGCGGTGTGGCCGGCCCAGGGGGTCAGGTTCACCGCCTCGATCAGCTCCTCGGCGCGGGCGTGCAGGTCGTAGAGGCTGGCCTCCGGCTTCCAGAAATGGAAGCTGGTGCCGCGCGGGCGCTGCAGCGCGACGCGGACATTCTCCAGCACGCTGAGATGCGGGAAGACGGCGGAGATCTGGAAGGAGCGCACCATGCCGAGCAGCGCCACGTCGGCGGGCTTCATGGCGGTGATGTCGCGCCCCTTGTAGAGGATCTGGCCGCGCGTCGGCGTCAGGAACTTGGTCAGCAGATTGAAGACCGTGCTCTTGCCGGCGCCGTTGGGGCCGATCAGCGCGTGGATCGTGCCGCGGCGAACCTGGAGGTTCACCTCTTTCACCGCGATGAAGCCCTTGAACTCCTTTGAGAGTCCGCGCGCTTCCAGAATGATGTCGTCGGCCATGGGTGCCGCTTTTCCCTCCCTGTTCGTCCGCGTCGTCTGCCGGTCCGCGTTTTTGGTTACGCTGATATAAGCACAGGGCATGCCAATTGCGGGAAAATTCGTTAATTCGTTGAAATCGTTAAATTCATCAAAGGCGGCGACGGGCATCGCACGCGGTCCGGAGTGTCAGCTTTCCAGACAGACTGTACCAATCTTCCGACACACCAACGGCGGGATGAACGGAGCGTTCCGGGTTCGGCGGCATGATTTCCGGGCGCCAAATGGCCGCTTGCAAAACGGGGGTCCGCCTGCAATTCTGCGCCTCCGACGGTGCCCCGTCCGCCGTGAAGGCACGGGGATAATAGGGAATGCGGTGCGGACCCGGATGGGGTCCAAGGCCGCGGCTGCCCCCGCAACTGTATGCGGCGAGTCCGCCTCCGGAAATGCCACGGGCCGTCAGGCCGGGAAGGCGGGAGGCGCGGCGACGACCCGCGAGCCAGGAAACCTGCCGCCGGACCGACACTCATCCAATCCGCCGGGTGTGGCGGAGACAGGGAAACCAGATCATGACGCATCGCGCCGTCCTCAGTCCGTCCGCCTTGCCGCTCCCGGCCGCCGCTCCGTCGCTGGCCGCCGGGCATCCGCTCCGCTGACCGGCGGACCGACGCCCCACTCCATCCCCTCTTTCCATTTTCAGGAGACGGCCGATGACCACCGGCCCGCTGACCGCCGGGAAGACCCCGGCCACCGTCATCACCGGCTTTCTCGGCGCCGGGAAGACGACGCTGATCCGCAGCCTGCTGGAGCAGGCCGCCGGACGCCGTCTGGCGCTCATCATCAACGAGTTCGGGGACGTCGGCATCGACGGCGAGATCCTGCGCGCCTGCGGCGATCCGACCTGCAGCGAGGACGACGTGATCGAGCTGGCGAACGGTTGCCTGTGCTGCACCGTCGCCGACGATTTCGTCCCGGCCATCGAGAAGCTGCTGGCCCGCCCCCAGCCGCCGGAGCACATCATCATCGAGACGAGCGGCCTCGCCCTGCCGAAGCCGCTGGTCCAGGCCTTCCACTGGCCGGCGATCAAGACGCGGGTGACAGTGGACGGGGTGGTTGCGGTGGTCGACGCCGCCGCCGCCGCGGAGGGCCGCTTCGCCCCCGATCCGGCGGCGCTGGCCGCCCAGGCCGCCGAGGCCGGGCAGCTCGACCACGAGACCCCGGTGGAGGAGGTGTTCGAGGACCAGCTCCTCTGCGCCGACCTGATCGTGGTGAACAAGACCGATCTGGTCGGTGCCGCCGATCTGGCGAAGGTCGAGGACCTGATCCGCGCCGCCATGGCGGAGGGCGGCATGGCTGAGGGCGGCACTGGGCGCGAGGCCAAGATCCTGCGCGCCAGCAACGGCAAGGTCGATCCGGTGGTGCTGCTCGGCGTCGGCGCCGGGGCCGAGGACGACCTCGCCAACCGCCCGAGCCACCATGACGAGGAGGAGGGCCACGACCACGACGACTTCACCAGCTTCGTCGTGGAACTCGGCCCGCAGCCCGACCCGGCGGCGCTGGCGAAGACTCTGGAGCGGGTCGCCGCCGCCCATGGCGTGCTGCGCCTGAAGGGCTTCATCGACGTGCCGGGCAAGCCGATGCGCCTGCTGGTGCAGGGCGTGGGAACGCGCATCCAGACCCATTTCGACCGCTTCTGGAAGCCCGACGAGCCGCGCCGCAGCCGTCTCGTGGTGATCGGCGAGACGGGCCTGGACCGCGACGCCGTCACCGCGGCGCTGTCATAAAAGCCCTCTCCCGTCCCGGGAGAGGGAGGGGCCCGCTCGCAGAGCGGGAGGGTGAGGGTCGCCCGCGGAGACCGCAGCGATCCTTGCCCGCACCCTCACCCGCCCGCTTCGCGGGCACCCTCTCCCGGGGCGGGAGAGGGAGTGTTTGCAAAGCTGTGGCCCATGCACCTACTCGCCGCCCGCCAGGAAGACCTCGACGCCGGCCCCCAGGCCGTGGACCTGGGGCAGAGCCCGGCGGACCTCGTCGTCCTGTCCTTCTCCGACAGCGACTTGACAGCGCTTGCCGCCTGCTGGAAGCGCCACCGTGACGAGTTGCCCACCCTGCGGCTGGCGAATCTTGCGCGGCTGGGGCACCCGCTGTCGGTGGACCTCTACGTCGAGTCGGTGATCCGCAAGGCGAAGCTGGTCATTCTGCGGCTGCTCGGCGGGGCTGGCTACTGGCGCTACGGGCTGGACCATGTCGCCGCCGCCTGCCGGGAATCCGGGGTGGCGCTGGCCGTGCTGCCCGGCTGCGCCCAGCCGAACCCCGCCCTGGAGGGCTACGGCACCGTCCCGGCCGAGGCCGCGCAACGGCTGTGGCGTGGATTCACCGAAGGCGGGCCGGACAACATGGCCAACCTGCTGGCCTACGCCGCCACGCTGGCCGGGCAGGAGCGTCCCTGGCGCGAGCCGGCGCCGGTCCCGCGCTTCGGCGTTTATGAGGGCTGGTCCGGCCACGTCACCGGCCAAACCATCGCCCCCTGCGCGCCGGTCGTCTTCTACCGCTCCCACCTGCTGGCCGGCGATCTGGAGCCGGTGCACGCGCTGTGCGACGCGCTGGCCGCGCGCGGCCTCGCCCCGCTGCCGCTGTTCGTGGCGAGCCTGAAGGAGCCGGACTGCGCCGCCTGGATGCGCGCCACCCTGACCGCCCGCGACGCCGCCGTCGTGATGAACCTGACCGGCTTCTCGGCGGCGCGCGAGGATGGGTCGCCGCTGGAGGCCAACGGCACGCCGGTGCTCCAGGCCGTGCTGTCCACCACGCCGGAGGAGGGCTGGCGCCGCTCCGCCCGCGGCATGGGGCCGTCCGACCTCGCCATGAACGTCGTGCTGCCGGAGATGGACGGGCGCATCCTGACCCGCGCCATCGCCTTCAAGGCCGAAGGGGCGCCGGACCCCGATCTGGAGTTTGCCCCGACGCTGATCCGCCCGGTGCCCGACCGCGTGGCCTTCGCCGCCGATCTGGCCGCCGCCTGGGTGCGGCTGGGCACCACGCCGCGGGCCGAGCGCAAGCTGGCGCTGGTGCTGTCCGACTATCCGGGGCCGGGCGGCGGCATCGGGCATTCGGTCGGCCTCGACACCCCGGCGAGCGTCGTCGGCATCCTGGAACGGCTGCGCGCCGAGGGCTACGCGCTGGACG
The DNA here is from genome assembly GCF_001315015.1 of Azospirillum brasilense. Classification (NCBI taxonomy): domain Bacteria; kingdom Pseudomonadati; phylum Pseudomonadota; class Alphaproteobacteria; order Rhodospirillales; family Azospirillaceae; genus Azospirillum; species Azospirillum brasilense. The sequence goes on along the minus strand of NZ_CP012915.1, from coordinate 267,497 downwards.
GGCTTCCCGCCGGCCCCGCCGCCCTGATGGAGGCGCTGACCGGCGGCGCCACCGCCCTGCTGAGTTTGGAGGACTACCGCCGCCTCGCCCCCGACGAGGCCCGCACCCGCATCGCGGCATGTTGGGGCGACGAGGAGGCCGACCCGCTGGCTGACGGTGCCGTCTTCCGCTTCACGGTGTTGGCCTGCGGCAACGTCGCCGTCGCCGTGCAGCCGAGCCGCGGCCACGGCCCGTTGACCACCACCCAGCACCACGACCCGGAGACGCCGCCCAGCCACGGCTATTACGCCTTCCACCTCTGGCTCCGCCATGTGCTGGGCATCCACGCGCTGGTGCAGGTGGGCGCACACGGGACGCTGGAATGGCTGCCGGGCAAGGCCGTGGCGCTGTCCGCCGATTGCTGGCCGGAGATCGTCGCCGGCCCCCTGCCCTGTCTCTACCCCTTCATCGTCAACAACCCCGGCGAGGGCGTGCAGGCGCGCCGCCGGCTGGGCGCCGTGCTGATCGGCCACCTGACGCCGCCGCCGGTCGAGGCCGGGCTGCACGGCGACCTCGCCGCGCTTGAAACGGCGATCGACGAATATTCGATGGCGACCGGGCTGGACCCGCGGCGGCTGGGCACGCTGCGGCAGACCATCCTGGATCTGGCCTGGACCTCCGGCGTCGCCGCCGACTGCAACCTGCGGCCCGACGACGACCCCGACGCCATCCTCAGCCGCCTCGACGCCCATCTCTGCGACATCAAGGAGATGCAGATCCGCGACGGGCTGCACGTCTTCGGCACCACGCCGGAGCCGGAGCGCCGCGCCCGCCTGCTCGCCGCCGTCGCGCGCTTCGCCACGGCCGAGGACGTCGCCCCGGCGCTGGACACCTGCGGCGAGGCGGAGATGGCCGCCTTGCTGGCCGGGCTCGACGGGCGCTTCGTCAAGCCCGGCCCCGGCGGTTCTCCGGCGCGGGGACGGGCGGACACGCTGCCCACCGGGCGGAACCTCTACGCGCTCGACCCGCGCGGCGTGCCGACGCCGACCGCCTGGACGCTGGGCTGGCAGGCGGCGGACGCGCTGATCACCCGCTACCTGCAGGACCATGGCGATTGGCCGAAGCGGCTGGTGGTGGATTGCTGGGGCACGCCGGCCATGCGCACCGGCGGCGACGAACTGGCCCAGGCCATGGCGCTGCTCGGCGTGCGCCCGCTGTGGGAGAACGGTTCCGGCCGGGTGACCGGCTTCGAGGTGATGCCGGCCTCCGTCCTCGGCCGCCCGCGGGTGGACGTGACTCTGCGCATCTCCGGCCTGTTCCGCGACGTCTTTCCGCAGCAGATCGCCCTGTTCGATCAGGCCGTCCGCGCCGTGATGGCGGAGGACGAGCCCGCCGACGTGAATCCCGTCGCATCCGCGCTCCGCACCGACCGCGCCGAGCTGGAAGCCGGCGGCACCCCGGCGGCAGAGGCCGAGCGATGGGCCAGCGCGCGGGTCTTCGGCGCGGCCCCCGGCGCTTACGGCACGGCTCTGCCCGGCCTGATCGCGCGCGGCGATTGGGCCGCGCGGGCCGACTTCGGCGCCGCCTATCTGGAAGGAAGCTGCCACGCCTACGGCAAGGGGCTGGAGGGCGTTCCGCTTCCCAGCCTGTTCCGCCGCCGCATCGGCGGGGCCGACGCGCTGGTCCACCACCAGGACCAGCGGGAGCACGACGTCCTCTCCACCGACGGCTTCATGCAGTATGAGGGCGGCTTCTCCGCCGCCGCCGCCTTGGCCAACGACGACCCGGCCAACGACCCGGCGCTCTACCACCTCGACAGCTCCGAACCGGAGAGCGTGACCGTCCGCACGCTGGGCGAGGAGATCGCCCGCGTGCTGCGCGGCCGGGCGGCCAACCCGCGCTGGATCGACGGCATGATGCGCCACGGCTACCGCGGCGCCGGGGAGCTGGCGGCGAGCGTGGACACGCTGTTCGCCTTCGCCGCGACCACCACGGCGGTGCGGCCCCATCATTTCGACCAGTTGTACGACGCCTATGTGGACGACCAGCGGGTGTGGGACTTCCTGGCGCAGTCCAATCCGGCCGCCGCCCGGCATATCCTGGACCGGTTGACCGAGGCTTTGGAGCGCGGTCTCTGGCACCCACGCCGCAATTCGACGGGCGACGATCTGCGCCGCCGCAAGGAGATGTCCGCATGAGCGCGATCACCCAACTCCGCAACCCTCCCCGCCGGCGCGGCATGTGCCCCGGCGTTCTGGCCCCCATGGAGGTCGGCGACGGTCTGCTGGTCCGCGTGCGCGTCCCGGCGGGGGTGCTTCCCGCCGCGTCGGCGAAACGGATCGCGGAGCTGGGACGTCGTTACGGCAACGGACTGGTCGATCTCAGCCACCGCGGCAACCTGCAACTGCGCGGCGTCACCGCGGCGGACATGGCGGTGCTGATCGCCGAGCTTCGCGCGCTCGGCTACGTCTCGGCGGACGCCGAGAGCGAGGCGGTGCGCAACGTGCTGACCTCCCCTACCGCCGGGCTGGACGGGACGGCGGTGCTGGACGTGCGGCCCTACGCCCTGGCGCTCGACGCCCGGCTGGCGGCGGACCGGGACCTCCACCGGCTGCCGCCGAAGTTCGGCTGGCTGGTCGACGGCGGCGGGCAGGCCACTCTGTTTGACAGCAGCACCGACGTGCGCTTCGACGCGGTGGAGGGGGCGGTGGACGGGCCGCTGTTCCGCGTCGGGTTGGGGGGTGATTTCAAGAAGGCCGCGCTGCTGGGTCACTGCCGCCCCGACGATCTGGTGGAGCTTGCCGCGGCGCTGGCGCGGGCCTTCCTGGAGCTTCGCCAGACCCTGGCCGAGCCCCCGCGGCGCATGGCCGGGCTGGTCAAGGCGCTGGGGGTGGAGATGTTGCGGGAGCGGGTGGCAGCGTGGTTGCTCACTTGCCCCCACCCTTCCCATGCTGCGCATGGGCCCCTTCCCTCCCCCGCTCCGCAGGAGAGGGAGGTTCAATCCCCTCCCCTGCGCAGCGGGGGAGGGTCAGGGTGGGGGCAAACGCCGCCCACCCGACTCGTCCTCGGCACCCAACCCAAATGGCTGGGCGTCGCCTTCCCCTTCGGCCGCCTCGACGTCGACAAGCTGGAGGCGCTGGCCGCCCTCACCGTTGAGATCCGCATCACCCCCTGGCGCGCCCTGCTGCTGGCCGCCCCGCAGGACGACGCCGCGAACACAGCAAAAACCCTCGGCGGCATCCTCGACCACCAAGACATCCGCCTGAAGCTCACCGCCTGCAGCGGGGTCACCGGCTGCGACGTCGGCACCACCGACACTCACGCGGACGGCCTCGCCATCGCCGAGCGCGCGGCGGGCTTGCTGGAGGCGGTGCGGATGGTGCATGTCTCCGGCTGCGCGAAGGGCTGCGCCCATCCCGGCGCGGCGGATGTCACGCTCACCGCGCGGGACGGCGTCTATGACGTCGCGCTGAACGCCGCCCCCGGCGGCACGCCCTGGCGGTCCAGCCTGACGCCGTCCGAGGCTATAAATGCCGTTGCCTCTTTGTCTGGGGCCGATCTGTCTGTTGAGGAGTTGTCCCGTGTCCGCTGAGCCGCTTTACGACTACATCCGCGATGGAGCGGCCATCTACCGCCAGTCCTTCGCCACCATCCGGGCGGAGGCCGACCTCTCGGCCATCCCCAACGACCTGAAGGCGGTGGCGGTGCGCGTCATCCACGCCTGCGGCATGGTGGACGCGGCCCGGGACCTAATGTTCTCCCACGACGTGGGGAAGGCGGCGCGGGCGGCTCTGCGCGGCGGCGCGGCGATCCTCTGCGACAGCGAGATGGTCGCCCACGGCATCACGCGGGCGCGCCTGCCGGCCGACAACCCCGTCGTCTGCACCCTGCGCGACCCGGCGGTGCCGGAGCTTGCCAAACAGGTCGAAAACACCCGCTCCGCCGCCGCGCTGGAGCTGTGGGTGCCCCGGCTCGCGGGTTCCGTCGTCGCCATCGGCAACGCGCCGACCGCCCTGTTCAAGCTGCTGGAGATGATCCGCGACGGCGCGCCGAAGCCGGCGGCGGTGCTGGGCTTCCCGGTCGGCTTCGTGGGTGCGGCGGAAAGCAAGGACGCGCTGGCCGAGGCGCCCTTCGGCCTGCCCTTCCTGGCGATCAAGGGCCGGCGCGGCGGCAGCGCCATGGCGGCGGCGGCGGTCAACGCCCTGGCGAGCGACGTGGAATAATGAGCAACGAACCGCAAAACACCGGCATCTCCACTGGCACTCTCTACGGCGTCAGCGTCGGCCCCGGCGACCCGGACCTGATGACCGTCCGCGCCATGCGCACCATCGGCGCCTGCCCGGTGGTCGCCTATTTCTGCAAGCGCGGCACCTCCGGACAGGCGCGGCGCATCGCCGACGGCTGCATCACGGCGGAACACATCGAACTGCCGATGGTCTATCCGGTGACGGTCGAGCTGCCGCCCAGCCACCCCGACTACGGCCGCCAGATCGAGGCCTTCTTCGACGAGTCCGCCGAGCGGCTGGCCGAGCATCTCGCCGCCGGGCGCTCCATCGCCGCGCTGAACGAGGGCGACGCCTTCTTCTACGGCAGCTTCATGCACCTGTTCCTGCGGCTGGCCTCGCGCTTTCCGACGGAGGTGGTGCCGGGCGTGACCTCGATGATGTGCAGCGCCTCGCTGCTGCCGCGCCCGCTGACCCTGCGCGACGACGTGCTGTCGGTCATCCCCGGCACGCTGGGGGAGGAGGCGCTTCTGCGCGCGCTGCGCAACGCCGATGCCGCGGTCATCATGAAGTTGGGCCAGAACCTGCCGAAGGTCCGCCGCGCCGTGGAGGCCGCCGGGCTGGCCGACCGCGCCTGGTACATCGAGCGGGCGAGCATGGCGGACCAGCGCGTGATGCCCTTCCGCGAGGCGCCGGAGACAGCCCCCTACTTCTCGCAGATTGTCATCCCCGGCGAAGGGCTGCGGCGATGACAGGATGGCTGAAGGTCGTCGGGCTCGGCCCCGGCACCGAGGACTGGCTGACCCCGGAGGCCCGGCGCGATCTGGCGGAGGCGACCGACCTCGTCGGCTATTTCCCCTATGTGGACCGGGTGCCGCCGGGGCCGCAGGTGCGCCACGCCTCCGACAACCGGGTGGAGCTGGACCGCGCCCGCCACGCCCTTGAACTGGCGGCGGAAGGCCGCCGGGTGGCGGTGGTGTCGGGCGGCGATCCCGGAATCTTCGCCATGGCCGCCGCGGTGTTCGAGGCGCTGGACGATCCGGCGGCACCCGCGGCGTGGCACCGCGTGCCGCTGTCGGTCGACCCCGGCATCTCCGCGATGCAGGCGGCGGCGGCGCGGGCCGGCGCACCGCTCGGCCATGATTTCTGCGCCATCTCGCTGTCCGACAATCTGAAGCCATGGGAGGTGGTGCTGAAGCGCCTGCGTCTGGCGGCAGAGGCGGATTTTGTCATCGCGCTCTACAACCCGATCAGCCGCGCCCGTCCCTGGCAGCTCGGCGCCGCCTTCGACGCGCTGCGCGACCACCGCTCGGCCGAGACGCCGGTGATCCTCGCCCGGGCGGTCGGACGCCCCGACGAGGCGCTGACGATCACGACGCTGGGTGCGGTGGACGCGGCGCAGGCCGACATGCGGACCTGCGTCATCATCGGCGCCTCGCACACACGGCTGGTGCCGCGCGAGGGCGCGCAGCCGTGGGTCTACACGCCGCGCAGCTATGCGGTGCGGGGGTGAGGACGGTGTCGAAACGTGCCCCCACCCTAACCCTCCCCCGCTCCGCAGGGGAGGGAATCATCTCCTCCCCCTGCGAAGCGGGGGGAGGTCGGGAGGGGGCCCCGACTCTACAGCCCCTCCAACCACCTGAGTGCCGCCGCCGCGTCGTGCACCTCGGCCACGCCATTACCCTGTGGGCGTTCGACCATCACCACGGGAATGCCCCGGCGCCGTGCAGCCTCCAGCTTCGCTTCGGTGGCACTCCCGCCGCTGTTTTTGCTGACGATGACATCCACCCGATGCTTCTCCAGCAGGGCGCACTCCCCCTCCAGCGTGAAGGGGCCGCGGTCGAGGATCAGACGGTAATCGGGCAGGCTCGGTGCCGGTTCCGGCGGATCGACGGCGCGGATCAGGTAGCGCTTGTCCGGCACCGCCTCGAAGGCCGCGACCTCCTGCCGGCCGATGGTCAGGAAGACGTTCCCGCCCAGCGGGCGCAGCGCCTCGGCGGCGGCCGCCATGTCGGGCACGCCGATCCAGCGGTCGCCCTCGCCCGGTTGCCACGGCTTGCGGGTCAGCACCAGCAGCGGCACGCCCACCCGCGCGCAGGCCGCCGCGGCGTTGGCGGAGATCTGGTCGGCGAAGGGGTGCGTGGCGTCCACCACCGCGCCGATGCCGGCCTCCACAAGATGCGCCGCCAGCCCGTCCACGCCGCCGAAACCGCCGATGCGGGTCGGCAGGGGCGGCAGGACCGGCTGCTTGGTGCGCCCGGCCAGCGACACCGTCGCGTCGATGCGCGGATGGCCGCTGAGCAGGCGGGCCAGCGCCGTGGCCTCGGTGGTGCCACCCAGAATCAGCGCCTTCATGCTTGTCCTCCTTGGGGTGCACCATGAATAGCACGGCAGCGGGGCGTTGGCTGAGCGTCGTCGGCATCGGCGAGGACGGGTGGGACGGTCTGTCGCCCGCCGCCCGCGCGCTGGTGGAAGGCGCGGAGCTGCTGGCCGGCGGCGCCCGCCATCTGGCGCTGGTGCCTGAGTTGAACGGACAGGAGCGCCTACCCTGGCCCTCCCCCCTGTCGGACGCCTACCCCGCCCTGCTGGCGCGGCGCGGCCGGCGGGTCTGTGTTCTGGCGAGCGGCGACCCGTCCTGGTACGGCATCGGCGCCACCCTGTCGAAACTCGTTCCGGCTGAGGAACTGTCGATCGTCCCGGCTCCGTCATCCTTCAGCCTCGCCGCCGCCCGCCTGGGCTGGCCGCTGCAGGACTGCGGCACCCTGACGGTGCACGGACGCCCGCTGGAGCTGGTCATTCCGCATCTGCAACCGGGCGTGCGGCTGCTGGTTCTGTGCTGGGACGGAACGACTCCGGCCAAGCTGGCGGCGCTGCTGACGGCGCGCGGCTTCGGACCGTCGCGCCTGACCGCTCTGGAATCCATGGGCGGCCCTCGCGAACGCAGCATCGTTGCGACGGCGGACGCGTGGTCGGCGGAGCGGGTGGCCGATCTCAACACACTGGCGGTGGAGTGCCTCGCCGTGCCCGGCGCCCGCGCCCTGCCCCGCGCGCCGGGCCTGCCCGACGACTGGTTCGAGCATGACGGCCAGATCACCAAGCGCGAAATCCGCGCCGTCACCCTGTCCTGGCTGGCCCCGCGCCGCGGCGAGCTGCTGTGGGACATCGGCGCCGGCTCCGGCTCCATCGGCGTCGAATGGATGCTGAGCGACCCGGCCAACCGCGCCATCGCCGTGGAGCACAAGGCCGACCGCGCCGCCCGAATTCCCGCCAACGCCACCGCCTTCGGCGTGCCGGGGCTGGAGCTGGTGCGCGGCAAGGCGCCGGAGGCACTGGACGGCTTGCCGGCGCCGGACGCCGTGTTCATCGGCGGCGGGCTGACCAACGACGGCGTGCTGGACGCCTGCTGGTCGGCGCTGAAGCCCGGCGGGCGGATCGTCGCCAACGCCGTGACGCTGGAAAGCGAGGCGATGCTGATCGCCACGCACAAGCGGCTGGGCGGGCAGTTGTCGCAGATCGCCGTCAGCCGCGCCGCGCCCATCGGCGGCTTCACCGGCTGGCGCCCACTGATGCCCGTGACGCTGTGGCTGGCGGAGAAGCCGCTGTGACGGCGCATCGAATCATCGCGGCGGGCATCGGTTGCCGGGCCGGCTGCCCCGGTGACGAGATCGCCGGGCTGGTCCGCGCCGCCTTAGAGGAGGCCGCGCTGGACGAGACCGCGCGCCGCGCCGTGCAATTGGCGGCACCGATGCGCAAGCGCAACGAAGCCGGCGTGGCGGAGGCGGCGCGGCGGCTCGCCTTGCCGCTCCAGTTCGTTGACGATTCAGCGTTGATGGCGGCTCAGGACCGGGTGCAGACCCGCTCCGCCCGTGTCGAGGCCGCGGTGGGCGTCGCCTCGGTCGCGGAGGCCGCAGCGCTGGCCGCCGCCGGGCCGGGCTCCACCCTTCTGCTGCCGCGCCGTTCCACCCCGCGCGCCACCTGCGCGCTGGCGATTTCTGGGGAAGTTTCCGCATGACCGTGCATTTCATCGGCGCCGGACCGGGCGCGCCCGACCTGCTGACCCTGCGCGGGCGCGACCTGATCGCGTCCTGCCCGGTCTGTCTCTACGCGGGGTCGCTGGTGCCGAAGGAGATCATCGCCCACGCTCCGCCGGGCGCCCGGATCATCGACACCGCCCCGCTGACGCTCGACCAGATCGTCGCCGAGTTCAAGGCCGCGCACGCGGCCGGGCAGGACGTGGCGCGGCTGCATTCCGGCGACCTGTCGGTCTACAGCGCGCTCGGCGAGCAGACGCGGGCGCTGCGCGAGCTGGGAATCCCCTACGACATCACGCCCGGCGTGCCGGCCTTCGCCGCGGCGTCGGCCGCGCTGGGGCGGGAGCTGACCCTGCCGGAGGTCAGCCAGACGCTGATTTTGACACGGACGGAGGGCCGGGCCTCGGCCATGCCGGCGAACGAGACGCTGGAGGTGCTGGGGCGGTCGGGCGCGACGCTGGCCATCCACCTGTCGATCCACGTGATCGACCGGGTGGTGGAGCGGCTGACCCCGCTCTATGGCGCCGATTGCCCGGCGGCGGTGGTCTACCGGGCGAGCTGGCCGGACGAGCGCGTGCTGCGCGGCACGCTGGCCGACATCGCCGCCCTGGTGGCGGAGTCGCCCATGGAGCGCACCGCCCTGATCCTGGTCGGCCCGGCGCTGGGGGTGGAGGATTTCCGGTGCAGCGCGCTCTACGACGGGTCGCATGCGCGCCGCTACCGGGGGCTGGGGGAGTGAGGGAACCGCTTACTCCCTCTCCCCTCTGGGGAGAGGGTCGGGGTGAGGGGGTCCGGCGGTTGCCGAACGTTCCGGTCCCCCCTGAACCCCCTCACCCTAACCCTCTCCCCGGGGGGGAGAGGGAATCAGGGGCCCGCCCACCCGGACGTTCCGACGATGTTGCCCTGGCGGTCGGTGACCAGCACCTCGACAGCCACGGGGGCGCCGTCGAGCGTGTCCAGCGCCGTGCGCTGGGCCAGCGCCGCCACGCGGTCGGCCAGCGGCAGGCCGGCCTCCTTGGCAATGGCCAGGACGTGCGCGGCAGTGTTGGCGGCGCGGGCCTCGGCCACGGTGTCGGGGGCAGCGCCCAGCTCGGCCATGCGGTCGGCCAGCCAGTCAAGATCGACGCTGCCGCGCTTGGAATGCAGGTCGAGCAGGCCGCGCGCCAGCTTGCCGAACTTGGCGAAGCCGCCGCACAGGGTCAGGCGCGGGATCGGGTGGCGGCGCAGGTACTTCAGCGTGCCCCCCGCGAAATCCCCCATGTCAAGCAGCGCGTGCTCCGGCAGGCCGTAGCGCGCGACGACCGCCTTTTCCGAGGTGTCGCCGGTGCAGGCCGCGACGTGGCCCAGCCCGGCCGCCCGCGCCACATCGACTCCGCGCTGGATCGAGGCGATCCAGGCCGCGCAGGAATAGGGCACGACGATCCCCGTCGTCCCCAGGATCGACAGCCCGCCAAGGATGCCCAGCCGCGGGTTCATGGTGCGGCGGGCCAGCGCTTCCCCATTATCGACCGAGACTTCGACGACGGCGTCGGGAGCCTCGCCGGCCAGCGCCGCGGCCTCCGCGACCGCTTGGCGGATCATGGCGCGGGGCACCGGGTTGATGGCGGGTTCGCCGACCGGGACCGGCAGGCCGGGGCGGGTCACCGTGCCCACCCCCTCGCCCGCGCGGAAGACGACGCCCTGGCCCGGTTCGGCGCGGCTGACGCGGGCGCGGATCAGCGCGCCGTGGGTGACGTCCGGGTCGTCGCCGGCGTCCTTGACCACCCCCGCCGCCGCCCAGCCGTCGCCGCGCGCCGTCCAGGCGAGCGCGAAGGCTGGCGTCTGGCCGCCGGGCAGGGTTACCGTGACCGGATCGGGGAAGTCGCCGGAGAACAGCGCCCCGCAGGCCGCGCGCGCCGCGGCGGTGGCGCAGGCGCCCGTCGTCCAGCCCCGCCGCAGCGCCTTGCCGTCGCTGTTTCCTTCGCCGTTCCCCTCTTCGCCGTCCACACCGTTTTCCGTCGCTGAGTGCTCGTCCATGACCGCAGAGCCGTCGCCCGACTCCCTTTCTCTTCCTCTGGAACTGGCCGACTTCCGGCCCGGCAGCGTGTGGCTGGCGGGGGCCGGTCCCGGCGATCCCGGCCTGCTGACCCTGCTGGCCCTGCAAGGTCTAAGGCAAGCCGACGTGATCGTCCACGACGCGCTGGTCGGTGAACGGATCATGGCGCTGGCGGCGCCCTCGGCAAGGCTGGAGTTCGCGGGCAAGCGCGGCGGCAAACCCTCCGCCCACCAGGACGACATCACCAACCGCCTGATCGAGCTGGCGCGCGAGGGGCACCGCGTGCTGCGGCTGAAGGGTGGCGACCCCTTCGTCTTCGGGCGCGGCGGCGAGGAGGCGCAGGCGCTGGCCGAGCGGGGCATCCCCTTCCGCATCATCCCCGGCATCACCGCGGGCCTCGCCGGCCCGGCCTACGCCGGCATCCCGGCCACCCACCGCACGGCCAACCAGGCGGTGATCCTGGCGACCGGCCACAGCTGCGCGGGCGGGCCGGACTGGAAGGCGCTGGCCGCGACGGGCGCGCCGCTGATCCTCTACATGGCCTGGAAGGGCCTGCCCGGCATCGCCGCCGCGCTGATGGAGGGCGGGCGGTCCGCCGACACGCCGGTCGGCGTGGTGACCGACGCGACGACCGAGCGGCAGCGCGTGCTGGTCACCTCGCTCGGCGCCTGCATCGCCGATCTGGAGGCCAGCGGGATGGAGCCCCCGGCCATCATCGTGATCGGCGAAGTGGTGCGGCTGCGCCCCGTGCTCGACTGGCTGCCCAAGGAGCTTCCCCATGGCTGAGCCCCCCATGGCCGAGGCCGCACCGCGCGGGCTGATCGTCGGGGCTCCGGCGTCGGGCACCGGCAAGACCACCGTCACGCTGGGCCTGCTGGTCGCCCTGAAAGCGCGCGGCCTGCGCGTCGGCGCGGTGAAGGCGGGACCGGACTACATCGACCCGGCCTTCCATCAGGCGGCGACCGGCCGGCCCAGCGTCAACCTCGACAACTGGGCGATGGGGCCGGACCTGCTGGACTCGCTGGCCCGCCGCGCCGGGGAGGGCACCGACCTGCTGGTCTGCGAGGCCCTGATGGGTCTGTTCGACGGGGTGGCGGGCGTCGGGGCGACCGGCACCGGCGCCACCTCGGAACTGGCCGCGCGCACCGGCTGGCCGGTGATCCTGGTGGTCAACGCCAAGGGCCAGTCGCAGTCCGCCGCCGCCCTGGTCAAGGGCTTCGCCACCTACCGCGACGATGTGCGGATCGGCGGGGTGATCCTGAACAACATCGCCAGCCCGCGCCACCTCGCCTTGGCCGGCGGCGCCATCGAGGCGCTGGGCATCCCCGTCCTCGGTTCGCTTCCCCGCACTCCCGACGTGATCCTGCCCGAACGTCATCTCGGCCTGATCCAGGCGGAGGAGACGGCGGACCTTCAGGAGCGTCTGGCGGCGCTGGGCCGCTTCATCGCGCAACATGTCGACCTCGACCGGGTGGCCGCGCTGGCGGCCCCTTCCCGCGCGCCGGAAGGACGATATGCGCCCGCTCTGCCACCGCTGGGCCAGCGCATCGCCATCGCGCGCGACGCCGCCTTCACCTTCGTCTACCCGCATCTGCTGGAGGGCTGGCGCGCGGCGGGCGCCGAGGTAACGCACTTCTCGCCACTGGCCAACGAGGCGCCGCCGGACGATGCCGACGCCGTCTATCTGCCCGGCGGCTATCCGGAACTGCACGCCGGACGGCTCGCCGCCGCCGGACGCTTCCGCGACGGCATGCACCGCGTCGCCGCCCTCGGGCGCCCGGTCTACGGCGAGTGCGGCGGCTACATGGTGCTGGGCGAGTCGCTGGAGGACGCAGCGGGCACCACCCACCCGATGCTCGGGCTGCTCGGGGTGCGGACCTCCTTCGCCAAGCGCAAGCTGCATCTGGGATACCGCCGCGCCGTCCTGCTGGGCGACACGCCGCTGGGCCGGGCGGGAACGGCGCTGCGCGGGCACGAGTTCCATTACGCCTCGATCCTCGACCGCGGAGCCGACGAACCGCTGGTCACCGCTACGGCGGCGGACGGGTCGGACCTCGGGCCGCTCGGCGGCCGGCGCGGCAGCGTCTTCGCCTCGTTCTTCCATGTGATTGCGGCGGACCAATGAGCGACCACGCCTTCGCACCGGAGGAGCGGGACGCGCTCTACAAGGCGATCTTCTCGCGCCGCGACGTGCGCGGGCAGTTCGCCCCCGACCCGGTGCCGGAAGACGTGCTGACCCGCGTGCTGACCGCCGCACACCACGCGCCGTCGGTCGGCTTCATGCAGCCGTGGAACTTCATCGTCGTCCAGGACCCGGCGGTGAAGTCGCAGATCCACGCCGACTTTTCCCAGGCCAACGAGGAGGCAGCCGCCCTCTTCACCGGGGAGCGCAAGGCCCTCTACAGCCGCCTGAAGCTGGAAGGCATCCGCGAGGCGCCGGTCAACCTGTGCATCACCTGCGACCGGGAGCGCTCCGGCCCGGTGGTGCTGGGGCGGACGCACATCCCGACCATGGACCTCTATTCCTGCGTCTGCGCGGTGCAGAATCTCTGGCTGGCCGCCCGGGCGGAAGGGCTGGGCGTCGGCTGGGTCAGCATCCTGCACGAGGACAGGCTGCGCGAGGCGCTGGGCATCCCGGAACGGATCGTCCCGGTGGCCTATCTCTGCCTCGGCTACGTCTCCCATTTCCACGAGACGCCGGAACTGGAGAAAGCCGGCTGGCGCAGCCGGCTTCCCCTGGAAGACCTCGTCTTCCGCGACCGCTGGGGCGAAACGACGTAAAGGCCGCCGTCAGGCCCCGAAGCCGCCGTCGATGGTCTGGAACGAGCCGGTGATCATCGCGCCGTGCGGACCGGCGACGAAGGCGGTCAGCTCGGCGACCTCGCTGGCGTGGGCGTGGCGCTTGATCGCCATGAAGCCGTGCATGGCCGCGGCCATCGGGCCGTCGGCCGGATTCATGTCGCTGTCGGTCGGTCCCGGCTGGATGGCGTTGACGGTGATCCCGCGGTCCCCGAAATCGCGCGCCAGACCGCGCACCATGCCCTGGACCGCCGACTTGGTGAGCGCGTAGGCGGCACCGCCCGCGAAGGGCATCCGGTCGCCGTTGACCGATCCGATGACGATGATGCGCCCCGGCCCGGTCATGTGGCGCGCCGCCTCGACCGCGGCGTGGTAGGGCCCGCGCACGTTGATGTCGATCATGCGGTCAACCTCGTCGGGGTCGAAGGTCAGCGGATCGCCGATCATGGCGACTCCGGCGTTGACGACCAGCACGTCCAGCGCGCCCCGCCCGGCCACCGTGGCGATCACCGCGTCGCGGTCGGCGCTGTCGGTGCGGATCGCCTCGGACCCGGTCTCGGCGGCCAGCGCCGCGGCGGCATCGGCAGAACCGGCGTAGGTGAAGGCGACCTGCCCGCCACCCGCCGCGAAACGCTGGACGATGGCCTTGCCAATGCCCCGGCTGCCGCCCAGCACCAGGATGTTCTTGCCCGCGAAGTCGCTCATGATCGGTTCCTTGAATTAATGTAGTGACCGCTATATAAAATCACTCCAGGGCATCGCGCAAGGATTTTTTATAGTGACTGCTACAAAAAAATCGGAGCCGCGCGGACGGCGGCGTTCCTTCGACGTGGACGAGGCGGTGGAGACGGCGATGCGGCTGTTCCACGCCCGCGGTTACGACGCGGTCGGCGTGGCCGAACTGGGGGCCGAACTGGGCATCAAGCCGCCGAGCTTCTATGCCGCCTTCGGCAGCAAGGCAGGGCTGTTCGAACGGGCGCTGCGACGCTATGCGGCAGGCGAGGCGAACATCTTTGCGCGGGCTCTGGCGGAGGGCGGCGACGTGGCAACGGTGATCGGACGGACGCTGGCGCTCGCCGCGGAGCTTTATCCCGGCCAGGGCGGAACGGCGGGGTGCCTCGTGCTCGATGGCGCGCGCAACAGCGCCGACCCGGAAGCGCAGGCTCTGGCCGACGCGGCCAAACGCGAGGGTTGCGCGGCGGTCCGCGACTTTATCGCCACCGAGGCGCCGGACCGCGCCGACGCGCTGGCCGATCTGGTGGTGGTGGCGATGTTGGGAATGTCGGCGGCGGCCCGCGACGGCGCGGACCGCGAAAGGCTGGAGCGGGTGGCCGCCATGATGGACCGCGCCTTCCGCCGGGAGCTGGCAGGCGCCTGACGGGTCCCCCCTGCGGAGGATGGTGCAGGATTTCCGTCACGTCTTGGTCCTTATGACTGACCGGCGGACGGTGCAGGATCAGCGGCAGCCGGGACCTTCCCGCATCCCCCTTGAGGACCAACCGCCATGTCACCGCGTCTCGACTACCACGCCACCACCCCCGCCGGCATGAAGGCCCTCGCCGGCGCGCACGGCTACGTCAGCCAGTGCGGGCTCCCGGTCACGCTGATCGATCTCGTTTATCTGCGGGTCTCGCAGATCAACGGCTGCGCCTATTGCATCGACCTGCACAGCCGCGACCTGCTGAAGAACGGTATCACCATCGACAAGCTGGTGCTGGTGCCGGTCTGGCACGAGGCGGAGACGCTGTTCACCGACCGCGAGCGCGCCGCGCTGCGCTGGGCGGAGACGGTGACGCGGGTGGCCGAAACCGCCGTCCCGGATTCGGAGTTCCAGGCGGTGTCGGCCCAGTTCTCCGAGAAGGAGGTGGCCGACCTGACGATCGCCATCGGCCTGATGAACCTCTACAACCGCCTCGCCATCAGCTTCCGCACGGTTCCCGCCGCGGCCCGCTGAGCCCATTTCGCCGGGTCAGCCATACCGCTTCGCCAACTCGGCCAACCGGCGGCAATCGTCGGACAGGCGCCGTTCCTGCAGGTTGGTGATGCCCAGCAGCAGCCCCCGGGGGCGCGCGGCCTCCGGGCCATCGGCGTACCAGGGCGACAGCGGCACCGGAGCGAGGCCGTCCGCCCGCGCCGCCGCGGCGATGGCGATGTCATCGCTGCCCGGTGGCAGGAGCAGGCGGACCGACAGGCTTCCCGACGCCTCCACCGCCAGCGGCGATGCCGCCCCCGCGGCGTCGCGCATGGCCGCCAGAAGCGCCTGCTGGCGGGCGGCGTAAAGCCGCTTCATCCGGCGCAGGTGTCGAAAGTAATGCCCGCCCGCCATGAAGTCGGCGACCGCCCGCTGCATCGCCGCCGCCGGGGCCGGGGACAGGCAGGCGGCGGCCTCTCCGAAGAGACCAGCCACCCCCGGCGGCACCATCAGGAAGCCGAGCCGCAGCGCCGGGGTGATCGTCTTGCTGAAGGTGCCGGCGTGCAGCACCCGCCCCTGCCGGTCGAGGGAGGCCAGTGCCGGAGCGGCCCGGCCCTTCAGTTGCAGCTCGCTGAGATAATCATCCTCGACGATCCACGCCCCGGTCCGCGAGGCCCATTCCAGCAGGGCGAGACGGCGCGGCAAGGTCAGAGTCACGCCGAGCGGCGCCTGCTGGCCGGGCGTCACCACGGCCAAGCCCGCCGCCGGCGCCCGCGCGAGTCCCGCATCGATGTCGATCCCGTCGCCGTCCGCCGGCACGGGCACCACGGTCATGCCGGCGAGGTGAAGGGCGCGGCGGGTCAGGGGAAAGCCGGGCTCCTCCATCCAGGCGGTGGCGCCGTCGAGCCGCAAGGCCCGAATCACCAGCCCGAGCGCGCCGGAATAGCCTGCCGTGATGAAAATCTGCTCCGGCGTGCAGCGGATGCCTCGGGCGATGGCCAGCACAGCGGCGATCTCGCGCCGCAAATCCGGATGGCCGCGAGGATCGGGATAGCCGACCGGAGCCGCCGCCGCGGCCCGCGCCGCCCGCCCGACGATCCGGGACCACAGCGTGAAGGGAAAGGCGTCTTGCGCCGGAACGCCCATCTGAAAGGGCAGCGGCGTCCGCTCGAAATTGGAAAACAGTTCCGGGAAGGACGGAGCCTGGACCGGCCCATCGGGGGACGGCCCCGCCATGGCCCCCTCGGCGACCCGCGTCCCCGCGGCGCCCAGACCGACCGCAAGCTGTTCGTCGATCAGCCGCTCATAGGCGTCGCGCACCGTCCCACGGGACACCCCGAGCTGCGCGGCCAGATCCCGCCAGGATGGCAATCGCGCCCCTCCGGCCAGCCGCCCTTCGCGGATGGCATCGCGCAAGGCGGCGTGGATCTGTGTGGACAGCGGAACCTTCGCGGTCCGGCTGAGGGCGATATCCAGAGTTTCCGGGGGGAGGGAAGGCATGAGCCGCAGGATAACGCAACCTTGCCCGTCCGCAATCCGCCGCACGCTCCCCCGGCTTCACACCAGCTGGCCCCGGTGTGCGACGCTCAGCGGACGAAAAAAAGGCCGGAGCAACCGCTCCGGCCTTGAGTCTTGGGAGGAAACGCCCCGAGAATGGGCTGGCGGAGAATAGGGGCACCCCCTTCGAACTGGTATTACCAATGCGGAATGGGTGCGGTGCAACATCCGCATAGGCCGATAATTCCATGTAAAAAATATGGCTTTTTGGTATTTCCGGTTTCCCCATCGCGGCCGGCCGCGGTCCCCGCGCGGAACGGGGCGATTTGTCATCCTCGGTACAGCTTCACCACCGACGTGCGAACGCGCATAATCCGGCGCGGAACCGGGGGTGCGGCCCACGGCTGTGATGACCGCGCGGGCGCTGGATGGGGAACGACGGCATGGGATTCGGCAGGGGTGTCTGGCTGCACCCGGTGTTCGCGCTGGTTCTCGGAGTTTGGGCTTGCGGAACCGCGTGGGCGGACCCCACCCGCTTCACCATCCTCTACGCCCACAGCACGACCGAGCTGGAGGACGTGCAGGGACGCGGCGGCATCGCCCGGCTCGCCACGCTGGTCCGGCAGGAACGGGCGGCGGGCGGCACCGTGCTGGTCCTGCACGGCGGGCAGGCGCTCGCGCCTTCCGTCCTGTCCTTTTACGACCAGGGGGCGCATGTCATCGACCTGCTGAACGGGGTCGGCATCGACGCCATGGCGGCACTGAACCGGGAATTCCATCACGGCGACGACGTGCTTATGACCCGCGCCTTCGAGGCGAACTTTCCCATGGTCGTCTCCAACGCGGTGGCCCGCCAGACGGGCAAGCCGCTGGACGGGCTGGAGGACCGGGCGATGCTCAACGCCGGGCCGATGCGCGTCGGGGTGCTGGCCGCGGCGCCGGCACGGACGGGGGAGATCACCCGCTCGCCGCGCACCGACTTCCTGCCGCCGGGTCCGGTGCTGGCCCAGAAGGCGAAGGAGCTGCGCAACGCCGGCGCCGATCTGGTGGTGGCGCTGACCGGCGATTCCGGCGGCACCCACCGCGAGGTAATCGCCTCCGGCGCCGCCGACATCGTGCTCTACCAGGACCGTGGGCGGGTGGTCGCCGTGGATTACGACGGCAAGACTCTGAGCGCGACGATCGAGCCGCAGGCCGCTTGGGTCCTGGCCCTGGACGTCACCGCGGAGAAGGTCATCAAGGACGGCGTCACGCGCACCGTGTGGAGCAGCGGCGTGCGCGCCATCGACACCGCCACCGTGGCGCCGGACCCGGCGTTGGACACGCAGGCCAAGGCCTACCGCGCGCGGCTGGACAGCATGCTGGGCATGCAGGTGGGCCGTCTGGACGCCCCCATCGACACGAGGCGCGAGGCGGTGCGCGCCAGCGAGAACGCCTTCGCAAACACCGTCGCCGATTCGCTGCGCGAGGCGATGGAGGCCGACGTGGCGCTGATCAATGGCGGCTCCTTCCGCGGCGACCGCGCCTACGCGGCGGGCACGGTGTGGACGCGCCGGGAGATCCAGACCGAATTCCCCTTCCACGACACCGCCGTGCTGATCGAGGTCACCGGGCAGCAGCTGCGCGACGCGCTGGAGTTCGGCTTCTCCGGAATCGAGCAGTTGCAGGGCCGATTCCCGCACCTGTCCAACGCCCGCGTCACCGTCGACGCGTCGCGCCCGCCCGGCCGGCGGGTGGTGGCGCTGACGGTGGGCGGCAAGCCGGTGGATCCGATGGCCCGCTTCCGGTTGGCCACCGGCAGCTACCTCGCCAACGGCGGCGACGGCTATGCGATGCTGTCAACGGCCCCGCGGCTGGTGGACGACCGGGACGCCGATTTCGTCTCGACCATCCTGGCCAGCCGGATCGCCCGCACCGGCAGCTTCGCGCCGCGGCTGGACGGCCGCCTGACGGTCCAGCGGTAGCCGCGGAATGGACGCCACGCCGCCTTCCACCGACCGCACCGATGCCGCTGAGCCCCTGCGCCGGCGCCGTGGCGCGCGCGCTGGCATCGTGCTGCGCATTTCCATCGGCCTGACCATCATGACGATGCTGGTCCTGCTGGTCGGCGTCGTGTCGCTGTCCTCCTTCCAGCTGTTCCGGGGGGAGGTGTCGGTGCTGTCCACCACCACCCTGCCGAAGGTCATCACCAGCGCGGAGCTGCGCGGCTCGCTCCAGAAGCTGGTCGCCCGCCTGCCCGTCCTGGCGGGAGCGGCCACCACCCCGCAGCGCCGGGCCATCTACGACGAACTCATCAGCGAACTGGAATTCCTGAGGAAGCTGGTGGAGCGCATGCACGACCTCCACCAGCAAGGGGAGCCGGGCGGCGATGGCGAAAGCGACGAGCTGCGGCTTCTGGAACAGGCCCAATCCACCCTGCTGATCCTGGCGGCGACGGTGGCCGATCTGAACGCCGAGGTCGGCCGGCAGATCGAGGCCGGCGCCCGTCAGGCGGAAGCGATCCGCGCGCTGGCCCAGCTTGCCGACGCACTGGAACGGTTGCCGGGGGCGGAACCCGGAACCGCTCCGACCGTGGCGGCGCCCGGCGAGGGCGGCATGCTGGGCGCCTGGGCGGTGCGGGCGGGGGCGCTGATGGCGCGGGCCGCCGGGGCGATGCAGACCGACCATCTGAACCGGCTGCGGGTCGAGCGCCGCAACGCGGAGAACACGCTGGCCGAGCTGGGTCGGTTGGCCGCCGCCACGCCCGAGCCGGAGGGCACCGCCATGGAGCGCATCCGGGCCGATCTCGCCACGATCCTGGTGGCGCCGGGCGGGCTGTTCGACAGCTCCGCCGAGCGGCTGCAGGCGCGCAACCGCGCCCAGGCGCTGTCCGGCCAGTCGCGTGTCCTGGTGGAGACGGTGGACCGCTTCACCCTGGCCCTGTTCGACGCCATCCATGACCAGTCCACCGACCGCACCGGCGATCTGGCTGCGATGATCCAAGAGCGCTCGCGCATGGTGATGGTGCTGGGCGGCGCCTCCATCCTGCTGGCAATCCTGGTGCATTTGTTCTTCCGGCGCTTCCTGACCTCGCGGCTGGTCGCGCTGAACGGCGCGGTGCTGGCCCGCCTGTCCGGCAGCGATGCGACGGTGCCGGTGGAGGGCAACGACGAGATCACCGACATCGCCGCCTCCATCCGCTACTTCATCGACGAGATCGACCGGCGCCAGATGGATCTGGCCGACAACGAGCGGCGCTTCCGCGACCTCGTCGAAGGCTCCATCCAGGGCATCATCATCCACCGCGATTTCCGCCCGCTCTACGCCAACGACGCCTTCCTGCAGATGTTCGGCAGCAGCCTGGACCGCACGCTGCGGGTCCGCTCGGTGCTCGACTTCATCGCGGAGGACAGCCGTCCGTTGGTCGAGGACAACTACCGGCACATCGTCGCCACCGGCCTGCCCAGCGAGCGTCGGCGGCTGCGTGCCCGCCGGCTCGACGGGTCGGAGCGCTGGATTGAGCTGACCAGCCGCCGCATCGACTGGAAGGGGGAAACCGCCGTCCAGTCCATCGTCGTCGACGTGACGCGCGAGGTGGAGGCCGAGGCGGCGCTGCGCCGGTCCCGCGACGCGGCGGAACAAGCGCTGCGCGAGCTGAAGGAGACCCAGGCCAGCCTGATCCAGGCGGAGAAGATGGCGTCGCTCGGCCAGCTCGTCGCCGGAGTGGCGCACGAGGTCAACACACCCATCGGCATCACCATCACAGGCGCCTCGCAGCTCGCCCTGCAGTTCGAGGAGCTGACCCGCCAGCTCGCCGCCGGGGCCATCAAGAAGTCGGAGTTCCAGCGCTTCCTGGCCGACGGCGGGGAGATGGCCCGGCTGATCCTGTCCAACAGCACGCGCGCCGCCGATCTTGTGCAAAGCTTCAAGATGGTCGCGGTGGACCAGTCGAGCGACGAGCGCCGCCGGTTCGAGCTGAGGACCTACATCGGCGAACTGCTGCGCAGCCTGCGTCCGGTTTACAAGGATGTGGCCGGTCTGGACATCGGCGTGGACAGCCCCGACGAGCTGGAGCTGGACGGCTATCCCGGCGCGCTGTCGCAGATTCTGACCAATCTCGTCCTCAACGCACTGACCCACGCCTTCACGCCGCACCATCCGGGCCGGCTGACCATCGCCGCCCGCCTGCTGCCGCAGGATCAGGTGGAGCTGACGGTGGCCGACAACGGACTGGGCATCCCGTCGGACATCCTGCCGAAGATCTTCGACCCCTTCTTCACCACCCGCCGCGGCAATGGGGGAAGCGGGCTGGGGTTGCACATCGTCTACAACCTCGTCACCGGCACCTTGCGCGGCACCATCACCGCGCACAGCATCCCCGGCGAGGGGACCCGCTTCACCCTGCGCTTCCCGCGCGTCACGCCCACGGCGGGAACAACGGTGGGAAAGGCGGAACTGGTGTGATCCGGCGCCGCTCCGAAAAGCGGGGTCAGCGGACCTCGCCCTCGAACCAGTGACGGCCCTTGCGGTCCTCGACCTCGATCACCCAGACGTCGGGGTCATAGCGGGTCTGCCGGGCGATGTAGGCGTCCGCCGTCGCCTCGTCCACCGGGTCGGCACCGGTGCCGCGCGACCAGCGCAGCCGCTCTTCCTCGCGCACCTGGACCAGCACGCTGAAGGTCCGCTCCAGCCGGTTCAGTTTCAGGATGACCGTGCCGCGGCTGGGGTCCCCCTTGCGCAGAACCATCATCGTGACGCCTTCGGCATCGGCGGCGCGAATGTGCGCCATCACCCAGAGGTGCGTCGGCAGACGGTCGTCCATGGAAATCCTCGTTCCGGGAAGGTCCGGGGGCTCGCCTTCGGCATGGCCCCGGTGTAGACAACGGGCATGGCGACACTCCTGGACGTTCTCGACGCCGCCGTCAACCACCACATGGCCGGGCGCCTCGCCGAGGCGGCGCAGGATTACCGCGTCGTGCTGGACGTGGAGCCGGCGCAGCCCGACGCCCTCCATCTGCTCGGCGTGACCGAGGCCCAGCGCGGCGCTCACGCCGCGGCGGCGGCGCTGATCGCCCGCTCGCTGCGGCTCAACCCCGACGCGGCGGCGCCCTGGGCGAACCTTGGCGGCGCCCTGCGCTCGCTCGGCGCGGCGGAGCGGGCCGACGCCGCGCTGACCCGCGCCCTGGCCCTCGACCCGGCCTTGGCCGACGCCTTGACCAACCTGGGTTCGGTGCGCCATTCGCTGGCCGACTACCCCGCCGCGCTGGCG
The DNA here is from genome assembly GCF_001315015.1 of Azospirillum brasilense. NCBI lineage: Bacteria > Pseudomonadati > Pseudomonadota > Alphaproteobacteria > Rhodospirillales > Azospirillaceae > Azospirillum > Azospirillum brasilense. The sequence goes on along the minus strand of NZ_CP012915.1, from coordinate 245,773 downwards.
TGGCTGGGGCGCGCGGAGCGGCTGCGGCCCGGCCATCCGGACACGGCGCTCAACCGGGGTATCGTGCTGCGCGACGCGCGACGCTTCGCAGAGTCCGACGCCTGCCTGGACGCCCTGATCGCCGCGCGGCCAAACCACATCGACGCGCACTTGGCGCGCGCCGTCAGCCGGCTGGTGCGGGGCGACCTGCGCGCCGGATGGGATGAGTTCGAGTGGCGCCCGCGCCGCCTGCCCGCCCCGCCCTGGGCCGGGGAGCCGCTGGACGGCCAACGCATTCTGCTGCACGCCGAGCAGGGATTCGGCGACACCATCCAGTTCGCCCGCTACGCCCCTCTGGTGGTGCGCGCCGGGGGCCGGGTGATCCTGGACGTGCATCCGTTGCAGTTCCGTCTGCTGCGCTCGCTGGGACCGGAGATCCAGGTGCTGGTGCGCGGCCCCGCCCCGGCGCCACACGACCTCCACTGCCCGCTGATGAGCCTGCCGCGCGCCTTCGGCACCGATCCGGCGAGCATCCCCTGCCCCCCCGCATACCTTTTCGCCGAAGCGGACGAGGTGGCGCGCTGGGGCCGCCGGATCGCCGAGGTTGATACGGGAACAGGGTCCGGACCGCGCGTCGGCCTCGTCTGGGCGGGCAACCCGAACCATCGCAACGACCGCAACCGCTCCATCCCCGTCGAGCGGTTGCCCCCGCTGCTCGACACGCCGGGCCTGCGCCTGTTCAGCCTGCAGACCGGCGACGCCAAGGCGGCCCGGCCCGCCGCCCTGCCCGACCTGACCGCGGGCGTCCGCGACTTCGCCGACAGCGCGGCCATCCTGGCGAATCTGGACCTCGTCATCGCGGTCGACACAGCGACCATCCATCTGGCGGGGGCGCTCGGCGTGCCGGCGTGGCTGCTGCTGCCCTACGCGCCGGATTGGCGCTGGCTGCTCGACCGAGCGGACAGCCCCTGGTACCCGTCGCTGCGCCTGTTCCGCCAGCCTCGCCCCGGTGACTGGGACAGCGTCCTGCGCGCCGTCGCCACGGAACTGGAGCGGTTCGCCGCCGCTCAGTTGGCGCCGCAGAAGCAGTCGTAGGGATCATTCCCGCTCCAGGCCGGGCGGGAACTGGCAACGGGCAGCGCCGGCATTTCCGCCACCAGCAGGGTGGCGTTGAAGGCGGCCACGTCGAAGGGCCGCGGGTCCGGAAGATCGAAGCGGAGCGGCGCGCTGCTCAGCGCGTGACCCAGCAGGGCTGCCCCCAACAACGGTATCAGAAGTTGTTCCACACGGTCCAAGCCGCCCTCCCCCGGCGGCCCCACCGCCGGCGTGCATCCCGTTTCCCTTCCCCCGTTCTACCGCAGCCCCCGACTGGCCACGCCCTATCTTTTGGTCATATCGATTGGTTCGACGGATTGGACGGGAGCTTTCTTCCCTCTTCCCGTCCGGGACGCTAGGCCAATTTTTCCCAGCGTGCGGCAAAAAGGGGTCCGGCGCGTTCCCTCGTCAGCCTTTTCCATACGAAACAACACGTTAAATGCGGCCGCGCAGTTGGCATCGTCCTTGCTTACCCGAATGGCAACGAATTCTGCCCTTTCCGCGTGGAGATCCCTGGCCATGAGCATCTTCGGTTCGATGACCACCGCCGTCCTCGGCCTGAGCGCGCAGTCGAAGGCCCTCGGTCACATCTCTGACAACATCGCCAACGCCTCGACGGTCGGCTACAAGCGGGTCAACACCGCCTTCGAGACGCTGGTGCTCCAGTCCAACGAGCGGTTGCACGCGCCGGGCGGCGTGACGGCGGCGCCGGTCTTCATGAACAACATCCAGGGCAACCTGACCCAGGTGCAGAGCCCGACCAACGCCGCCATCCAGGGCCAGGGCTTCTTCAGCGTGTCCAAGCTCAGCCGCGGCCTGACCGGCCCCGGCCAGCAGGGCGAGACGGTGCAGACCCAGACCGGCACGCTGAACGCCGACAACGTCTACTACACCCGCGTCGGCGACTTCGAGCTGGACAAGAACCGCTATCTGGTGAACAGCGCCGGCTTCGCGCTGAACGGCTGGATCGTCGACGACGTGACCGGCCAGCTGAAGAAGGACGTGGTGCAGCCGCTCCAGGTCAACACCCTGACCGACAAGCCGCAATCGACCAACAGCATCACGCTGGGCGCCAACCTGCCGGCCACTCCGACGCCGGGCGTGCCGATCCCGTCCTCCAGCATCCAGGTCTACGACACCCAGGGCAACGCCCGGACCATCCAGTTCAACTGGCGCCAGGACGCCGCCAACGCGTGGCGCCTGGGCATCGAGGCGCCGGGCAGCTCGACCCAGCCGGTCGCCGGTTCCTTCACCGGCGGTGCCGCCTCAATGGCGGCGGGCAGTCAGGTGTCCGGCGTGACCCCAGTGGCGCAGGTGAGCCAAGTGCTGGTCAACGGCACGACCTCCGTCCCGTCCTCGTCGGTCACGGTCGGCGGCCGCACCAACTACTATCCGGACGGCACGTTCCAGGACAACATCCGGGTCGGCGACACCTACAGCCTGACCATCAACGGCAGCGCTGTTCCCGTAACGGTCACAGTGACTGCCGGCAACATCGCGAATTTCTCGAACTTCACGGACGTGGCGAACGCACTGGCCAGCCAGATCAACGCGACGACACCCTACACCGCCGAGATCGACAGCAAGGACCCACGCCGGATCCTGGTGAAGATGCCGGACGGCACCCCAGTCGAGGTCAAGGGCAACCCCTCATCCAACACCACGCCGCAACTCAACACTGTCAGCGGCCCTTCGACCAACCTGACCGGCTCGGCCAGCGGAACCGAGCAGCGCAGCACCTTCACCTTCTCCACCGGCGGCGGCAGCGGCGCCATCGACGTCGGCGACGAATTCCGCATCACCGTGGCGGGCAGGGAATTCAAGACGCGCGTCACCTCGGCCACCATCGGCACGCTGGTGGACATCAATGGCGTGGTCGACGATCTGCAATACCAGATCAACCACGCCGTTCCGTCACTGGGCGTCACCGCCATAATCGGCGGCTCGGCCGGCGCCCCGGCCGGTAGTACGCCCAATCAGCTCATACTGGATGGCACGGCCGGAACGCCGACCTTCACGACCTCCTACGGCGTGACCAACGCCGACAGCCGCAAGAACGATATCATCGCCTCCACCCCGGTAGCCTACACAGGCGCCACACGGACGCCCATCCAGCTCCCCGTCGCAGACCCCGGCGGCGCGCCCGAGATTACCCAGCTCACTTTTCCGACGGCGGCAAGCTTGAAGGTGCCGGACCAGTACGTCGTCAACGTGGCGGGGGTCGAGTTCAAGACGACCGTCACCTACTCGAATATCAACACGCTGAATGACATGGAAGGCGTCGTCGACGATCTGGTGACGAAGATCAACGACGCCGGACTGGCGGTGAACGCCACGCGCAACGCCGCCGGCGCTCTGGTCCTGACCGGCACGACCAACGGCACGAACCTGAACGTCAGCGGCAACAAGCTGGACATCACCGCCACCGACAACGTGCGGGTGGGCGACAGCTACACCGTGCGGGTGGACGGCGTGCCCTATGCGGTCTCGGTCACCGCCGACAACATCCTGACCATGGGGACCTACGGCGGCATCGCCAACGCGCTGGCGGCCCAGATCAACTCGGCCCGGCCGCAGGCGCCGGTCATCGCGTCGGTCGTGAATTCCCAATTGCAGGTCACCGCCCGCAACCCCGGCACGCCCTTCAAGATCGACCAGGAATACACCTCGGGCGCGGCCTCCAACAACCAGGTGACCGGACCGACGATCAGTGCGCCAACGGAATCCCGCGGCCAGCGCCAGGAGTTCTCCTACCCGCAGACGCAGATCGACGTCGGCGACGTCTATTCGGTGTCGATCGACGGTACTCCGATCTCGGTGCAGGTGGACAAGTCCAACTACGGCAACTTCCAGGACATCAACGGCGTCCTGCAGGAGCTGGCCAACCGGGTCAACGCCGCCAACCTGAACGTCGTCGCCACCTCGACCGGCGGCCGGCTGACCCTCACCCACAACACCTCGACCACCGGCAAGTTCGAGGCAAAGGCCAGCATCCAGAACGCCACCGGCAGTTCCGGCACGCTGACCGCCTCGACCACCACCTCCAACGTGGCGGGTGTGCGGCAGTCGGAATCGGTGACGCTGACCGGCACGCCGGGCGACAAGGACGCCGAATACACGGTCATCGTCAACGGCTCGCCGATCACCTACCGGACGACGGGTGAGGAGACCTCGATGGAGACCATCGCGGCCAGCCTCGCCAATCTGGTGAACAAGAACACCTCCCTGCCGGTGACCGCCAGCGCGGAAGGCAGCGTGCTCAAGCTCGTCGCCAAGTCGGCGAGCGGCACGGTGGCCGACCAGTTCACGCTGGAAACCGCCGCCCAGGCCGGCACCACCCCCGCGCACGTCCTGCTGAACTTCGGCACCGATCCCGGCAACGTCGGCACCATCACCAGCGTCAGCACGGCCAAGGTCGGCACCGGCACGGCGGTGACCTCCGCCAACCAGGGGCTGGGGGCGGATGCCAACGTGACCTTCACGGTGGATTACGGCTTCGGCCCGCAGCAGATCACGCTGAACCTCGGCCAGATCGGCAAGTCGGGCGGCGTCACCCAATTCGCCGGCAGCGAGATCAACGTGCGCGAGCTGGTGCAGGACGGCGCCTCGCGCGGCCAGTACAAGGAGGTGGTCTACGGCGACAACGGCGACGTGATCGTGAACTACGACAACGGCCGCAGCCGCACCATCGGCCGCATCCCGGTGGTCACCTTCAACAACCCCAACGCCCTGCAGCGCGAGGCGGGCGGCGTCTACATCGAGACGGACGACGGCGGCCGACCGAACTTCAACGATCCCGACACCAACGGGGCCGGCGCGGTGGTCGCGAACAGCGTGGAATCCTCCAACGTGGACATCGCGGACGAGTTCACCAAGCTGATCGTCACCCAGCGCACCTACTCCGCCAACACCAAGATCGTCACGACCTCCGACGAGATGCTTCAGGAAGTCCTCGGGCTGAAGCGCTAAGCGCGGTCCTGACCACGCGGGCGGGCGCCCGATCCGCGCCCAGCCCGGCCTATCCCGCAGACGAAAGGTCCAACGACCATGTCCCTCTTCGGCGCCCTCGGCAGCGCGACGGCCAGCCTCCGTGCGGTCCAGGCCCAGGTGAAGCTGGTCTCGGACAACGTCGCCCGCGCCGACGATCCCACCCGCACCCGGCACACCGTGTCGAACGTGCTGGATTCCAACGGGTTCGTTCTCACCTCCCAGTACCGCCGCGAGGTCGACTCCGCCCTGCTCAGCCAGGTGCAGGACCTGACCGCGCGCGAGGGCTCCTCGGCCACCAAATCGTCCTACATGCAGCAGCTGGGCGACCTGCTGCGCACGACCAGCGGCAAGCCGCAGTTGAACGAATACGCCGAAGCCTTCCAGACCGCCTGGAAAGCGGTGGAGACCTCTCCGGAAAGCGAGGTCGCGCAGTACCAGCTGATCCAGGCCGCCGACACCTTCGCGCGCGAGATCAATCGCGTGTCCCAGGGCGTGGAGGACATGGACCGGGAAATCCAGGGCGACCTCAGCCAGTCGGTCGGCGAGGTGAACCGGCTGCTGAAGGAAATCGAAAGCATCAACAACAACATCGTGTCGCTGCAGGGCTACGGTTCGGCCGGCAACGAGGTGGCCGACAAGCGCGACGGGCTGATCCGCGAGCTGAGCACCTATGTCGGCGTGCGCACGATGGCCCGCCCGGACGGCCGCATCGCCGTCTTCACCCCCACGGGGCTGGCGCTGGTCGACAGCCAGGCGGCAAATCTTTCCTACGAGGGCGGCAATATCAACCTGACGGTGGGCAATCAAGTCACCAACGTCAACCAGCACCTGAAGGAGGGAAAGGTCGCCGCGCTGATGAACCTGCGCGCCGACGGCTCGACCGCCAACCCGCCGCAGGCGGCCAGCGCCGACCCGACCACCGAGGTGATCCGCAAGCTGCGTTCGCAGCTCGACACCTACGCGCAGATGTTCACCGGTTCGACCAAGCCCGGCGAGCCCACCAGCTTCCGCGACGCCTACGACCAGGCCAAGACGGTGCCGGGCGAGGAAGGCACGCAGTTCTTCATGGGCAACGACCGCTTCACCATCCATGTGAACGAGAACCTGCTGAACAACACGAAGAAGCTGAAGAGCGCGGCCGTCAAGGACGTGGTGACGGCGCTCGCCGCGACGGGCCGCAGCTTCCAGGCCGACGGGCTGAAGCTGGAGGGCGCGTCCTTCAGCTCCATCACCAGCAACATCACCGGCGGCTGGATGTCCGCGGCCAAGACCGCGATGGACAAAGGCTCGCTGGACAAGGACTCCCGCCAGATCCTGGAGGAGCGCTACCACGCGACGACCGGCGTCAACATCGACGAGGAAATCGCCAATCTGCAGCAGCTCCAGACCTCCTACGCCGCGTCGGCACGGGTCATGCAAGTGGCCAACACGATGTTTGACGCGCTGGAGGCGATCGTCCGATGAGCTCCATCACCCAAGTCAGCAGCTATGCCAAGTATCTTGGCCTGGTTCGCAACCTGACCAACGGCCAGAACAAGGTGGACACGCTCTCGGAGCAATTGACCACCGGCAAGAAGTCCACCGACCTGAACGCCTATGGCGCCGAGACGCAGAAGCTGCTGGCCCTGCGGGCCGAGTTGGTCCAGCGCGAGGCCTACGTCCAGAACATCAACACCGCGTCGCCGCGCGTGAAGGCGACCGACACGGTGCTGAACAGCCTGGAGAAGCTCGCCACGGACTGGCAGAGCAGCAACCTGATGCCGTTCCAGCCCGGCCCGGCCACCGTCACCTCCGCCTTCAACAGCAACCCCGACGCGCTGAAGCTGACGATCAACGGCGACAAGTCCACCTTCACGCAAAACGCCCGCTACACCGTGACCTCCACCCCGTCGAAGGACGGCGTCAACGGGTCGTTCGACGTGACGGTGACCGACGGGCTGGGCGGCAAGACCACCCGCACCATCAATCTCAAGACCGTGCCCCCCAGCGACGGCGGCGGCTACAACTTCAAGATCGATGGCGGCCCCGGCGGAGGCGCGGTCCTGAACCTCAGCTTCGACCAGCTCACCGCGGCGTCGAGCAGCACCTTCAACGTGAGCTGGCCGCAGGCCAACGACATGCGCGACCGGGTCGAGGGCGCGCTGCGCGACATCCAGCAGCTCCTGAACGAGCAGTTCGGCGACCGCTACCTGTTCGCCGGCTCGCGCTACGGCACCGAGCCGGTCGGCGACCTGCTGGCCCAGCCGCAATCCACCCGCGTGACGCTGAACGGGTCGATGGTCAACAAAGACGACTACTTCGAGGTGTCGATCGACGGCAAGCCCTTCGGCTATCAGGTCCAGCCGGGCGATCCGAAGACCGTCACCTTCGTCGCCAACACGCTGAACAGCCTGATCCAGTCGGCCAACCCTAAGCTGCCGATCATCGCCGCCGCCGCCAACGGCGTCATCTCGCTGATCAGCGAAGACCCCAGCCGGAAATTCGACGTGCAGGCGCGCGTCCAGAACTCCATGAGCATCGACAATTCGATGACGGCGCCGACCACCACCCAGGCGGCCACCCTGCCGGCGCCCGCCGGCACCGGGCTGAAGCAGATCGACAGCTTCGCCCTGACCGGCGACGGCGTGGACATCGGTGACACCTACGAGATCAACGTCACCGTCGGCGACCCGGACGACCCCTTCAACCGGAAATACTACGCGGACCATCCGGACGAGCCGGAGGATCTGCCGCCCTACCAGCAATACACGGTGCGCTATACGGTCACCGAGAAGGACTTCAACAACGGCGTCACCGACGTGTCGAAGGTGGCCGACATGCTGCGCGCCGAGTTCACCAAGACGAGCCCCGTGCCGCCGGTGACTATCGACCCCGCCGGCAACGGATCGACCATCCAGTTGACCAGCAACAGCACGATGGACCCCAACCATCCGTCGCGCGTGCAGCAGTTCACCACCTCGGTGCGGGCGGTCAACGGCCAGATCGACAACACCATCTCGGTCGCCACCCTGCCCTCGCAGGCCGACGCGCTGACCGACCTGCCCTATGTGGACCCGCCGGACCTGCCCTTCTACGATTCGGAATACATGTCGAACCGGAAGAACAGCAAGGCGTGGGACAAGGCCGCGGTCACCATCGACGACGGCCAGACGCTGACCTACGGCGTCACCAGCGACGACCGCGCCTTCCAGAAGCTGGTCGCCGCCTTCCGCATGGCCCACGTCGCCGCGTCCAACCCCGGCAAGTACGAGGAGTACATCACCAAGTCGCGGGAGTTGATGGCCCAGGCCAAGGACGAGGTGCGCTCGGTCCACTCCAAGGTGGCGTCCGATCTCGCCACGCTGGAGGAGAAGAAGACCGCCCACAGCACCGCGTCGGCCACGGTGGTCGAGCGCATCGCCGGCATCGAGGGCATCGACGAAACCGAGGTGGCGGCCCGCCTGCGCACCTCCATGAACGCCCTGGAGGCCGCCTACACGGTCGCCGGCCAGCGCCAGAAGCTGTCGCTGCTCAACTACATCAGCTGACGGGGCAACGGCTCCCTCCCCTGCGCAGCGGGGAGGGAACGGTCGCCAAATAAAAAACCGGCGCCCCGAAGGGCGCCGGTTTTTCTTATGATGCGCGTGGATCTCAGATCGAGATCCGCAACGACTGGCGCGGGGGCTGCCCGTCCGGAGCAGACGCCGGCGGGGCCATTTGCGGCGCCATGGGAGGCCGCGCCGCCATCTGCGGAGCCGGCGCAGCCTGACCCTGGGCGGACGATTCTGGGCGGGCCGTCAGGCCGCTGGCCACTGAACGGTTGATGCTGATGAGCGTTTCCAGCTTCGACACATCCAGGTCGACCAGCCGGGCGACCGTCTCACGGTCGACCAGCAGCGACAGGGCGGCGATGTTGGTCCGCACCTCCGGCGGGTGGCCGCAATCCTCTTCGGTCATCGCGGCCTGGAAGATCGTCCACAGGCGCTGGTTCAATTGCAGGGCGGCGCAGAGCGCCTCCTCGTTCACAGGGCTGCGCCCGGCATCGATCAGGCGTCGCGACGCCTCCGCCAAAGCCCAGGCCTCGACATCGCGGGGATTGTCGGAGGTCGGCTTGTTCGCGTATGTCGGTGTCGGCTTCATTCCAAACCCTCGGGACAGGCCGCCGGACAGAGCTATGCTGAATCAGGTCCGGACCAAAAGGATTGTCAGCGATCCTTCAATCCTTGTCAACTTTAGGGACCTGCTTCCGGTGATTTGCAAGGATTTGTCACGACTTCACGGGGTTGTGGCATTACAGGTCCCGGCGCTGCAGGCCCGAGCAGTTCATCCGCCGCCTGTTCGACCGCTTCCACCGATATTCCATCCATCAGGCCGTTGGCCTGCGGATCGGCCTTCTGACGGGCCAGAAGCTCGGATCGCGGAACCCGGCTGATCACAGTGCGCGCCGCCATGCCCCACGGACCGTAGGTTTCGGGAAAGCCCGGCCCGAACAGCCCGACGGTCGGCGTACCGGCGGCGGCGGCGATGTGCATCAGCCCGGAATCGTTGCCGACATAGAGCGCCGCCCGGCGCACGCAGGCCGCAGCAGCCATCGGATCGGTGCGCCCGGTCAGGTCGATGGCCCGTTCGCCCAGCGCGTCCAGAACCGGCCGGGCACGTCCCCGCTCCGGCCCAGCGGCCAGCACGGCGACGCGCCGGCCGGACAGCCGGCCGCCGGGACCGGTCAGCCGCGCGGCAAGCGCGGCGAAGCGGTCCGCCGGCCACTCCTTGCCGGTCCAGTTCGCGGTCGGGCCGATCGCCAGGAACGGCTCCGCGCCGCCGGGCAGCAGCCGGTCGGCCTCGGCCTCGGCCACCGCGTCGATCCACAGGCGGGGGGACGGCGGCGGGGACAGGCCCAGCACTCGCCCGATCTCCTCCACCTTGTGGAGATGCGGGGCGCGGGCGTGGAAGAACCGGCGCTTCGCCAGCACGAGACGGCCGACCGCGGAGTTGCGCAGATCGACCACCAGATCCCAGCGCGTGCCGACGCAGGCCCGCCACAGATCGACCCAATGCCGCGCCCAGGCCCGCTTCGGCATGGGGATCAGCCGCTCCAACCCTGGTACGGAACGGAACAGCGGTGCCGGCAGGGGACCGCAGGCTATGGTCAGCGCGGCGTCCGGATACCGTTCGCTCAGATGGGCCAGCAGGCCGGTGGAAAGGACAGCGTCGCCCAGCCGGTTGGAGGTGATGAACAGGATGCGCAAGAGCCGGCCCGCCTCCCTCAGCCCGCCGCCGCTTCGCCGCCGGGCGGCACGCGCCGCCGCAGGTTGCGCGACAGAATCCAGGCCGCCGGCGCCAGAGCGGCCACCGGCAGCACATACATCAGCGGCACCAGCACGGTCACCTTGGCGGCGAGGCTGGACAGGCCGAGGACGGCGGACTGGATCGCCATCACCACCAGCACCGCGGTGGTCACGCGCACCGACTGGCCGCGCCGGTTGAACTCGCCCGACAGCAGGCAAGCCAGCGCCACCATGGTGTAGGCCAGCGCCAGCAGCGGCGAGGACAGGCGATGATGCAGCTCCGCCAGCAGGTCCCGCATCATCTTCGGGTCCGCCGCCATCTGGGGCGGCGGGTGCAGCAACTCGTCGGTGGAGCGTTCGCGGGCGTCCGGATAGCGTTCGCCGCTGGCGCTGCTCAGCACCTTCAGATCCACCGCGTAGCGTTCGAAGAACAGCTGGGACAGCCGGTTGGTCTTTCGGTCCAGCTCCTGCCGGTTGCCGTTGTAGACGACGAAGCGCGCGCCCTCCGACCCGGTCAGCATCACCGCCCGCTCGCCCATGATCGTCACCGGCTTTTCCGGAACGCGCCCGTCATGGATGATGACGTTGTGCAGATTGGCCTCGCTGTCGCGCTCACGCACGAACACGCTGAAGCGGTCGCCCACCTCGTTGAACACGCCCTCGCGCAGGAACAGCTGCGAATAGTCGCTGCGCACGGCGTATTCCATGCGCACCAGTTCCTGATGGGCGGCGGGTGTCAGCCACAGGTTCAGCACGTAGACGACCACCGTCACGCCGAAGGCCAGCAGCATCGCCGGCGCGGCCAGGGCGAAGGGGCCGACGCCGGCAGCGCGCATCACCACCAGCTCGCTGTCGGTCGCCAGCCGGTTGTAGGTGAACAGCACCGCCCCGACCAGGGCCAGCGGCAGCACGATGCCGAGGAAGGTCGGCACCGTCAGGATGAGAAGCCACAGGAACACCCGCATCGGCGCCCCGGCCTCCACCACCATCTCGATCAGCCGCAGGGACTGGCTCAGCCAGATCGTCAGGGTCAGGCCGGCCGTGGAATAGAGAAGGGCGATCAGAAGATTGCGGAAGAGATAGCGTTGCAGTCGGTTCATGTGCATGCGTCACGGGGGAGCCCGGCGAGAAGCTGACGGGCTCGGGCGTCCGGGTCAAGTGCTGATCTGGTCGGAGGCCCGGCCCGCCGAACTTTTGCCCCGCAAGGCTCCCCTCGCCACATCAGGCCGTGCGCACCGCCGACAGGAACACCTCCACCTTGCTGCGCAACCCATCCGCCTGATCGGACAGCGATCCGGCGGCCTCCAGGACGTTGCGGGCGGCGCTGCCGGTCTCGCTGGCCGCCCGGTTCACGTCGGCGATGTTGGACGTCACGTCCTGCGTGCCGGCGGCGGCCTGCTGGATGTTGCGGGCGATCTCCCGCGTCGCCGCCTGCTGCTGCTCCACCGCCGCGGCGATGGTCGAGGCGACCTCGCTGATTCTCCCGATGGTGCCCATCACGTCGCCGATCGAGGCCACCGCCCCCTCGGTCTCGCTGCGGACGGAAACGATCTTCGCGGCGATCTCGTCGGTGGCGCGGGTGGTCTGGTCGGCCAGCGCCTTGACCTCCGCCGCCACGACGGCGAAGCCCTTGCCCATCTCGCCGGCGCGCGCCGCCTCGATGGTGGCGTTCAACGCCAGCAGCCGGGTCTGGGAGGCCACCTGGGTGATGAGGTCGATCACCGCGACGATCTCCGCCGAGGCGGTGGCGAGGCTGCGCATCGCCTGGTCGGCACGCTCGGCCTTGTGCACCGCCTCGTCGGCGATGGCCGTGCTGCTGGCGACCTGCCGCCCGATCTCCTGCACCGAGGCGGCCAACTCCTCGGTCGCGGTGGCGACGGTCTGGACGTTGGCGCTGGCCTGCTCCGACGCGCCGGCCACGGTCACCGACTGGCGGGTGGTCTGCTCCGCGGTGGCAGCGAGTTGGCTGGCCGTCGCCTTCATCTGCACCGCGGCGGCGGAGACGGAGCCGAGCACGGCCGCCGCCTCGCGGTCGAAGCGGCCGGTCAGCTCCTCGATGGCGCGGGCGCGACGGGCGCGGACGTCCTGCTCCGCGTGCTCGCGTTCAGCCGCCTGCCGCGCCGCGATCATGTTGTCCTTGAACACCAGGACGGCCTTGGCCATCTGCCCGATCTCGTCGCCCCGCCCGGCGGCCGGCACAGGGGTCGCGGAGTCGCCGTCGGCCAGCCGCCGCATCGCCTCGGTCATGGCGCCGAGCGGCCGCACGATGGAGCGCGAGGTCAGCAGAACCGCAGCCGCCGCGATCAGCAGCGCCAGGGTCAGCAGAACCGCCTGCACCATCACCAGACGGTCGGCGCCCTGGATCATCTCCTCCGTATCCGCCTGCAGCCGGGCGCGCTGGCGCGGGATCAGGCCGCTGGAGTCGTTCGACCGGGCGTCGCCGACCAGAAGGCTCATGACCTGGTTGGCCCGGGGGATGGCGTCGTCGTTCAGCGAGTTCAGCGCCCCCAGCTGATCGCCGATGGTGCCCAGCGATTCGGCCATGTCCTGATCGCGGCGCAAATGGTCGAGCAGCGGCTTCACCGCGTCCCAGGTGGCCTGGACCTGCGGATCGGACCAGCGACCCGACAGCCCGTCCAGCTCCTTGCGCAAGGCGTCGATGCGATCCCACGCAACATTGCGCTCCTGCTTCAGATCCTCGCGGTTGGTCAGCAGGTAGCCCTGCATGGCCGCGTTGGTCGCGGTGACCGCCGCGACGATGCCCTGCCCGGCCAGCGCCGTCGGCATGCGGACATCGGCCACCAGACGGTTGAGCGTCTTCCCGTTGTCGGTCAGGAGCAGGCCGGTGCCGACCGTCACCACCAGCACCGCGATCACCGCGGCGAAGCCGATGGACAACCGCTGGCCAATCCGCAGATTGCCGAGTGCCTTCATTCGTTCCTCCCGTGCAGCACCCTTTTCGGACGCTTCATTTTTTCGACCGGACGTTGCTGTGTCGGCCGTTGCCCTTATCTGGGAACGAATGATGGCCCAACAAACATTAATGGAGAGTTTCCGGCGTTGAGGTCACCTGTTGCCGTTGGCCGGTCAAATATCCTCGGCGCCCAGGTACGATTCGATCACCTTGGGATTCGCCACAACTTCCGCGGGCAATCCGTCGGCGATCTTCTCCCCATGATCCAGCACGACCACCTGGTCGGACAGGGCCATCACGGCGCGCATCACATGCTCGATCATCAGGATCGTCATGCCCTCGCGCCGGTTCAGGTCGCGCAGCACCTCGACCATGCGGTCGACCTCGGTCGGGCGCAAGCCGGCCAGCACCTCGTCCAGCAGCAGCAGGATCGGGCGGGTGGCAAGCGCGCGGGCGACCTCCAGCCGCTTGCGGTCCGGCAGGGTCAGGCTGCGCGCCGGGCGCGCGGCCTGGTCGGCCAGCCCCAGCCGGTCGAGCACCGTCCGGGCGTGGTCGCGCGCCGCCGCGACCGACCGTTCGCGGGCCAGCGCGCCGACGACCACGTTCTCCTCGACCGACAGTTGCCCGAAGGGCTTGACGATCTGGAAGGTCCGTCCGATCCCCGCGGCGCAGATGCGGTTGGGCTTCAGTCCGGTGATCGGCGCGCCCTTCAGATGCACCCGCCCCTCGTCGGGCGGGAAGACCCCGGCGATCAGGTTGAAGGTGGTCGTCTTGCCGGCGCCGTTCGGCCCGATCAGCGCGACGATCCGGCCCTCCGGCACGGAGAAGCTGACGTTGGAGACGGCCTTCAGCCCGCGGAACCGCTTGGACAGGCCCTCGACCTCCAGAAGCCCGGCCATCACGCGTCCTCCCCGGGACGGCGGACGAGACCCAGCCGGGCGGCCAGCCACGGCCACACCCCATCCGGGCGGTAGACGACGATCACCACCAGCGCCACCCCGTAGAACAGCTGCTTCAGGCCCGGCAGGTCGAAGCCGGTCGCCTCGATCAGGAAGGTCAGAAGCTCGCCCAGCGGGGTCAGGATGAAGGCGCCGAGGATCGGCCCGATCAGCGTGCCGATGCCACCGACGATGGCCGGCAGGATGATCTCGATGGAACGGCCCATGGAGAAGACCTGCTCCGGGAACAGATTGTTGAAGTAGAAGGCCTGGAACACGCCGCCCAGCGCCGTCAGGGCGGAGGACACGGCCACCGCCGCGATGCGGGCGCGGAACAGGTCGACGCCGACCGCCTCCGCCGCCTCCGGCTCCTCGCGCACGGCCAGCCACTGGTAGCCGAGGCGGCTGTGCAGCAGCACCCGCGACAGGGCCAGCGCGGCCAGCACCAGCGCCAGGATCACGTAGTAGAACAGCTCCGGCGAGCCGCGCAGGTTCAGCAGGTCGTTGCCGGCGTCGCCCGCCACCGGGATGAAGAAGCCGCCCGAGCCGCCGAACCACTGCAGATGGTCGAAGCCGATGCGCGCGACCTCGGCGAAGGCGATGGTCAGCAGCGCGAAATGCACGCCGCGCACGCCGAAGCGGAAGCCCAGGAAGCCGATGAAGCAGCCCGCCGCCGTCGCCGCCAGCATGGCCACCCACATGCCCGCCCAGGGGCCGATCCCGAAATGCACGAACAGCGCCGCGCTGGCGTAGGCCCCCAGCCCGACATAGAGCGCGTGGCCCAGCGACAGCAGGCCGGAGAAGCCCATCATCACGTTCCACGCCTGCCCGACATAGGCGAACCACAGCACCGTGGTCAGCACCGACAGGACGTAGCGGTCGGCGATCATCGGCGCGGCCAGCAGCAGCGCGCCGCACAGCGCCAGAAGGACGATCCCGCGCCCCGTCACGACCGTTTCCCCAACAGGCCCTGCGGGCGCAGCAGCAACACCACGATCAGCACACCATAGCTGAAGAGGGATTTGAGCGAGGGGTCCAGCAGGAAGCCGGCCATCGCCTCCGAAAAGCCGATCAGCATGCCGCCCAGCAGGGCGCCCGGCAGGCTGCCCAGCCCGCCGACGATGACGATGATGAAGCTCAGCAGCGTGTATTCCGGCGCGAGCTGGGGCCGGGAATCGACCAGCAGCGTCATCAGCGCCCCGGCGATGCCCACCACCGCGGCGCCGATGCCGAAGGTCAGCGCGTAGAGCCCGTCGATGTTCAGCCCGACGACGCGGGCGCCCAGCGGGTTGTCGGCGCAGGCGCGGATGGCCTTGCCGGTGCGGCTGAAGCGGAAGAAGGCGAACAGCGCCACCGTCACCACGATCGCCCCGGCCCCGGCGCGCAGCCGCACCGCGTCGAGCAGCAGCGGCCCGATCTCCACGGTGTCGAAGCTGTAGGGCACCATGACGTTGCGCGAATCCGGCCCGAACAGCATCAGCATCGCGTTCAGGATGATCGTCGCGATGCCCAGCAGCAGGATGAACTGCATGTGCTCCGGCCGCTCCACGAAGCGGTTGACCAGCCCGCGCTGCAGCACCCAGCCGAAGGCGAACAGCACCGCCGCCACGATGGGCGCCGCCAGGATCGGGTCGAGCCCGAGCAGGCTGGCCAGCAGCACGGCGCCGTACATGCCGGCGACCATCATCTCGCCATGCGCGAAGTTGACCACGCGCACGACGCCGAAGATGACCGACAGGCCGAGCGCCGCCAGCCCGTAGACCAGTCCGGTCAGCAGGCCCGACGCGGCGATGTTCAGATAATAGTCAAACGGCATGCGCGATTCGCCCTTGGCGGAGCCCCGGAACGGCCAACGGAGCCCCCGGATGGCCAAGCCTGAGCGGCGTAGCAGTCCTTTGTAGTCGTGGCAAGTTTCCTGTGCGGGTCAGGCGACGATCAGCGGCGCTTCGCCTCCTCCAGCCGCACCGTCAGAGCATCGCTCAGGCAGGCGACCGCGGCGGTGGCGACCGCCGGATTCTCTTCCATCCCGCGGCGGACCCAGCAGCGGGCGGTGATGCGGTCGTCGAAGCGGCGCTCCTCCTGAAGCAGCGCGTAGGCCGCGGCGTCGCGGCGCTCCGCCGGCAGGGCGGCGAGGTGGCGCTGGTGCAGCCCGCGCGCGCGTCCGTCCAACGCGGCCAGGTCCGGCACCGTGCAGATCATCCGGCGCAGCGGCGCGCCGGCCGTGGCGCAACGCGGATCCGGCACGATGGGAAGCGGCGGCGCAACCTTTGGCGGCGGGGCGGAAACCGCCCCCGCCACCGCGACAGCGACCGCGGGTTCCGACGGAGGAACGGCGGCCGGCCCGGAGACGACTCGGACGGGGGTTCCGACCGGCACGGCCTCGAACAGGGTGGCGATGTCGGCGGGCAGCATGCGAAAGCAGCCGCCGCTGGCCCGCCGGCCCACCGAACTGGGCTCGTTGGTGCCGTGAATGGCAATGGCCGTCCAGCCGAGGTCGAGGGCGAACCTGCCCAACGGGTTGGACGGCCCCGGCGGCACCGATGCCGGCAGCGCCGGATTTTCCCGGCGCTGGTTGGCGGTGGGGCGCCAGGTCGGGTTGCGCCGCTTGCGCAGGACTTGGCTGTCCCCCAGCGGAATCGCCACGCCGGGCCGCCCGATGGCGACCGGGAAGGAACGCGGCTGGCGCCCCTCCTCCAGCAGATGAAGCCGACGCTCGCTCAGGCTGATGACGATTTGCCGCGTCGAAGTGGTTTCGGTGGTGGTGGCGGTGTCCTGCGCGCGGACGTCACCGGGCGAAACGAGCGCGAGTGCAATCGCCAGGGTTGCCGTCGGGACAAGATGCCACAAGAATGTCGCGGTGCGCTGCATGGGAAAAGTTCAGCGCATCCGCCCTAAAAGCGCGTAAACATGCCGTCAGGGACCAAGCAGCAGGAACGCCGACCATGGACACCATCGAACAGACGCTGGCCGTTGCGACCGAACACCACCGCGCCGGCCGCACCACGGAAGCGGAACGCCTGTACCGCGAGGTGCTGGCGGCGTCGCCCGGCCATCCGGACGCGCTGCACCTGCTTGGCGTCATCGGGCTGCAAGGCGGGCGTCCGGCGGAGGCGGTGGACCTGATCGGGCAGGCGGTGGCCGGCGACCCGACCTCCCCCCTGCTGCACGCCAATCTCGGCCACGCCCTGCACGCCACCGGCCAATCCCGCGACGCGGCGGTGAGCTTCGCCCGCGCCCTGACCCTGCTGACCAACGAGGGCGAAGGCTGGGGCAACGTCAGCGCGCTGGCCGGGCTGATCCGCCGCTACGACGATGAGACCCGCCGCGCCGCGGCCAAGGAGGTCGATGCGGGATATGCCATGGGCGACGTGATGCGGCGCCATTCGCTGCTGTTCCTGCTCGACGGCGACGTCGCCCATTACGCGGCGCTGACGGACGCCGTCCTGGAAGATCCGATGCGCTTCACCGTGCCGTCGATCCATTACGCCTTCTGGGGCATGGCGATGCAGCTGTTCCAGGGTGCGGCGCGGCACGGCGATGCCGGCGCCTTCCACACCGGGAATTTCACCGATTACTACCGCCTGATGGTGGACGAGACGTCGCTCCGCTACCACCTGCGCCGCCGCATGAAGCGCGCCATGCCGCGCGGCGAGGTCAAGCGGATCGCCCTGATCACCAACCAGATGCTCGGCGCCGGCCACCAGCCGACGGCGGACGCCTTCGACTTCGCCCGCCGCCTGCAGGACGAGTTCGGACGCGAGGTGGTCATCATCAACCCGAACGCCATGGCGATCACCGGCGAGAACGGCTTTGTCCCCGAATATTCCTACAACATCACCGAGGAGTATGACGGGGAGCAGGTCATCGCCGCTTTCGGCGCGCGGGTCCGCATGATGTCCTTCCCGCAGAAGCGCTTCGACGAGGAGAAGGTGAACGCCATCATCGACTACGTGGACGGCTTCGATCCCGACGTCATCGTCGGCTTCGGCGGGTCCAACGTGGTGGCCGACCTGTTCTCCGGCGCGCGCCCCGTCATCTGCCTGCCGACGTCCTCCGGCCTGCCGCTGTCGATGGCCCGGCTGGTGCTGGGTTACGGCGAGGCCGACACCACCCAAGGCTGGCCGGCGGACATGGCGGAGCGTTTCCGTCCCTTCTCCTTCGGCTGGACCCTGCCGCCCGTGGGGGCGGAGCGCAGCCGTGCCGATTTCGGCATTCCCGAAGCCGGGCCGGATGGGGGGCCGCTCTTCCTCGTGGTCGGCAACCGCCTGGACCAGGAGGCCGGACCGGACTTCCTGGCGCTGGCCGATTCGCTGCTCGACCGCCTGCCGGAGGCCCGGATCGCCGTTGCCGGCGGCGTGGAGACGCTGCCGCAGCGGATCGCCGCCCTGCGCAACGCGGACCGCGTCCACACGTTGGGTGACGTGGATGACGTGCGGGCGCTGCACCGCCTCGCCACCGCCTATCTGAACCCGCGCCGCCAGGGCGGCGGCGGCAGCGCGGCTTTCGCGCTGGCCGACGGGGTTCCTGTGGTGACGGTCGCGGCGGGCGACGTGGCGAATGTGGCCGGGCCGGCCTTCACCGTGGCCGACGACGCGGCCTATCTGGAGCGCGCCGCCGCCCTGGCCGGCGACGCGGCCTTCCGTGACCGGCAGTCCGCCGAGGCCCGCGCCCGCTTCGCCGCGTCCGGCGACCGCCGCGCATCGGTGGAACGGCTGCTGGCCTACGCGCTCGAAGCCCAGACGGCATAAGGGAAAGGGGACGCGGCCCCGGCCGGCCGCGTTCCCCCCTTCTATCTTAACAACAGCAGTGGGTCCTAATAGCCCTCTCCCCTCTGGGGAGAGGGTGCCCGCGGAGCGGGCGGTGAGGGGGTTGCGCGCGACGGTACGTCCGGCACAAGCGCAACCCCCTCACCCTAACCCTCTCCCCAGGGGGGAGAGGGGATTTGAGGATGGAATTGCTCAGGCGCGCTTGCCCCAGCCCGGCATCGGGAACACCGGATCCATCTCCGCGGAGTCCTTGGGCAGGACCACGGTCGGGCGCAGGTTGCGGTTCTGCAGGCAGGCGGAGACGAGCTGGGTGTTCTGCCCCTTCTCGTCGAAGGTGATGGCCGGGCCGACCATCATCTTGTCCTTCAGGTTGGTCTGGCGCAGCGCCTCCAGCAGGGTGGCGGGCTCCGCCGTGCCGGCGCGCTTGAAGGCGTCGGCGGCGACCAGGATGGCCTCCAGCGTGAAGGCGACGTTGAAGGCGTAGCCCTCGAAGCGGTCGTTTGGATACTGCTTCTTGAAGGCCGCCTCGACGCGCTTGGTCAGCTCCGCCTTGGGGTCGTACCAGGGCAGGTTGGTGATGGCGTAGTCGGCGTACTTGCCCAGCACCTTGTAGAACTGCTCGTCATACAGGCCGGGCGAGCCGGGGGAGACGATGCCCTTGGGCTCCCAGCGCTGCTTGACCATCTCGCGCACCAGCATGATGGCGTCGTTGGCGCGGGTGGTGACGATCGCGAGTTCGGCGCCCGTCGCCTTGGCCTTGGCCACCTCGACCGCGAGATCCTGCGCCTTCGGGTCGTAGGAGATGCTGTCGACGATGCCGAAGGGCATGTCCAGCTTCGGGAACAAAGCGTCCATCGCCTGCTTGTTCGCCATACCGAAGGTGTCGTTGGCGTGCAGGAACACCGCCGTCTTCGGGGTGACGCCGCTGACCGCGAACAGGTCCTTCATCAGCGCCAGCCCGTTGCTGACCAGCATGGTCGAGGTCGGGAAGTTGCGGAAGACGGTCTTGTAGCCCTGCTCGGTCAGGCGGTCGGCGGCGGCGATGTTCATCACCAGGGGCACGCCGCGCTGCTCGCAGACCTGGGCGGCGGCGGCGGTCTGGCCGCTGTCGAAGGCGCCGACGATGACGTTGGCGCCGTCGTTGATCAGCTTCTCGGCGCGCGAGCGGGCGACGTCCACGTTCGATTCGGTGTCGGCGGACAGGATCTCGACCTTGTAGCCGAGTTCGCCGAGGATGGCCGGCGCGATCTCGGCGCCGCGCTGGCAGGCTTGGCCCGCCTGGGCGAGCAGGCCGGAGCGGGGCAGCAGCACGCCCACCTTCAGCGCGGTGCCCTGCGCGAAGGCCGGCGCCCGGCCGAAGGCGGCGAGCGCGCCGGCCGAGAGAGCGACCGAGGCCGCGGCGGTGCCGAACTGACGGCGGGTGAGTCCTCCCGTGGACCCATTCTTGCTGATGCGATGATCGTTCATTATCGGGTGTTTCCCTGAGGCGTGGTCCCGGAGCGGATGATTTCCCCGCAAATGCCTTTGTGTCAAAGTGGAATCCACCGGAAGGCGACACACGGACGAAACGGACCCCACCGAATGGCGACCATCGAGGAGGCGCTCGGCATCGCGCTCGACCATCTGAAGGCCGGGCGACAGGCCGAGGCGGTGGACCTTTACGGGCGGATCCTGGAGGCCGCCCCCGACAACCCGGACGCGCTGCACCGGCTGGGCCTGCTCGCCGCGCTGGGCGGCGACCGGGAGCGCGGCATGGCGATGATCGCGCGCTCGGTTGAGCTGGACGGCGGGGATGCCGACGCGCAGTTCAACCTCGGCGCCCTGCTCCACGTCGCCTTGCGGACGGAGGAGGCGATCGCCGCCTACCGCCGCGCGCTGGCGCTGCGCCCCGATTTTCCGGATGCCGAATATCACCTGAGCGAGGCCCTGCAGGCCATCGGCCGCATCGGGGAGGCGCTGGAGGTTCTGGACGCGCTGCTGGCCCGCCATCCGCACTTCGTCCCCGGCTGGCGGCAGAAGGGCGACATCGAGGCCGACCTTGGGCGTCCCGGCGCCGCCGTGTCCTTCTATGAGATGGCCCTTGCCATCGACCCGCGGGACGAAGGGTCGCGGGAGCGGCTGGCGGCGCAGGCCGCGGCCTACCGCGCCCGCCGGGCGATTCTCGACGGGGCCGGGCCGGACGGGCGGCTGGACCTGCGCGACGTCACCGTCCTGGTCCCCTTCCGCGCCGACAGCGAGGACCGCAAGCGCAACCTGCGCTGGATCGTCTCCTTCCTCTTCAAGCACGCCGACACCACCGTCCTGATCGGGGAGGACAAGGCGGGGCCGAGCGACGTCGCCGACGCGCTGGGGCCGGAACTGGCCGCCCGCTGCCGGCACCTGCATCTGACCGGCAACGACACGCCCCTCACCCACAAGGCCCACCTCCTCAACCGCATGGTCGAGGCGGCGGACACCCCGATCGTCGCCCTGCACGACACCGACATCGTGGTCGATCCCGTGCAATACGCGCTGGCCCGCGACGCGGTGCGCGGCGGGGCGGCCATGGCCTTCCCCTACAACGGGCTGTTCTTCTGGATTCTCGGGCGGGAGGTGCACCGGTTCGGGCACACCCTGTCGGCGGCGCCGCTGAACGCGGTCTGCCTGCGCTTCCCGCTTATGCACCGCGATTCGCCGGGCGGCGGCGCCTTTTTCAACCGGGCGGCGCTGCTGGAAGCGGGCGGTTACAACGAGCGCTTCGTCTCCTGGGGCTATGAGGACGATGAAATCGTCGAGCGGCTGCGCAAGCTGGGGCTGCGGGTCGAGCGGGTCCCCGGGCCGCTCTATCACCTGGAACACGCACGGCCCGAGAATTCGACCGACCGGAACCCCTTCATCGACGCCAACAAGGCGGAGCTGGAGCGCATCCAGGCCATGGACGCCGACGCACTACGCGCCGATGTCGCCGCCGGCCGCCTGCGCCGGCCGCTGTTCTCCAGCGCCGGGTAGGAGCGGCCCGCGGGACGCCAAGGTCAGCCGGCTTTGTCCTCGGCGAACCGATCCCCGGCAAACTGGTCGAACGCCTCCGTCGCCATGGCGGCGTACATCACCGACGGGCCGGCGCCCATGTAGATCGCCATACCCAGCGTCTCCATCACTTCTTCCCTGCTGGCGCCCTGCTGGACCGCGGCCTGGGCGTGGAAGGCGACGCAAGCGTCGCAACGCGTCGCCACCCCGATCGCCAGCGCGATCAGCTCCTTCGTCTTGGTGTCCAGCGCCTTGGCTTCCAGCGCCGCCCTGGCAATGGCGGAGAAGCCCTTCATCACCTCAGGAGCGCCACCGCGCAGGTCCCGCACCGCACCGGACATGTCCCTCGCCATCTGCGGCCAATCTTTCACCATGGCCCCGACTCCCTTTTTAATTTAGAAATTTCTAATGTATAGAAATCACGTTGTGCCGCAAAGGGAAATGGGGAGCAACCCTGCCCTGCCCGCTGTTTCGGTGTGGCTCCCTTCACCATGCCAGCGACCGATCATGCCTCTGCGCTCCGCGCCCCCTCTCGCCGACAAGGACCCCTTCGACATCGACGAGGCGTTCCGGCGCCTGCGCCAAGCCGTGGCCGGACGCCCAAAGGCCGCCATGTTCGCGCTGCGCGACCGCGGCTACGGCAGCCCCTTCGAGCAGTTGGTCGGCAGCCTGATCTCCGCGCGGACGCGCGACGAGACGACCATCGTGGTGTGCGAGCGGCTTTTCGCGGTGGCGCGCACGCCGCAACAGATGGTCGCCCTGACGCCGGAGGAACTGACCCGGCTGCTCGACGGCGCGACCTTTCCGGAGCCGAAGGCCCGTGACATCCGGGCGCTGTCCCGCCGCATCATCACGGAGCACGGCGGCGAGGTTCCCGACACGCCGGACGCCCTGATGGCCTTCCATGGCGTCGGCCCGAAGATCGCGGCGCTGACCCTGGCGGTCGGCTTCGGCATTCCGGCGGTGGCGGTGGACGTGCATGTGCACCGGATCGTCAACCGCTGGGGCTTCGTCGCCGCCCCGACGCCGGAGCGCACCATGGTCGCGCTGATGGAGCTTCTGCCCCGCCATTACTGGGTGGAGATCAACGAGCGTCTGGTGCCCTTCGGCAAATGGGTCTGCACCGGCGACCGCCCGCGCTGCTCGACCTGCGCCATGCTGTCCATGTGCCGTCAGGTGGGGGTGACGACCCACCGCTGAGCCGGCACGCCTCCCGGCTGCCGCACAACGCCGCAGGCCACGATATTTGGTTGCACATTGAGATGTTATCTCTCCATTTTCGATGCATCGTCATCGACAATCAGCCCGAGTCCTGTCAGGACCACGGCATGGAGCGCACGCAATGATCGTGAGACCCTGTTCGCGGAGGACGGCCATCCATCGCGCCGCCCTCGCTACCGCCACGCTGATCGTCCTGGCCGGCGGGGCCTCGGCGCAGGACAGGCCGGCAGCACCGGGGGCGATCATAAAGACCCTGCTTCAGGCGACCACCACCGCGGACGGCAAGGCCTTTGCCTATCCGGATGGCAAAGCGCTGGTGACGGCGCGGCTGGTCGAGCTTCCGCCCGGCGGCGAGATCATCCGCCACCGGCACGCCGTCTCCCCGTTCATCTACATCCTGGAGGGCGAGCTGACCATCGCCAGCGACAGCATGCCGACGCAGGTTTACAAGGCCGGCGATACCTACATCGAGCAGGCGGCGTGGCACAGCGGCCGCAACCTCGGCGCCACGCCGGTGCGGCTGCTGTCGGTCTATCCCAGCGCGGAGGGCGTCGCCTTGTCAGAGCGCCCGCAGTAAATCCGCTCGCCGGATTGGAGCCCGGCGGTTTGATTCACGTCATCGCGGGCGACGGCGAAGCTCGGCCATGGTCGCCGTCCGTCCTTTGCCCAATCCATCCAGGGACCCTGCGATGATCCTCTACGCCCTGCGCTGCGCCTGCGGCCATGAATTCGAACAGTGGTTCAAGAACATGGCCGATTACGACACCCGCAAGGCCGATGGCCTGTCCTGTCCGTCCTGTGGCGGGACCGCGGTGTCGAAAGCGATCATGGCGCCGCGCGTCGGCGCGGCCAAGCCGTCCCCCGCGCCGATGCCCGCCTGCAACCCGTCCGGCTGCGGCAACGCCATGTGTCCGATGTCGCAGATGGCCTGAGAAAACGGTGGCCTACCGCCGGCCGCGCCCACCGCTGCTGAGCGGCGGCAGGGCGCCGGTGGTCAGCTCCTCGCGGCGGCGAGCGCTGCCGAAGCTCGGTTCGCGGCGCTGCTCGCGGGGGCCGTCGTTGCGCGGCGCCGGCCGCGACGCGTTGGCCCGCCCACTGCGCCACCACGCGAAGCCGATGCCGAGCACCGTCGCCCCGATCACCCCCATCACGCCGTAGCGGGCGCCGTTGGCGGCCCAGCCCGGCAGCATCGACCCGTTGTCCGCCGCCGGCTCGACCACCGGGACTGGCTGCCCGGACGGGGTGGTCGCGGTGACGCTGGCCCGCGGCGCGGCTTGCGGCACCGGACCCTGCCCAGACGCGGACGTCGTGGCGGACGCGGCGGGAGCCGACGAAGCGGGAGCGCTGGACGGACCACCCGACGCGGAACTGCTGCTGATCGCGGGCGGGCCGGCGCTGAACTGCGCGCCGCCGCCGACGCTGCCCGTCCCGCTGTCGATCCGTTGAGTCGGCGCAGCGCGGGGCACCACCTCCCGCTGCGGCTCGCGCGGCGCCTGACCGGGACCACCGCCGCCGACCTTCTGCTGGGCGAGATTCCCGACCGTCGCGGGGGCTTTGCCCTCCCGCTCGCCCATCATCTTGGCGATGGTCGCCTTGTCGAGCTGGTTGGTCACCGGCAGTCCGTGGGCGGCCTGATACTTGCCGAGCGCCGCCTTCGTCTCGGCGTGCATCTGGCCGTTGGCCCGCCCGCCGATGTTGTAGCCCTTGTCCTTCAGGATGGTCTGCGCCCATTGGATGTCCGCGGTCGATTGCGCCCGGACCGGAGCGCCCGCCAGCAGACCCGCCGCCAGAACCGGCACCACCACAGCCAACGCGACCGCGCGGGGCGCGCGGTGCGAACCACCCGTCATGACCATCCTCCGTCCGAGACGCCAACCGAACATCACTTACCCAATATCGCGGATGCCCGACCGTGTTACCAGATTGCGGCGGATTTCCGGGCGCGATTTTTGTGCGCCTGCGTTGCGGCGGCATCAGGTCCCCCTCCGCCTTGACGTCCCCGGAAGGACCGGTCCATTCCCCATCCGTTAACCGATGCGCGCGCAAAAACGTGGTATAGATCCTCACATGGCGCCTTATGGAGCGCTTTGCGGGAGGCCATGGCATGGCGACCTTGAGACACGCGATCCTGGCGGGCGGAACGCTGATGCTGGCGGCTTGCGGCAGCACCCCGGCCTACCGGGAATGGACGGCCACGGAAACCACGGCGACCGCCGCCTACGATGAATGCATCGAGCAGGTGGACAACACCATGCGCCTTCGCGGCTATCCCTACCGCCCGTTGCCGGAAACGCCGCAATTCCGCTACCGCAAGGAAATCTTCGCCCTGTGCATGCGCCGCAAGGGTTACACGGCGGACGATTGAGACGTCCTCACGGCCCCGGCAGGCCGTAGCGCAGATACAGCGCCCCACCGATCAGCAACCCGGCCAGCACCACCGCGGCGTAGAATTTCAGGGGCAGCGGGACCTTTTCCCGCCGTCGCGGTCCCTTGGCCACGGTCCTGGCCCTGGCGGAACGGGGCGCGGAACGGGGCGCCGCCCTCGCCGGAACGGCTTGCCGGCCCGCCCCGGCCACTCCCCCCTGGTTCGGGTCGTGCAGTTCGACGAGCTTCCAGTTGAACTCGATCCCGTCGCCGCCAGCCCCGGCGTTGTGATCGAGCTGGATCAGGCGGAAATAGGCGCGCGGGTTCACCCGCACCATCAGGTTGAAGCGGGCGCGGGCGTGGTCGAGGTCTTCCCCGACCTCCAGCGTCTTCCAGCCTTTGCCGCGCGCCTTCTGGATGGCGAAGCGCGTCGGCTGGCCGGCGGCAACAGGCGCCATGATCGCAGCCCCGTCCTCTTACACCGAGCCCCTTAAGCCGAGGTCGGAACGCCCTTCTTGCGGATCACGTCGGCGTACCAGTGGTAGCTGGCCTTGGGACGGCGCTCCAGGGTCTGGCGGTCCACCTCGATCAGGCCGAAGCGGCGCTGGTAACCCTCGGCCCACTCGAAATTGTCCAGCAGGCTCCACACGAACCAGCCCCGCAGGTCAACCCCCTCCTCCAACGCCTGATGACCGGCCAGAATGTGGCGGCGCAGATAGCTGATGCGGTCGTTGTCCTGAACGATGCCCTTCGGCCCGGTCTGCTCGGGATAGGCGGCGCCGTTCTCCATCACATAGACCGGCGGGTTGCCGTATTCCTGCTTCAGCTCGATCAGGATTTCGGCGATGCCGTCAGGCTCCACCGGCCAACCCATCCCAGTCGTCGGCGTGCCTTCCGGCGGGGAGCCGTAGCCGGTGCCGAACAGGCCCGCCGGGTCCGGCTGCTGGTGCATCCGGCTGTAGTAGTTGATGCCCAGGAAGTCGATGGGCTGGCGGATCGCCTCCAGGTCGCCGGCCTTGACCAGCGGGGCGAAGCCGTCGCGCAGCAGTTCCGGATACTCCCCGCGCAGCAGCGGGTCGAGGCAGGCGCGGTTCCACACCGCATCCCACATCAGCGAGGCCGCGTAATTGGCGTCCAGCCCGCCGACCGGCCACACCGGCTGCAGCGACAGCACGGTGCCGAGCTGCCAGCCCTTGCCCCCGCCCGCCGCCCGCAACGCCTTGACCGCCATGCCCTGGGCGAGGTTCTGGTGGTGGATCGCCTTGAAATAGTTGTCCTTGCCGGTCATCCCCGGCGCGTGCCCGCCCAGCCCATGGCCGAAGATGGCGTGTACGGACGGCTCGTTCAGCATGGACCAGTGCTTGGCCCGGTCGCCGATCCGCGCGGCGACGAGCTGGGCGTAGTCGGTGAACCAGCCGGCGATGTCCCGGTTGGTCCAGCCGCCGCGGTCCTGAAGCGCCTGGGGCAGGTCCCAATGGTACAGGCAAGGCCAGGGCGCGATGCCCTTGGCCAGCAGCGCATCGGTCAGTCGGTCGTAGAAGTCCAGCCCCTCGGCGTTGGCCGGGCCGGTGCCGGTCGGCTGGACGCGAGGCCAGGCGACGGAGAAGCGGTAGGCGTTCATCCCCGCCTTCGCCATCAAACCAACGTCCTCGGCATAGCGGTTGTAATGGTCACAGGCGACGTCGCCGGTGTCGCCGTTCGCCACCTTGCCGAAGGAATGGCTGAAGGTGTCCCACACGCTGGGGCCGCGGCCCCCTGCGGTCACCGCCCCCTCGATCTGGTAGGAGGAGGTCGAGGCGCCCCAGACGAACCGGTCGGGGAAGGCGGCCAGCACTTCCGACGGCTGGGCCACCGCGGCGCGGCGCGTCGTCAGAAAGGCCCCGGCCGAGGCCGCCAGCCCGGTGGCCGCCGCCGCCTTCAGGAAACTCCGCCGCCGCATACCGAATTCCTCTCGCCGTCCGGGTCGTCCGCGACAATGTAAGAAGACCGGGCGCCAGCGCAACAGGCGCCTCGCATCACAATGGCCGCTTAACCGGATTGGCCGGTGTAGGCGTAACCTGGACCGTGGGGTAGTATGGCGCCATGAACGGACTCGTCATGTTTCTGCTGATCGTGGCGCTCGGCCTCGTCGTGGCGTCGCTGTTCTCCGGGCTGTTCTTCATGGCGCGCGGCGGACAGGGCGATTCGCGCAAATCGAATCGGGCGATGCGGATGCGCGTGGCGCTCCAGGGGGTGGCGCTGGTGCTGTTCCTGCTCGCCATCCTGACCCACGGCTGATTGAGGACATCCACGGAAATCATGGTCAAGCTGACCCGCATCTACACCCGCGGCGGGGACCGCGGCCAGACTTCGCTCGGCGACGGGCGCCGCGTGCCCAAGCACGACCCGCGCGTCGCCGCCTACGGCACGGTGGACGAGGCGAACGCCGTCATCGGGCTGGCCCGCCTGCACACCGTGGACCAGCCGGAGACCGACGCCATGCTGGCGCGAATCCAGAACGACCTGTTCGATCTGGGCGCCGACCTCTGCACGCCGGAGGCGGAGGACCCGCCCTATCCGCCGCTGCGCATCCTGGAGTCGCAGGTGGACCGGCTGGAGGCGGAGATCGACGCGATGAACGCCGACCTCGCCCCGCTCACCTCCTTCATTCTGCCCGGCGGCTCGCCGGCGGCGGCGCATCTGCATCTGGCCCGCACCGTGGTGCGCCGCGCCGAGCGGCTGATGACCGAGCTGGCGGAGGTGGAACCGGTCAACCCGGCGGCGGTCAAATACGCCAACCGCCTGTCGGACCACCTGTTCGTGCTGGGCCGGAAACTGAACGGGAACGGAGCGGCCGACGTGCTGTGGGTTCCGGGCGCAAACCGTTGATGCAATTCCGCCTCCTTCGCGCTTGCGGCGTAGGCGGCGTTGACAGCCAAAACATCAACTTCTATGGTCGCAGCGCTGTCACAAGCTGCCCGATTCGGCGCCAGCGGCGAAGGTGCGCCTGCATAATTCAAGAAAAGGGTGGGATATGAAGGTCCTCGTCCCGGTCAAGCGGGTGGTCGATTACAACGTCAAGATCCGCGTCAAGGCGGACGGTTCCGGCGTTGAGACCGCCAACGTGAAGATGAGCATGAACCCCTTCGACGAGATCGCCGTCGAAGAGGCCGTCCGCCTCAAGGAAGCCGGCAAGGCGACCGAGGTCATCGTGGTCACCGTCGGCCCGACGGCCGCGCAGGAGACGTTGCGCACCGGCCTCGCCATGGGCGCCGACCGCGGCATCCTGGTCCAGACCGACGCCGAGACGCAGCCGCTGGCCGTCGCCAAGGTGCTCAAGGCGCTGGTCGACAAGGAAGGCCCCGATAAAAATGGGATAGGCCTGGTCATCCTGGGCAAGCAGGCGATCGACGACGACTGCAACCAGACCGGCCAGATGCTCGCCGCCCTGCTGGGCTGGCCGCAGGGCACCTTCGCCTCCAAGGTCGCGCCGGGCGAGGGCTCGGTCACCGTGACCCGCGAGATCGACGGCGGCCTGGAGACGGTGCAGCTGACGCTGCCCGCGGTCGTCACCGCCGACCTGCGCCTGAATGAGCCGCGCTACGCCTCGCTGCCCAACATCATGAAGGCCAAGAAGAAGCCCATCGAGACGCTGGCCCCCGACGCGCTGGGTGTCGACGTGGCGCCGCGCCTGACCACGCTCAAGGTCGCCGAGCCGGCCAAGCGCAAGGCCGGCGTCAAGGTCGCCGACGTGGCCGCCCTGGTCGACAAGCTCAAGAACGAAGCCCGCGCGATCTGAGGGGCCAATGCGCCTTGAAGGGAAAGTGATCTGACATGTCCATTCTCGTCATTGCCGAACACGACAACGCCGCGCTGAAGGCCGCCACGCTGAACGCGGTCAGCGCCGCCGCCAAGATCGGCGGCGACATCCACGTTCTGGTCGCCGGCCAAGGCGCCCAGGCCGTCGCCGAGGCGGCGTCCAAGATCGCCGGGGTGGCCAAGGTGCTGCTGGCCGACGACGCGGCCTACGCCCATCCGCTGCCGGAGAACGTCGCGCCGCTGGTCGTCAATCTCGCCAAGGGCTACGGTCATGTGCTGGCCGCCGCCTCGTCGGAGGGCAAGAACCTGCTGCCGCGGGTCGCCGCGCTGCTCGACGTCGCGGCGATCTCCGACATCACCGGGGTGGTCTCCGCCGACACCTTCGAGCGGCCGATCTACGCCGGCAACGCCATCGCCACGGTGAAGTCCGCCGATCCGATCAAGGTCGTCACGGTGCGCACCACCGCCTTCGAGGCGGCCGCCGCGACGGGCGGCTCGGCGACGGTCGAGAGCATCGCCGGGACGGGCGACGCCGGCTCGGCCAAGTTCGTCGGCCAGGAGCTGACCAAGTCGGAGCGTCCGGAGCTGACCCAGGCCAAGATCGTCGTGTCGGGCGGCCGCGGCATGCAGTCGGGCGACAACTTCAAGCTTCTGGAAGCGCTGGCCGACAAGCTGGGGGCGGCGGTCGGCGCCAGCCGCGCCGCGGTGGACGCCGGCTTCGTGCCGAACGACTACCAGGTCGGCCAGACCGGCAAGATCGTGGCGCCCGAGCTGTACATCGCCGTCGGCATTTCCGGTGCCATCCAGCACCTCGCCGGCATGAAGGACAGCAAGGTCATCGTCGCCATCAACAAGGACGAGGAGGCGCCGATCTTCCAGGTCGCCGACTACGGCCTCGTCGCCGACCTCTTCAAGGCGGTGCCGGAGCTGACGGCCGCGCTGGACAAGGCGTAACCGGCCAGTCCTCTTCCGAAGACCAGCGGGCCAAAGACAAGCGGGAAAGCTCATATGTCCACGATCAAGAAGATTGGCATCATCGGTGCCGGCCAGATGGGCAGCGGCATCGCCCACGTCTGCGCGCAGGCGGGATACGAGGTCGTCATCTCCGACATCAGCGCGGAGATTCTGCAGAAGTCGGTGGCCGCCATCTCCAAGAACATGGACCGTCAGGTTCAGAAGGGGAAGCTGACGGAGGCCGACAAGACGGCGGCGATCGCCCGCATCTCCACCGGCTCCGACCTGTCCGTGTTCCATGACGCCGATCTCGTGGTCGAGGCCGCGACGGAGAACGAAGCGCTCAAGCGCGAGATCTTCAAGAAGCTGGTCCCCAACCTGAAGCCCGAGGCGCTGATCGCGACGAACACCTCGTCGATCTCGATCACCCGCCTCGCGGCCTCGACCGACCGCCCGTCCAAGTTCATGGGCATGCATTTCATGAACCCGGTGCCGGTGATGCAGCTCGTCGAGCTGATCCGCGGCATCGCGACGGACGAGGTGACCTTCAACGCGATTGCCGAGCTGACGGCGAACATCGGCAAGACCGCGGCGGTGGCCGAGGACTTCCCGGCCTTCATCGTCAACCGCATCCTGCTGCCGATGATCAACGAGGCGGTCTACACCCTCTATGAGGGCGTGGGCGGCGTCCAGGCCATCGACACGGCGCTGAAGCTGGGCGCCAACCACCCGATGGGCCCGCTGGAACTGGCGGACTTCATCGGTCTGGACACCTGTTTGGCGGTCATGCAGGTCCTCTATGAGGGTCTGGCCGACAGCAAGTACCGCCCCTGCCCGCTGCTGGTGAAGTATGTCGAGGCCGGCTGGGTCGGACGCAAGGTCGGCCGCGGCTTCTACGACTACTCCAAGACCCCGCCGGTCCCGACCCGCTGACGCGGAAGGTAAGGACGGACGCTTTTTGCGAAGCCCGCCGCGGGAAACCGCGGCGGGCTTTATGCATGTGCGGAACCGCTGCGCTCGCGCTCTGTTCGTCCCGCAGGGGAACGGCCCACAAGGGACCAAGGCGAACAGCGGAAAGGACGGGGGCGATGCGGCGCGGCTTCCTGACGGCGATGCTTGTGGCCTGCCTGTCCGGCCCGGTTCTGGCGCAGGCGCCGGGCTCCGCCCCGGCGTCGCCCACCACCCTGTCCCGGCAGGAGCGCAACTTCATCGCCGAGGCGCTGGCCGACGGCATGGCCGAGCAAACGCTCGGCAAGCTCGCGCAGGACCGGGCGGAGACGGAGACGGTCCGCCGCTTCGCCCGCCGCATGGCCGACGACCATGGGCTGAAAATCGACCGGCTGGCCGGTATGGCGCTGCGCCACGGCATCCCCATCCCGCGCGAGCCGAGCCTGTCCGCCCGCGCCCACATGTACAGTCTGCGCGACACGCCGGAGGGCGCCTTCGACCGCCGCTACATGGCCGCGGAGGAGGAGACCCACGCCCGTGCCATCAAGCTGTACGAGGCCCAGGCCGAGCGCGGCGGCGAGGCGGGGGACTTCGCCCGCGACGCCCTGCCCATGCTGCACAGCCACTTCGAGGAGGCGCGGGGCATCATGGCCGAATTGTCGCGCCGTCCGGCCCCACCGCAGACCCAGGCGCCGCCGGGGGACGCACCGCCGGGAACCTCAGGATCGTCGGAGTGACCAGAATTCCCTCGCCCCTCCGGGGAGAGGGTTAGGGTGAGGGGCACCCGCAAGGGCGTCCACGCTCTGCAATGAGCCGGCGTGGTCGGCCTGCGGCCGCCCCCTCATCCTGACCTTCTCCCCAGAGGGGAGAAGGAACTTGCACCCCTCACCCGCCCGTCTTCACCACGCCGCCGCGGCTGTCGCGGTTGGGGCCGCCGCCATGGCCCATGTGCTTGCGCAGGAAGGCGATGACCTCCGGCGAATCCCACTCCACCGCGCCCTCGATGCGGCCAAGCTCGCGGCCCTCCTGGTCCACCAGCAGGGTGGTCGGCAGGCCGCGCAGCTTCAGAGTCTGCATGGAGGCGCTCGACGGGTCGAGGTAGAGGGCGAGGTTCTTCACGCCGGTCCGCTGGTAGAAGGGCTGCACCTGATCCTTGCCGCCGCGGTCCACCGACAGCGCCACCACCTGGAACCCCGGCCCGCCCAGCTGTGCCTGGAGGCGGTCGAGCGCCGGCATCTCCTTCACGCAGGGCGCACACCAGGTCGCCCAGAGGTTCAACAGGACCAGACGGTCCTTGAACTCCGACAGGTCGACCCGGCGCCCCTCGCCGTCCAGGAAGGGAAGCTCCGGCACCGGCGTCAGCGGCTCCATGTAGCGGAACTTGTCCAGCCCCACCGCCGTCACCCCGGGAGAGGGCTGGTCCAGCGTCAGCACGGCGGGCGGCGGCGGGGCCGACGGTCCGGCCAGCGCCATCCACAGCCCGGCACCGCCCAGCGTCACACAAAAGATTGCGGTGGCCGCCAAAGTCCGCATACTCACGCTTCCCGTCCTCCCATCCGTATTGTGTCCGCCATGAGCGCCGAACAGCCCAAGCCGAACTCACAAGACCGCAACTCCGCCCCGGCTGCCAGCCAGATGTGGGGCGGCCGCTTCGCCCGCGGTCCCGCCGCCATCATGGAGAAGATCAACGCCTCCATCGGCTTCGACAAGCGGCTGGCCGACCAGGACATCGCCGGGTCGAAGGCCCACGCCGCCATGCTGGCGCGCCAGGGCATCATAACCCAGGCCGACGCCGATGCCATCCGCGATGGGCTGGACCGGGTCAAGGAAGAGATCGACTCCGGAGCCTTCACCTTCAAGGTGGAACTGGAGGACATCCACATGAACGTGGAGGCCCGGCTGGCCGAGCTGATCGGCGAGCCGGCCAAGCGCCTGCACACCGGACGGTCGCGCAACGACCAAGTGGCGACCGACTTCAAGCTGTGGGTGCGCGACGCGCTCGACCGCGCCGACCAGGGGCTGAAGGCGCTCCAGGCCGCGCTCATCGATCTGGCGGAGAAGCACACCGACACGGTGATGCCCGGCTTCACCCACCTCCAGGCCGCCCAGCCGGTCAGCTTCGGCCATCATCTGCTGGCCTATGTGGAGATGTTCGGGCGTGACCGCGGACGCCTGCGCGACGCCCGCGCCCGGCTGAACGAGTGCCCGCTCGGCTCCGCCGCGCTGGCCGGCACGCCCTACCCCATCGACCGTTTCATGACGGCGGAGGCGCTGGGCTTCGACCGGCCCACCGCCAACTCGCTGGACGCCGTGTCCGACCGCGACTTCGCGCTGGAGTATCTGGCCGCCGCCAGCATCTGCGGCATGCACCTCTCGCGCTTCGCGGAGGAGATCGTGCTGTGGTGCTCGGCCCAGTTCCGCTTCATCAGGCTGACGGACGCCTTCACCACCGGCTCCTCCATCATGCCGCAGAAGAAGAACCCGGACGCGGCGGAGCTGGTCCGCGCCAAGGCCGGGCGGGTCATCGGCAGCCTGAACAGCCTGCTGGTCGCCATGAAGGGCCTGCCGCTGGCCTATTCCAAGGACATGCAGGAGGACAAGGAGCCGGTCTTCGAGGCCGACGACACGCTGGCGCTGTGCATCGCCGCCATGGAAGGCATGGTGCGCGACATGCAGCCGAACGTGCCGGCGCTGCGCGAGGCGACCGACCGCGGCTTCCTCAACGCGACCGACCTCGCCGACTGGCTGGTGCGGGAGCTGAACATCCCCTTCCGCGAGGCGCACCACATCACCGGGCGCGCCGTGAAGGCGGCGGAGGACAAGCGCGTCGGCCTGACCGCCCTGACGCTGGAGGAGCTGCAGGCCATCGAGCCGCGCATCACCGAGTCCGTCTTCCCGGCGCTGAGCATCGAGGCGTCGCTGGACAGCCGGCGCAGCTTCGGCGGCGCCTCCCCCGTCCGCGTCCGCGAGGCCGTCGCGGCGGCGCGGGAGCGCTTCCTGTGAGGCGCCCGCTGCTGATCCTGGCGACGGCCGTCGTCGCGCTGACACTGGCCGGCTGCGGCAAGAAGCCGAGCTTCGTCGATCCCCCGCAGGGCAAGGCCGCCGACAAGTTCCCCGGCACCTACCCGAACCCGAAGACCGACCCCAAGCCCGGTCAGCCGTCCTCCGGAGCCCGCTTCCCATGAGCGCCTTCGCCTACCGCAACGGCGTGATGCACGCCGAATCCGTGCCGCTGTCCGCCATCGCGGCGGAAGTCGGCACACCCTTCTACTGCTACTCCACGGCGGCGCTGGAGGCGCATTACAGCGCCTACGCCGGGGCCTTCGCGGGGCAGGACGCCGACGTCTGCTACGCGGTGAAGGCCAACTCCAACCTCGCGGTCATCCGCGCCTTCGCGCGGCTGGGCGCCGGCGCCGACGTGGTGTCGGGCGGCGAGATGCGCCGCGCGCTGGCCGGCGGCATCCCGGCCGGCAAGATCATCTTCTCCGGCGTCGGCAAGACGCGCGAGGAGATGCGCGCCGCGCTGGAGGCCGGAATCCACCAGATCAACGTGGAATCCATCCCCGAGGTGGAGGCCCTGTCGGAGGTCGCGGTCAGCCTGGGCGTCACCGCGCCCATCGCCTTCCGCGTGAATCCGGACGTTGACGCCAAGACCCACGCCAAGATCGCGACGGGCAAGAAGGAGAACAAGTTCGGCGTCGACTACGACCACGCGCGGGAGGTCTACGCCCAGGCCGCCAAGCTGCCGGGCATCAAGCCGGTGGCCATCGCCGTGCACATCGGGTCGCAGCTGACCGACCTCGCCCCCTTCCGCGCCGCCTACGAGCGGGTGGCGGCGCTGCTTCATGTCCTGCGCGAGGACGGGCACGACATCACCCGGCTCGACCTCGGCGGCGGGCTGGGCATCGTCTACAAGCACGAGGCGCCGCCGGACATCGCCGACTACGCCGCCATGGTGAAGTCGATCACCGGCAACCTCGGCTGCCGCATCTCGCTGGAGCCGGGGCGCTCGCTGGTCGGCAACGCCGGCATCCTGGTGTCGCGGGTGATCTACCTGAAGCAGGGGCTGCACCGCCGCTTCGTCATCATCGACGCGGCGATGAACGATCTGATCCGCCCCACCCTCTACGAGGCCTACCACGGCATCGTTCCGGTGACCGAGCCCGCCAAGGGCGCCGCCACCGAGCCCTACGACGTCGTCGGTCCGGTCTGCGAGAGCGGCGACACCTTCGCGCTCCAGCGCGCGCTGCCGGCCATGGCGCCGGACGAGCTGGTGGCGATCCTGTCGGCGGGGGCCTATGGCGCGGTCATGTCCTCCACCTACAACACCCGCCCGCTGATCCCGGAGGTGCTGGTGAACGGCGACCGGTTCTCCGTCATCCGGCCGCGCGTGTCGGTGGAGGAACTGCTGGCGCTGGACCGCGTGCCGGACTGGTTGAAGGACTGATCCGCGACGGTCGCCGGCCCGCAATAACCGCTGCACAGATTCACCCATAAGGCGTATGATTCCCCGTTCGAGAAACGGGCGGGGATCATCATGGAGTGGGACGCGGCCTATGCCATCGGCCAGAGCGCAGTGGACGGAGACCACCAGCGCCTGTTTCAGCTGTTCAACCAGTTCAATGCGGCCATCGCCGCCGGCGAAACCCGGGAATCCGCGAACCGCTTCCTGCGTGAGCTGGCCGATTACTCGGCCTATCATTTCCGCCGCGAGGAAGGGCTGATGCACGCCATCGGGTACCCCGACTACGCGAAGCACAAGAAGATGCACGACACCTTCGCCGACTTCGTCCGCCGGCAATCCGACTCCGAAGAGCGCGATTTGGAGGAGGTCCAGTTCCTCCAGAGCTATGTCGAGATGTGGCTCTGCGGCCATATTCTGGTCATGGACAAGTGGTTTGGTGAATGGCTCGATGGCCGGGCCGGGAAATCCGGCGC
This sequence comes from Azospirillum brasilense, assembly GCF_001315015.1. NCBI lineage: Bacteria > Pseudomonadati > Pseudomonadota > Alphaproteobacteria > Rhodospirillales > Azospirillaceae > Azospirillum > Azospirillum brasilense. The sequence continues at coordinate 209,598 of NZ_CP012915.1, read as the reverse complement.
GGCAGAGCCTATATCCTGACGGGTCCCCGGCTGCCGCCTCTCCCCCCAGGCCGGGACCAGGACTGCGGCAACCGGCTGGACGGGAGTGCGGGATGAGCGACAGCAACGACGGGTTCCGGTTCCCCCCGCGCAAGGAGGCGCCCCCCGCCCCTGTTCCGCGGGAGCCCCGCCTCCGCATGGGGCAGGCCCGCGCCGCCCTGCTCTGGGAACGTCTGTGGCCGGCGCTCTGGGCGCCCATCACCATCGCCGGGGCCTTCCTCGCTCTGGCCCTGCTGAACGTCTTCCTGCTTCTGCCGGGCTGGCTGCACGCGCTGGTCCTGCTTCTGTTCGTTGCCGCCATCGGCTGGACGGGGTGGCGCGGGCTGCGCGCCTTCCGCCTGCCGGACGAAGACGCCGCCCGACGCCGGCTGGAGCGCGACAGCGGCCTGCCCCACCGCCCCCTCCACGCGTTGCGCGACAGGCCCTCCGGCAACGACCCCGTCGCCGCGGAACTGTGGCGCCTGCACCAGGAGCGGGTCCGCGCCGCCATGCGGCGGCTGCGCGTCGCCATGCCGCTGTCCGACGGCCTCGCCGCCCAGGACCGCTACGCCCTGCGCGCTCTGGTCGCGCTCGTGCTGGTCGCCGCGGGCGGAGCGACCTGGGGCGACTGGAAGCCGCGTCTGGTCGCCGCCATCACCCCGCATTTCGGCGGAACGGCGACGGCGTCCGTCGCGACGCTCGACCTGTGGGTGACGCCGCCGGAATACACCGGCCTGCCGCCGGTCTTCCTGAAGTCGGCCAACCCCGCCCACACGCCGAGCCTCGCCGATCCCGTGCCGGTCCCCAAGGGCAGCCTCGTGCTGGCCCGCGTCACCGGCGGCAGCGGGACGCCGGCGCTGGAGGCCGGAAGCAAATCCGCGGCCTTCGAGGCGGTGGACTCGTCCACCTTCCAGATCCAGCAGCCCATCGAGGACGGCACCCGCATCGCCGTGACCCAGGGGTCCAGCGTGCTGGGCGGTTGGAACGTGCGGATCATTCCGGACAACCCGCCGACCATCGCCTACGCCAGCCCCCCGACCAAGGGGGAGCGCGGCGCGCTGCGGCTGGACTACACCGCGCAGGACGATTACGGGCTGGCCGAGGCCAAGGCCGTCGTCCGGCTGGACCTGCCGGAGGGCGAGGCCCCGGCGCTCGACCGCAGCCCATTGGAGCTGCCGCTGGCCCTTCCCGGCGTCCGCCCGCGCGAGGCGCGCAACGCCGCCTTCCACGATCTCACCGCCCATCCCTGGGCCGGGCTGAACGTCACCATCCGCCTGACCGCCCTCGACGGCGCCGGCCAGACCGGCAGCACGGAGGACGTGGCGATGGTCCTGCCGGAGCGCGTCTTCAACCACCCGGTCGCCCGCGCCATCGTGGAGGAGCGCAAGAAACTGACCCTGCGGCCGCAGCAGCTCCGCATCGAGGTGGCACGCGCTCTGGCCGAAATCTCATCCAGGCCCAGCCAGTTCGGCGGCGATCTGGTGGCCTTCCTGGCCATGCGCACCGCGGTGAACCGCCTGCTGCTCGACGAGGAGGGGGCCTCCGTCCCCGCCGTTCAGCAGCTGCTGTGGGAAACCGCGCTGCGCATCGAGGACGGCGGGCTGTCGCTGGCCGAGCGCGACCTGCGCGACGCCGAGAGCCGTCTCGCCGAGGCGCTGGAGCGTGGCGCCGACGACCAGGAGCTGAAGAAGCTGATGGACGAGCTTCAGGCGGCGCTCGACAAGTTCCTCGACGCCATGGAGCAGCAGATGCGCGAGGCGCTGGAGCGCGGCGAGCAAATCCCCATGGTGCCGCCGGAGATGGCCGACCAGATGATGGACCGTCAGGACCTCCAGCGCATGATGGAGCAGATGCGGCAGATGGCCGAGACCGGCGCCCGCGACGCCGCGCGGCAGATGCTGTCCCAGCTCCAGCAGATGATGGAGCAGATGCGCAACGGCGCCATGGCCCAGATGCAGCAGCAGGGCCAGAACGAGGCGGCGCAGATGATGCGCGAGCTTCAGGAGCTGACGCAGCGGCAACAGCAGCTTCTCGACCAGACCTTCCGCCAGTCGCAGGAGCAGATGGGCCGGCAGGATGGGCAGCAGGGCCAGCAGCAGGGGCCGCGCAATCGCCAGGGCCGCCCGCAGCAGGGGCAGCAAGGGCAGCAGGGCCAGTCCGGCAGCCCGCTGATGCAGAAGCAGGCCGAACAGCAGGAGGCGTTGCGCCGCCAGCTCGGCGAGCTGATGCGCCGCATGGGCGAGCAGCAGGGCGGCGAGATCCCCCGCCCGCTGGGCCGCGCCGAGCGGGCCATGCGCGACGCCGGCCAAGCGCTCCAGCAGGGGCAGCCCGGCTCCGCCGTTCCGTCGCAGACCCAGGCGATGGACGAGCTTCAGCAGGGCATGCAGGCGATGGCCGAGCAGATGATGCAGCAGATGATGGGCCAGCAGGGTCCGGCGATGAGCGGCCAGCAGCCCGGACAGGCGCAGCAGCGCCAGGGCCAGGGCCGCAACCGCGACCCGCTGGGCCGCCGCCCCTCCGGCTTCGGCAACTACAACAACGAGGACGTGAAGATCCCCGAGGAGGCCGAACTCCAGCGCGCCCGTGAAATTCTCGACGAGCTGCGCCGCCGTTCCGGCCAGTATGGCCGCCCGCAGATGGAGCGCGAGTACATCGACCGCCTGCTGAAGCAGTTCTAGGGCAGCGGAGCCTTCAGGGATTAAGCAAAGAGGTAACTCAGAAGATACGTGAATCACGAAAGACTGAGATCAAGGACATCACAAATAAGCACCGCCCGATGCTGAACGTTCTCGAACGAAAATCTCAATTCCGGATAGTTCATGACCGCGCTCCAGGTCATTTGCATTAGAGAAATCTGAAGCAAGACAGGCGGATCGGAACTGGGCAATCTCTCCAGTGCCTGCAGAGGGCACATTGAAAATGGAGAGCATCATGACGTCAGTGAAAGCTCAGCCAAAAGGCCAGTCCTTGGCTCAGGTGACAAAGGACTGGTGGCGCTGGTCTGTCGATCTTGACCGCAACGGTGGAGCAAATCCGTTTGAGGACACAACGGGAGCCTATGCTTCCGCTGGGCATATGCCCGACAGCCATATGTTCTATCTGGCCGGGATTGCTGGGAACACCGGCACGGCCATTGATGGGGTCACGACGCAAAGCAGAGCGTTCGAAGTCCCCGCCAACGACGCGATCCTGGTTCCGGTTATCAACACCGCAGAAACCGTCCCCGACTACGAGGCGTATCTCGGAAAGAGCAAAGTTCCCACGATCGATAAAGTCGAACAATACATTTACGACTGGAAGAACAGCTACGTACAAGACAAGTTTCTTCTCGTCGATGGCAAGCCGGTCCCGTTGGACAACAGCTATGTGGAGTCCGGGCCGTTCTCTCTGGGCAGTGTGGAGCCGGGCGACGTCGGGTACGACCTTTTTGGATTGAGGCCCGCCGGGACGGAGCAACAACCCGCTTTCGCCGGTGGATATTGGGGCGTCATCAAAGGCCTCGGTGTCGGCACCCACTCCATCGAATTTGGCGGCAGCATCGACTACAGCCTCACGGATGCGGGTTTCGGCCCGCCCGACGGCACTGTCGACTTCAGCTACAAAGTCGTCGACACCGTCACTGTGGTCCCCCCGAGCCATTACCATCCGGGCCATCACCATCCGAATGTGACACCATGCGGCATGGGCCTCTTCGATCGCTGATCAAGGAAGCCTTGGAACGATCCCGCTCGGGCCGCATGATCCCCGTGCCTTTTGCGGGGCGGAGGACCGGGCGGCTTTACCGAAGGGCGGCGCTGGTGCAGTATCCGCCGCGCAAGGCGCCGCCGCTTGCCCTTCCGGCACGGACGCCCCCGGACACAACGAACGTTTCCTCATGGTCGCGGTCCTTTCGAACCACGGGTCGGGCGGGCTGGCCCCGCAGCGCCCGGAACTGACGCTCGGCAGCAAGTTCCGCATGATCAACTGGGGGCTGGTGCTCCTGGTCTGCATCATCACGTCGGTCGGGGTGGCCCTGCTCTACTCGGCCGCCGGCGGCAACTGGCGGCCCTGGGCACAGCCGCAGCTCGTGCGCGCCGTCCCCGGGCTGGTCCTGATGCTGATGATCGCGCTGGTCGACGTGCGGCATCTGATGAAGTCGGCTTACGCCATCTTCCTGATCGTGCTCTGCCTGCTGGTGGCGGTGGAGCTGATGGGCCGCATCGGCATGGGCGCCCAGCGCTGGATCGACCTGGGTTTCTTCCAGCTTCAGCCGTCGGAGCTGATGAAGCCGGCCCTGACCCTGGCGCTGGCCCGTTACTTCCACGGCATCTCGCTGGACCAGATCGGCCGCCCGCTGCTGCTGATCCCGCCACTGCTGCTCGTCTTCGTCCCGGTGGCACTGGTGCTGATGCAGCCGAATCTGGGCACCTCGCTCTTGCTGATCATGGGCAGCGGGGCCGTCTTCTTCGCCGCGGGCGTGAGGATCTGGAAGTTCCTAGTGGTCATCGGCGGCGGACTGGCGACCATCCCCGTCGCCTGGGAATTCCTGCACGATTACCAGAAGCAGCGCGTCTACACCTTCCTCGACCCGGAGACCGACCCTCTGGGCGCCGGCTACAACATCCTGCAGTCGAAGATCGCCCTGGGTTCGGGTGGCCTGTTCGGCAAGGGCTTCATGTCCGGGTCGCAGAGCCAGCTGATGTTCCTGCCGGAGAAGCACACCGACTTCATCTTCGTGGTGCTGGCGGAGGAGTTCGGGATGGTCGGCGCGCTGATCCTGCTGGCGCTCTACCTGATGCTGTTCATCTACGGGGTGGTCATCGCGCTGAGCTGCCGCAGCCAGTTCGCCCGGCTGGTGGCGGTCGGCATGACCGCGCAGTTCTTCCTCTACGTGATGGTCAACGTGTCGATGGTGACCGGCCTGATCCCGGTGGTGGGCATCCCGCTGCCGCTGGTGTCCTACGGCGGGTCGGCGATGATGACGCTGATGATCGGCGTGGGGTTGCTGCTCAGCATGTCGGTTCACCGCGAGGTCCGCATCCCGAAGAGTGGCGTCACCGAACTGTGACGCCGCCATGAGCCGTCTGCGCCTTGCCCGTCTGCTGTCGGCCGCCCTGCTCTACCTCGTGTTCAAGGTGATCCTGTACCGGGCCGCCGGGCTGTTCGAGGTGGCGCCCAACGCAAGCGCCTGGTACCCGCCCATCGGGCTGATGCTGGCTTTCGTGCTGTACGGCGGCCCGGCCGCCCTTCCCTTTCTCCTCATCCCGTCCGACCTGCTTGTCTATGGGACGGTGAACGGTTTCAGCCTGCTGATCATCCCGCAGGCGCTCGTGGTGGGCGCCACCGGGCTTGCCCTGCGGCGGGGGCTGGGAGGAGACGTCTTCGGAAGCGCGAAGGGCATCGGTGTCTTCATGGTCGCGGCGCTGGCCGCCGTCTCCCTCCTGCTCGTTCTGTCCACCACGGCGGTGCAGGCCATCACGGCGCAGCGCATCGCCATCGCGGGCAACGTAAACTTCGCCTACTGGCTGGGCGACCTGTCGGGGCTTCTGCTCTGCACGCCCGTGTTCCTGGCCATCTTCCGCCTGATCCGGCCGCCGCCCGGCGAGGTGGACCGTTGGCTGTCGCCGGACATGGGTACGGTCCTGCGGGCAGCCGCGCTCAGCGCCGCCGGCCTTCTGGCCTGGTCATTGACGCACGACCGGATGGCCACGCCGGCCAGCGCGGTCTTCCTGCTCATCCTGCCCATCGCGACGGCGGGATTCCTGTGGGGGTTCGCCGCCTCCACGCTGACCGCCTTCCTGACCAACGGCGGACTCGTGCTGACCATGCATGGGACGCTGGCCCCGTCTGAGGCCGTTGATCTCCAGGTCTTCATGCTGGCCGCCGGAGCCACGGGGCTGCTTCTGGGGGCCCTGGGCAGCACGCGCATGGAACTGCTCGGGCGCAACGCGCAACTGGTGCGCGCCATCGAGGAGGCACCGCTGGGCATCGCCCTGCTGGAGCGGCGACGGGAAGCCGGGGTGAGGGTTGCCTTCGCCAACCGCACCTTCCGGCGCTTCGATCCCGACATCGCCCCCGTCGCCCGCCGCCTGACGCACGGTCAGGGATTGGAGGTGGATGTCGAGCGGGCCGGGCGGACGCTGGCCTGGATGGTCAAGCCGGCCTCCGCCTCGCCATCGGGCGAGACGATGATCGCCATCGTTCAGGACGTGACGGAGCAGCGCCGGAAGGAGCAGGCGGACCAGCACCAGCGCCGCATGGTGGCCATCGGAGAGATCGCTGGCGGCATGGCCCATGAACTGAACAACCTGCTTCATCCGGTCCTCAATCTCAGCCAGCAGGCGCGGTCGGACGCGGCGACGCGCCCGGAGCGCCTGGGCCGCGCGCTGGCCATCATCGAGGACAGCGCCCGCAGCGCCGCCAAGCTGGTGCGTCAGGTCCTGTCCTTCGCCCGCGGCAGCGACCGCGACGAGGAGGGAGCGGAACTGGTATCCGCGGTGCGCGACGTGACCGCCCTTCTGGACGCCACCCTGCCGCCCACCTTCACCACAACCCTGACCAGCGAGGTCTCCGAGGTTCCGGTCCGCCTGACCCGGACGGAGATCGGGCAGATCGTCACCAACCTCGCCGTCAATGCGCTGGACGCCACCGGCCAGAAAGGCCATTTGCGCATCCGCGTCGGGCGGCCCGCCGGCGGGTTCGTGACCATGACGGTCGAGGATGACGGTCCGGGCATCCCCGCCCCCGATGCGGAGCGCGTCATGGAGCCCTTCTTCACCACCAAGCCCCATGGGCAGGGAACGGGGCTCGGTCTGGCGGTGGTGCAGGACCTGCTGCTGCGGCGCGGCAGCGGCATCCGCCTCGTGACGCAGGCTCCCCAAGGGGCACGCTTCGTGCTAACCCTTGCAGAGCACTGCTGAGCGGGAAGGCTATGAAGATATTGATCGTCGACGACGCCGAGAACGTCCGCTACTCGCTCCGCACCAGCCTGGAGGACGCCGGATACGATGTTGACGAAGCGCCCGATGGCGAAGTCGCTCTTGCCAAATTGCAATCTGAGGTTTTCGATTTTATCGTTGCGGATGTGTGGATGCCGCATTTGAACGGCATCGATCTGCTACAGAGGATGCGCGATACCACCCCCCAGACCCCCGTCTTTATCATTACGGGTGGAGCCGCCCGCATTCCCATCGAAAGCACGGCGGCGATGGCCCGCACCTGGGGGGCCGACCAGGTGTTCTACAAACCGTTCGAAAACGCTGACCTGATCGCCGCGATCCGGCAGCGCGACGCCGTTCGATAGAATCACACAATCAAGCGCAAAGCCTCAGACGGCGGACGCGGCCGTCCGGCCGCTTGCCTTCGCAGGCATGAGCCTGAGGGGCCGCCGTCGCGGCCCTTACCGTCGCGCGTAAGTCAGGACTTACGCGCGACGGTATCACACGTCGGTCTTCCCCTGCCGCAACTCCAGGAGACGTTGCAGGAGTCGCGTCGCCACACGGGCGTAGACTTCCGCATCGTCTTTCGGCATCTCCGCAAGCGCGCGCTCCAGCACGTGGCGCGGGTCACGCCTCAGCAGATCGCGGCCCTTGTCCGTCAATTCCAACAGATCCGCCCGCGCGTCGCGCGGGTTGGCAAGCTTGTTCAGCAAGCCCTTGTCCACCAGCGTGACGACGGTGCGCGCCACGCTGGCGATCGCCAGATCCTGATAGCGCGCCAGCGCCGATGCGGTGCGGTGCGTCTCCGGCGCCTCGGCGAAATAGCGCAGGGCCACCCATTGGGCCGGATACAGCCCTTCCGCATGTCCCGAAGCGTGCAGCAGGCGCGACGTGTTCTCCACGACCGTCGCCAACCCCGTCATGGATAGTTTCTGGACCATTGCGTCTGTCTGAATCCGTTCCGTACCGCCGGCGGTGACAATAGCCACGTTCCGCCACAGGCGCCACCGCCGCCCCTTTAACGACCCATTAACGCATCACTGCATAGCATAATTCACTAAGCACTGCTTCATATATGGCTGGCAGCCGGATGGCGCGGGACGTCCGTCCGGCCGCTTCCCCCGTGCCGGGCGTCCCGCGCTCGTCCCGACAACACGCAACGATTCGATCAGGTGAGATCCGCGACCATGGCAGCAAAAGAGAACTCTTGGACCGCGACGCGGATCTTGGGCGCGATAGCCCTCGGCTCGGCGATGATGCTGTGCACGGCGGCCAATGTTTCGGCGAGGAACTACGCAAGCGTCGGCGAGATGATCATGCTGTGCGAAAGCCACGGCGGCTCGGACTTTGTCAGCTTCGCACAATGCTACACCGCCAATCTCCGTGAGTTCATGCCGGGACATGCGAATCCCACGTTGCAGTCGATCCAGGACGAAATGGTGGCATTCACCGAAGCGCTCGCCGCGGCGGTCAGCCAGCGCAGGATATCGTCCCGGACCGCGAAGATAATTTTCCAGAACGCACGTGCCAAATTCAATGACATCGACAAGAAATCACGAAGCAATCCGGCGCAGTACAATGCCAATGATCTGAGGCAGACGATATACGGCGAGTTCAACGGGGTGCTGAAAACCTACGATGAAGCCAAGCGGCTGTTTGCGGCGACAAGCGCCGAGGAGCGGCGGTGCGTCGGCGACCTTGACGCCTATGTGCAGCAGGACAAGGTGGCGGCGTTGGAAGGCAATGTGAAGGAGTGCAAGCGTCAGATCGCCGACCGGAACGCCGCGCTCGCTCGGCAAGAGGAGGCCCGCCTCGCCGCCGAGCGGGAAAAGGCCCGGCAAGCCGAAGAGGAGGCCCGCCGGAAGATGGCGCAGCAGGAGCAGCTTCGCCAGGAGGAGATCGCTCGCCAGAAGCGCGCGAAGGAAGCCTATGAACGGTGCATGGCCGACACCGAATGCCGCGCTCAAAAGGAAAGAGCCCAGGCCGAGTGGCGTTCGATGGTGGCCCTCGGGCTTTATCCGAAGAAGACCTACATCCGGATCTACGGCGTCCGGCAGCAATGCGAAACCAGCGGCAATTTCATATGCATGCAGATCTGCAATCAGATGGCGGACATCGTCGACCGGCAGGTGCGGGCGATGACCGGGACGGGGATTCTTGCCTCCACCAATCTGGAATTCAAACTTCCCGGGATGGAGGAGGTTTTTGCCGGCGCGCTGAAGCAGTGCATCGATGTGAGCCGGCAATGACGCCGGCCAAGCCGGTCATTCCACAAGCATTGCACGGCGTTGGAGACGATTTTGAAGACAGTGTTGTTGGCGTCCTTGCTGCTTCTGGCGGCTTTCAGCACCCCTTCGATGGCCCAGGACGCAGCCAGCCCGTTCACCCAGGCCGAGATCACCGAGTTGACGGGGAACCTGGCCGATTGCTGGAGCGCAGGTGAACTCGCCAGGCTCAACGGCCGGGCGATCCCGGCCCGCCTGTTCTTCGATGAGGAGGGAAAATACTCCGGCATCTCGCTCACCGACCGCAGCGCGATGGCCGATCCGGTTTACCGGAGCGTTGCCCAATCCCTTATCCAGACCTTCAGGACCTGCAAGCGGCTGAGAGCGCCCGAGCGTCTGAAAGGACGCCACGTCGAGGTGCTCGTGAACGTGCGTCCGCAGGATTTCCGGGATTCCGCCTCCAACGCCCGGACCATCGCCAACACGACGCCCCCAGCGGGGGAGAAAGGCTCCCTCCCGATTAAGGCCATCGAGGGCGGCTGGAGCAGAAGCAGCGCGGACTGCGGACGGACGATCTACACAATCCACCGTCCGGGTGAGTTCCTGCAGATAATCAGCGACGGCATGAGCGATGCGCGGCAGACGCCCCGCGAAGGCTATCTGATGGGTGGTTACCTGGGAAAGTACGTTGACGAGGGGGACGGAAACGTCGTGTTCATCGTCGAGAAGTTTCCGAAGATTAAATTCCGCATGAAATACAACCGGCTCGACGCGACGTTGGCTCAGCACCTCGAATATGACGGCCGGCCGGCACAGCCCGCCCACAAGATGGTGAAATGCCTGTCGGCGGAAAATGCCAAGACGGTGGAGATCATGGATTATGACGATCCCAGCAAGTGGCTTTCGGAGAAGGACAAGGCATTTCATCTCGTCCTGGTCACGGCAGCCATCAACGGACACGCGGCCGCGGCGACGGCCGCGATGAGGGATGGCGCGGATCCCTTGAAAGCCGGCTTCAACGAAGGTCTGGGAATTCTCGACCTCGTCCACCAGAACAGCCAACTGTCATGCGAACAGAAGCTGGCGATGCGAAAGCTCCTGAAGGCGCAGTCTCCGGCGCTGAGGGAGCTTCTGCCACCCGCGCTGCGAACGAGCTATGTGGGCAACTGCGCCTTCTACGCGACTCTGAGGTGACGACGCCGTTCGCAGGACGGAGGCGGCAACGGGCCGGCGGCCCGTAACTGGCGTCGCGGGCCGGCAGGGTTCAAGGGGCCGAAGCGGCTGGGCGCCGCCTCTCCCTCGCCGCCTGACTTTCCCTGCAAACATTCTGTGTTCCTGTCGGGCCATGCGCGCCGGTCATGGCCTTCCAGGTCGTAGCGACGCGCGCGGCGGGTTACGCACCCGCGCCCGTCTCGGCCTCGTCCTGATTCTGGATCAACACCTTGTCAATGCGCCGGCCGTCCATGTCGACGACCTCGAACCGCAGGCCGTTCCAGTGGAAATGCTCCGCGGCGGTGGGCACATGGCCCAACCGGTCGAGCATGAAGCCGGCGATGGTGTGGTAGTCGCCCTCGCCCTTCAAGCCCTTCACGCCGACCAGCGACTCCACCTCCTCCACCGGGGTCATGCCGTCGACCAGCCAGGAGCCGTCCTCACGCTGAACCGCGAAGCCGTCGCCTTCCTGCCCCTGCTCGGGCAATTCGCCGGCGATGGCTTCCATGATGTCGGTCACGGTGGCGATGCCCTCGACGCTGCCATACTCGTCCACCACCACGGCCATGTGGATGCTGGCCTGCTTGAACAGCTCCAGCAGCCGCAGGACGGGGGTGCCGTCATGGACGATCAGCGGGTCCACCATGGCGTCGCGCAGGTCGAAGCTGCGCCCCTGGAGCGCTTGGTTGAGCAGCGCCTTGCTGGACACGATGCCCTGCACCTCGTCCACGTCGCCGCGGCAGACCAGGAAGCGGGAATAGCCGCTGGCCTGGATCTCCTTGGCGATGGCGTCGGGCGGATCGTTGAGGTCGATCCACACGAGGTCCGGGCGCGGCGTCATGATCGACCGCGCGGTGCGGTCGGACAGCCGGAACACGCCTTCGATCATCTGCCGCTCGGCGGGTTCGAAGACGCCGGTCTGCGTGCCCTCCTTGATGAGGCTCTTGACCTCCTCCTCGGTGACGGTCTGCTCGCGCGCGGTGGGCAGGCGCAGCAGCTTCATCAAGCCTTCGGTCGAGACCCCGAGCAGCCAGACCAACGGCATGGCGATGCGCGACAGGACGCTCATCGGACCGGCCACGCCGGCGGCGATGCGCTCCGCGTTCACCAGCGCCATGCGCTTGGGCACCAGCTCGCCGACGATCAGCGACAGGTAGGTGATCGCGGCGACGACCAGCGCGAAGCCGACCTGCTGCCCGTAGGGGGCGATCCAGGAGACGTTGGCGTCCAGGACCGTGCCCAGCCGGTCGGCCAGGGTCGCGCCGCCATAGGCGCCGGCGATGATGCCGATCAGCGTGATGCCGACCTGCACGGTGGAGAGGAAGTTGCCGGGGTCCTCCGACAATTTCAGCGCGGCGCGGGCGCCCTTGCTGCGTGTTTCCTCGGCCATCTGCTGAAGCCGCGCGCGTCGCGACGACACCAGCGCCATTTCCGACATCGCGAAAAAGGCGTTCAGCAGGATCAGCAATATGATGACCAGTACTTCCCAAATCATGGCGTCGAGCCCGTGGGCGCTCCCTCTTATGAAGACAGTTTATCGAAAATCAGCATGCCGGCTTGCCCGAAACCGAACAGGACGGCGGCGACGATGACGATGGCGATCAGCCCGGCGACGAGGCCGGCGACGACGAAGGCCCCATCCTTCTCGATCAACCCCAGCGCGATCAGCGCGATGGCCAGCGCCGGGGGCTGGTTGCCGAAGACGATGGGAAGGGCCAGGATTCCGGCCAGGATCATCACGGCCACGCCGAGCAGCCGTTCCGCCATGGGGGCGGTCATCGCCGGCAGGCGCGGGCGCAGATGCCGCTCCAGCCGATCGACGTGCGGCTTCGCCTTCGCGATCACCCGCAAAAAGGCGTCCCGGTCGAGCGTGAGGGCGGCCAGCCGGCGCGGCAGCCAGGGGCGATCACGCCCGGCGGCGATCTGCGCGCCGATCAGCAGCATCGGCAGGCCCGTCGCCGTGGACAGGCCCGGCACCGGCAGGATGTTCGGAATGGACAGGATCAGAAGCAGGGCGCCAAAGGCACGGTCGCCCAGAATGCCCACAAGGTCACCCAGCGCGATCCGCGCGCCGTGATCGTGGTTCAGGAAATCATCCAGCACCGCCGAAGCGGGGTTCACCGGCGGGAAGCCGGTGGTCGCGGCGTCGCCGCGGTCAACGCCCTCCGGAGCCTGACGGTCCGGGGACGTGTCGGGAGGTCGGCCGTCGCTCACGGCGCTCCCCACGGAGGCCGCCCGAAACGGCGGAAGGGTAAACCCATGGACCTTTCGCGTCGCAACATCGTAGGGGCTACTTTTACAGCATCGCCAGTCGGCGCGCCAGCCCATCTGTGGAATGTGCCGTTTCTCAAGGGGATGATGCCACCAACGGCAGGTCCACGGTGAAGGTCGAGCCGCGTCCCGGCGCCGAATCGGCGGTGATGCGCCCGCCATGCCCCTCGACGATGGACCGGCAGATGTACAGGCCGAGTCCGACCGTTCCCTCTCCCTCCGTGCCCAACCGGCCGGTACGGGCGAAGGGCTGGAAGAGCTGCGCCAGCTCGGCCGGAGGAATGCCCCGCCCCTCGTCGGACACGCGCAGGCGCGCCCGGCCGCCACCCTCGCACGGGGTCTCGCCCGGCGCCTCGTCCGAAACCTCACTGAGGGCGACGCGGACCCGACCGCCCCGGTCGGAATATTTGACGGCGTTCGACAGAAGGTTGTTGAGCAGCTGATCCAGCTTGGCCGGGTCGATGTCGGCCATGGGCAAGGGGCGTTCGGGCACGGACAGCTCGATGGTGATGGTCTTGCCCTCGGCCAACACGCGATTCATCGAGACGTTCCGCCGGACGAGCGCCGCCAGATCGGACGGCCGCCGCGCCAGGCGCAGCCGCCCCGCCTGGAGCGCCGCCAGGGACAGCGCATCCTCCACCATGTGGCGCATCGACAGGCTGGATTCCCGGATGCGCTCCAGGCAGGCGCGCTCCGTCGCCTCCAGCCGCCCGTCCAGCCGTTGCTCCAGCAGTTCCGCGAAGCCGACGACGACCTGGAGCGGTGTGCGCAGATCGTGGGCCAACATGCCCATCAGCCGGTTCTTCTGCTCGTTGCTGGCGGCCAGTTCGGCGTTGGCCTTGGCGAGCGCCCGCTGGGCGTTGGCAAGCTCGTTGTTGAGAAGGGTCATCTCGTCGAACAGCGTGTCCGCGGAGGGGACCGCCGGCGCCGGCACCGCCGACCGCAAAGGGGCAAGCCGCCGGGCCAGCCGCGGGTTCAGCGCCTCCAGCTCCTCCAGCAGGGCCGAAAGCCCGCCGGGTGCCCGCGCCACCGCCAACACCAGCCCCTCCGCATCGCCGAGCCCGCTGACATGGAAAACTCCCGCGGGGTCGATCCGGCTGGGTACGGGCTGGTCGATCGTCCGGCCGGACTTCCGCAGGCCGCTGAACAGGTCCAGCGCGCCCGCCACAGCGTCCGGGCCGAACAGCACCGGAAAGGGGGTGCCTGGCTTTCCCGTCAAACCCGGCAAACCGGAGCCCACCCTGTGCAGCGCGCGCAGCCGCCCATCGTGGTCGCAGGTCAGGACCAACCCGTCCATGCCCTCTCCTTCAAGCCGCATGCATCACGGAAACACGCATCACGCCACTCCGGCGGCCAAGTCCGGAGCCACGGGCCGGATCAGCCGCTCCGCAATGGCGACGGCCTCCTCCGCGCCGGGCGCGAAGGCGTCGGCGCCGACCGTCTTCCACAGGTCGGGAACAAGGTTGAAAGGGTAACCGCCGACCAGCACATGCGGCGGCTCTCCGGGTTCGGCGCGCACCGCGGCGATGAGGGCCGCAACCCGCCCGACATGGGCGGTGATGGTCGCCGACACCGCCAGGACGCGGGCACCCCGCTCCCGCACCGACCGGACGACGCTGTCCGCGGGCGTGTTGGCGCCGAGATAATGGCTGTCCCAGCCGGCCATCTCGAAGAAGTCGGCGACCATGCGGATGCCGATCTCGTGCTGCTCGCCGCCGACGCAGGTGGCGACCATGGACAGGCCGCGCCGCTCGGCGGCGAAGATCGCCGGGTAGAGCTGTCCCATGATCGCCTGGGTGGCGGCCGTGGCGAAATGCTCGTGCGCCACGGTGATCGCCCGGGTCTGCCAGAGCCGCCCGATCTCGCGCAGGGCGGGTTGGAACACATGCAGATAGAGGTCGGGCACCGTTGCCCCGGCGGCCGTGGCCTCCGTCACCAGCGCCGCCGCCCGCCGCCGGTCGCCGGCCAGCAGCGCGTCCACATAGGAGCGCGCAAGCGCGCCGAACGGCGCGTCCGGCCGGACGAAGGGCGGCACCTCCCTCGGCAGGCCGGGCAGCGCGGTCAGCCCCTGCCCCACGCAGGCGCGCACGCGCGCCGCCGTGGCGGAATCGACCCGGACGGCCACCACGTCGCGGAGGATTTCCAGGCTTTCGCCCAGTTCCTCGTCCGGAATGCCGATCCCGGCGAAGAGGATCTTGACCCAGGCCACATACTCGCGGAACAGCGCCGGACTGTCGCTCGCCACCGCCTCCGCAAGATACAGAAGGTGGAAGCCGACATCCTCGACGCAGCGCTCCCGGCCGGCCTCGCCATAACGGGCGTAGAGCGCCGGCCAGCGCTCGAACTGAATGGCGACGATGGCGCGCGCCAATTCCTCGCGGCGGTCCACGATGGGATTCGAGGCGATCCGCAGCGGACCTGGGATGGGCCGGACGGTCCCCGGCATAACACAGCGTCTCCGGTCAGAGGGGGTGTCTGAAAGGAAGGTGTCCCCTCACATCCGTTCCCGCAATATCTGATTGCATCAAACAGGTGAGTTTCTGACCGATCACACCCTATGATTTCAGAAGCCTTCTCAACGGCCTTTTTGAAGCACGAAGGCCAGCCGCTTCACGAGGTCGGCCTTCGATACCGGTTTCACCAGATAGCCGGAGATGCCATAGGCGATGGCCCGCTTGACGGTGTCCGCCTCGCGATGGGCGGTCAGCACGATCACCGGAAGGTCGGCCAGCGGGTTGCCCGTGGCCGTCCGCAGGGCATGCAGCAGGTCCAACCCGCTCATCCGCGGCATTTCCAGGTCGCAGATGGCGAGATCGACCTTTTCCGGATGGTCACGCAAGATGGCCAGCGCCGACACGCCGTCCGACGCCTCCCATACGTGGCGAACCTTCAAATCCTGGAGCAGGCGGCTCATCAGCCGACGGGTGAAGTCGTCGTCTTCGATCAGCAGGACGCGCAGATCGTTGATGCTGCGGTTCAGCACCCCATCCTTCGCAGGTTCGTTCAGCATCGGCGCGGCCATCCTTATCCGTGTCGTTGCATTGAGAAAACGCAGGCATACGTTACATCGCTGGCAATGACTGGAAAAGTCCGTAAATAATGCAAATTTTGTAATTTATGCAACCTTTGAGACGGCCGTGTGGCGGACCGCCGCGGCCGATGGCGGCCCTGCGCCGGGGTGCGTTGTCCGCGCCGTCCACGATCTGCTAAACCCGTCCGAGCCAATGATCAGGCCAGTGATTGAGGCCGGCGGACGGGACAAGCCCTTGAAAGCGGCCCCGCACCGCGCTCACGGTTTTGGAACAGCCACCAACGATGCAACTCGACCTTCTCAAGAGACCGGACGGGCGCACCGCCATTCTGATGCCGTCCGGCTTCGTCCTCGACCTGCTGACGCCGGACGCCACGGGCATGCCGATCGAGGACATCGCCCAGTGCCTGTCATCCCAGCCGCGTTGGGGCGGCGCGGCGCGACCCTGGTATTCGGTCGCCGAGCATTCGGTGATGGTCTCGCGTCTGGTGCCACCGGCCCTGGCCTACTCGGCGCTGATGCACGATTGCGAGGAATTCCTCGGCGACTGGCCATCGCCGGTCAAGGTGATGCTGGACCGCGACTACGTCAAACAGCGGCTGCATCCGGTCAAGGACGCGCTGCGCCGCTGGTTCGGCTTCGATGACGAGGCGCCGGCCATCAAGCAGGCCGACCTTGTCTGCATGGCGACGGAACTGCGCGACCTCCTGCCGCCCGCCTGGCTGGATTGGGGGCATCTCCCGGCTCCCCATCCGGACAGGATCGTCCCGGTCGGTCCGGACCGGGCCTACGCGCTCTTTCTGAGCCGGTACGAGGAGCTGAGGCATCTCGCCCAACCCCACAAGACCAAATCCCACAAGGCCAAGCCCGCCAAAACCGCAAGTAGCAACCGCAAGCCCCCTCAGCCCTGACATACACGCCGGGATTTGCACCGCTGGGTGCGTACGTATCCCCGTACGTCTTACAGGCTTTCCGGCCACCGGGACGGAGCGTACGGGTGCGGTCGCGCCGCCGGATCGCGCCACGCTCCGGCAAGTATCATACAGTAAGCTACCTGCCATGCGTCCCCGGACGCTCCAAACTGGAGCGAGTCGCAATTTTAGGGACGAGCGCATGACGGCGATTCACCAGACGGCGATCCATGATGGGCTGGGAGAGGCATAGCCATGGCCGTTCCCGCGATCCAGGCGGCGCTGGTTGGCGCCTATGTGCTGCGCCAGCGCCTCAAGGGCAACCGGCGCTTCCCGCTGGTCCTGATGATGGAGCCGCTGTTCCGTTGCAACCTCGCCTGCGCGGGTTGCGGCAAGATCGACTATCCCGACCCGATCCTGCGCCGCCGCCTGTCCGTAGAGGATGCCCTGGGAGCGGTGGACGAATGCGGCGCCCCGGTGGTTTCCATCGCCGGTGGGGAGCCTCTGCTGCACCCCGAGATCCACACCATCGCCGCCGGCATCGTGGAGCGGCGCAAGTTCGTCTATCTCTGCACCAACGCCCTGCTTATGGAAAAGCGGCTCGACCGCTTCACCCCCAGCCCCTTCTTCACCTGGTCGGTCCATCTGGACGGCGGGCGGGAGGAGCATGACAAGGCTGTCTGCCAGCCGGGCGTCTACGACCGCGCCGTCGCGGCGATCCGCGCCGCCAAGGCGCGCGGCTTCCGCGTCAACATCAACTGCACCCTGTTCGACGGGGCGGAACCGGAGAAGGTCGCCGCCTTCTTCGACGAGGCCATGGCCGCCGGCATCGACGCCGTCACCGTGTCGCCCGGCTACGCCTACGAACGCGCGCCCGACCAGGAGCATTTTCTGAACCGCCGCAAGACCAAGGAACTGTTTCGCGACGTCTTTGCACGCGGACGGGGCCGGAAATGGCGCTTCTCGCAATCGTCCCTCTTCCTGGATTTCCTGGCCGGCAACCGCAGCTACCGCTGCTCGCCCTGGGGCAACCCGACGCGCAACGTCTTCGGTTGGCAGCGCCCCTGCTACCTGCTGGGCGAGGGCTACGCCCCGACCTTCAAGGCGCTGATGGAGGAGACGGACTGGGACGCCTACGGCACCGGCAATTACGAGAAATGCGCCGACTGCATGGTCCACAGCGGCTATGAGCCGACCGCGGTGGAGGACACGCTGCGCAATCCCCTGGCGGCGCTGGCGGTCAGCCTGCGCGGGCCGCGCACGGACGGGCCGATGGCACCGGAGTTCCCGCTGGACCGCCAGCGCCCAGCGGAGGAGGTCTTCTCACGCCACGTCGCGGACACGCTGCGCCGGATCGAGGCCGAGCGGACCGCTGCCGAGTAGATCGGCTGGAAAGGCGCCGGCCGCCCGGCGGAGCGCCGCCAGGGCGCGGCCGAGGTCCCAGGCCAGCCGGCCCAGCGCAACGAGCTGGCTGGGGTTGGCGGTCAGCCGTGCCAGCACGGCGCCGGGGGTGATGCGCCCCTCGCCGTTCAGCCCGGCCAGCGCCGCCGTGGGCAGAGCCCGCCACGCCGGGTCGGCGACCGCGCGCAGCACGGCGAAGGGCCGCCCCCAGGCTTGGCAAGCCCGCGCGACGGCAAGGCTCTCCAGATCGACCGCCGCAGCACCGGTCAGCGCCCTCAGCCGCGCCTTGTCACCGACCGTCACCACGGGCATGCGGGCACCGGCGATCAACGCGGAGTGCGCCTGCGGCAAGGTGTTGTGGAGGCGATCCCGCCAGGGCTGCCAAGCCTCAAAGACAGCGCCGCCCTCATCGACGACGGCGCTCGCCAGGACCAGCGAGCCGGGCCGCAGGTCGGGCGCCAAGCCCCCCGCGATACCGAAGCTGACGATCCCGCAGGCTCCGTCCTCCAACAGACGATGCGCAGCTGCGGCGGCGGCGTCCCCCGTGGCGCAGGCGACGGGCATTCCGCTGCGGCGGGCCAGACGGGCCTCCAACGCCATGCCGGTGAGGATCGCGGCGGCCATCACGCCTCCCTATGGCGATATCCAGTAACGGAGCGTCAAAGCCGTCTCCACACCATTCTCCCCCACCGTCACGGCGGCGTCGCGGAAGCTCGGCGGCGCCAGGAGCACGGGGGCGTCGTTGCCGAAGCCGAAGCCCTCCCGCGGCACGCCGAGAAGGTTGCGGTCCAACTGCCCGTTGCCGTTCTCGTCGTGGTAGACGCGCAATGCGTAGGTCCCCAACGGCACATCCGGCACGGTGACGCGCACCGAACCCTCCGCGGCCGGGGCGGTGAGCCGGAAGGCACAGCGCCCAGCCGGATAGGCCGCCTCCTCGCAAACGGCGAGGACGATCTGCCCGTCGCCGTTGCGCACGCCCTGAACGGTCACGGTCAGCGCCGCGGCCAGAACCGCCGCCGCCTTCACATCCGCTCCTTCACGCCCTCAAGGCCCGGTAGCGAGCCAGCGCCCACAGCGGGAAGCTCGCCGCATAGCCATGATATTTCAGGTAGAAGACGCGCGGGAAGCCGACCGCGGTAAAGGGCTCCTCGCTCCACAGCCCTTCGGCGTCGCGGGCCGACAGCAGATACTCGATGCCGCGGTCGACCGCCGGATGGTTGCCCTTGCCGGCGGCCATCAGCCCGAGCAGCGCCCAGGCGGTCTGCGAGGCGGTGGAGACCGCCCCCTCGCCACGCGGGTTGCCGGCCCAATAGCTGGCCCCGTCCTCGCCCCAGCCGCCGTCCGCGCGCTGGTGCGTCAGCAGCCACTGGGCGGCGCGCTGCACGGCCACAGCGGAGTGCGGCACCCCGGCGGCGTTCAGGGCCTCCAGCGCCGACCAGGTGCCGTAGACGTAGTTGGTGCCCCAGCGCCCGAACCAGGCCCCGTCGCTTTCCTGCTCGCGCTCCAGGAAGGTCAGGCCGCGGCGGGTCGGCACGGTGTCGCGCCCCTCGCCCAGCCGGGCCAGCATCATGACGCAGCGCGCCGTCACGTCGGAGGTCGGCGGGTCGAGCAAGGCGCCGTGGTCGGCGAAGGGGATGTGATTGAGGAAGTCGTGCTGGTTCTCGGCGTCGAAAGCGCCCCAGCCGCCGTTGCGGCTCTGCATGCCGACGATCCAATCCCGCGCGCGGCGGATCGGCTCGCCGTAGCGGTCGGCGTCCAGCCGTTGCAAGGCCATCACCACCATGGCGGTGTCATCGGTGTCCGGGTAATGGGCGTTGTTGTACTGGAAGGCCCAGCCGCCCGAGGCCAGCCCCGGCCGCTGCCACGCCCAATCCCCCTCGACGTCCAGGATTTGCCGGTCGATCAGCCAGTCCGCCCCGCGCCGGGCCGCGGCGCGGGCCAGCGGGCTGCCGGTTTCCAGCAGGGCGTTGCAGATGATCGCGGTGTCCCAGACCGGCGACAGGCAGGGCTGGCAATAGACCCGCCCCGGCTGCCGCACCACCAGCCCGCGCAGCGCGCGACGGGCCGTCGCCGCGTCGGGATGGTCGGCCGGCATGCCCAGGCAATGGAACATCAGCACGGCGTTGACCATCGCCGGGAAGATGGCGCCCAGCCCGTCCTCGCCATTCAGCCGCTCCGTCACGAAACGCACGGCGCGGTCGATGGCCGTCTGGCGTCCGTTGGCGGGCAGGCGCGGCTCCACCGCGTGCAGCGCCGCGTCGAGCGCCCGGAACAGCGTGGCCCAGCCGCCGCGGTTGTTGTTGCTGTGCCAGTTGCGCACCCGCTCCGGCGGCTCGGTGAACAGCTCCGCGATGCCGATGCCCCGGGGGTTGCGGGCGCGCAGCCGGTGCGCCATGACGACCAGCAGCGGCACCACCACCGTCCGCGACCAGTAGGAAATGCGGGAGATGTGGAAGGGCGACCAGGGCGGCAGGTTCATCACCTCCACCGGCATCGCCGGCACCGCCCGCCAGGGAATTTGCCCGAACTGGGCCAGCAGAATGCGGGTGAAGACGTTGCAGCGCGCCGCCCCACCGCGCGCCAGGATCGCCTCGCGGGCGCGGCACATGTGGGGCGCATCGGGGCTGTCTCCCGCCGCCTTCAACGCGAAGTAGGCCTTCACGCTGCAGCTGATGTCCATGGCGCCGCCGAAGAACAGCGGCCAGCCGCCGTCTTTGCCCTGCCGCCCGCGGATGAAGGCGGCCAGCCCGGCCTCAAGCTCCGGATCGATCTCGTCCAGGATGTGGTGCAGCAGCAGATATTCGGATGGGATGGTGGCGTCGGCCTCCAGCTCGAACACCCAATGGCCGTCGGCCTGCTGGCGGCGGATCAGGGCGTCCGTGGCCTCTGCCACGGCGTCGCTCACGGCCTTCGCCGACGGCTCGGCCCGTTGGACCCGCAAGGTTGTGCTTGCGTTGTGGTCTTGCATCGGCGCTCCCGCTTTGCCCCGGTACTTTGCCCCGGTATTCCCCATGGTGGAGGTATCTGGGTAACGAGGTGCCGCGGTTCGCCCATTGGTTGGAAGTAACATACAGTAGCGTACGTTGGGTGCCAGAGGTTGTCCTGGCAGACTGCGTACGCTTTCGAGGGAGACGTACAGCGTGACAGAACGGCAAGGTGTCCTGGACCGGATGGCGGACTTCGGCCGCGCCATGATCGGGGGCCTGGGTGCCCTGTCCTGCCGAAAGCCGAAGGTGACGCTGGGCGTCTGGGTGCTGTTGTCCGTCCTGGCCGGCTGGTATTCCGCCGACAATCTGACGATGAGCACCAGCACGTCGGACATGATCGCGCCGGACACCGCCTTCCGCCAGCACACGGAGGAGTACAGGCAGGCCTTCCCCTTCGCCGACGACCAGATCGTCGTGGTGGTGGACAGCCCGTCTCCCGACCAGTCAGATGCCGCCGCCGTACGTCTGGCGGAGCGCATGTCCGCCCGTACGGACGTGCTGTCGGCGGTGGAGGTGCCATCCGCCGACCCGTACTTCCACCGCTACGGCCTGCTCTTTCTCGACACGGAAAAATTGCAGGATCTGGCCACCCGGCTCGCTGGGGCGCAGGCGGCGCTGGGCGCGCTGAACGCCGCCCCGAACCTTCAGGGTCTGGCCGACCTGCTGGACTTGATCCTGACCCACGCGGACGAGGGCGCTCCGGCCACCCCCGCCGAACTGCTGAACCGGCTGGCGGTCAGCACCGCGACGGTGGCGGACGGCCATCCGGTGCCGCTGTCCTGGACCGGGCTGGTTCAGGCCGCGGATGAGGAGGACCGGGCGGCCAACCGCCGCTTCGTCCTGGCCCGGCCCATTCTGGACAACAGCTCCTTCGGGCGCGGGCGCCCCGCGGTGACCGCGGTGCACGAGGCCATCGGCGCGGTGATGGCGGAGCCGGTCGGCCAGGGGGTCGAGATGCGGGTCACCGGCGCCGTGCCGCTGCGCCAGACGGAGCTGGACACGGTGGCCAACAGCGCCGGCCTCGCCACCATCCTGTCCTTCATCCTGGTCTCCGCGGTGCTGATCGCCGGAATGCGGTCGGGGCGGCTGATCGCCTGCATCATGGTGGTCCTGCTGCTGGGTTTGACGCTGAGCGCCGGGGCGGCGGCCCTGACCGTCGGACGGCTCAACCTGATCTCTGTCACCTGTGCGGTGATGTTCTTCGGGCTGGGCGACGATTACGGCGGGCATCTCGGCCTGCGCTACCAGGAGGAGCTGCGCCGCGGCCTGCCGCCGCTGGCCGCGGCCATCGAGGCGGTGCGGGCGGTCGGGCCGGCGCTGGTCCTCAGCACCCTGTGCGCCATCATCGGCTTCCTGTCCTTCGTGCCGACCGCCTATCTGGGGCTGGCGGAGTTCGGCGTCATTTCCGCCGTCGGCATGGTGGTGGCCCTGCTCATCAGCCTCAGCCTTCTGCCCGCCCTGATCGTCCTGCTGCGCCCCGGCCCTGGTGTCCCCGCGCCGGAGCGCGAGGACCGCGGCTTCGCCGGCTGGGTGAGCCGCCACCACCGAGCCATCCTCGCCCTGGCAGGAGCCAGCGCCGTCCTCTCCATGGCGGCGCTGCCGCTGGTGCGGCTGGACGTCAACCCGCTGAACCTGCAGGACGAGACGACCGAGGCCGTCGCCACCTACCGCGATCTGGCAACCACCCCGCGCACCTCGCCCTATTCCGTCAACATCCTGACGCCGGACCTCGCGGCGGCACAGGCGTTGGCCGAACGGCTGCGCGGCCTGCCGGAATCCGGCGGCGTGCGCACCTTCGCCAGCTTCATCCCCAAGGACCAGGAGGCAAAGCTGCCCATCCTGGCGGACATGTCGCTGCTGCTCGGCCCCAGCCTGACCGCTCCGGTGGAGTCGGCGGCGCTGGACCAGGGCGGGCTGGAGCGCGCCGTCGCCACGCTGAAGACGGTGCTGGACGGTTATCGGACGGACAAGCGCGACGGACAGCCCGAGCTTCGCACTGCCGTGCAAAGCCTCGACCGCGCGCTGGCCCGCGTCCGGCCGACGCAGTTCGCCACGCTCGACGGCGCGCTGACCGGGGGCGTGCCGCCGCTGCTCGACCGGCTGCGCGAGGGCATGGCGGTGGAGCAGCCGGTGACCGCCGCCGACGTGCCGGACAGCCTGAAGGCCCGCTGGATCGCCGCGGACGGGCGTGCCCGCGTCGAGGTGCTGCCCACGCACGACATCTCCGACAGCCGCGCGATGGCCGACTTCGCCGACGCGGTGCTGGCCGTGGCGCCCAACGCCACCGGTGCCCCGGTGACGGTGACGGAGGCGGCCCGGGTCGTCGGCTCCTCCTTCCTGGAGGCGACGGCGCTGACGCTGGTGCTGATGGTGCTTCTGCTGGTCGCCGTGCAGCGCTCGGTGACCGGGATGGTGCTGATCCTGGCGCCGCTGATCCTGGCCGCCCTGTGGACGATGGCAACCGCCGGGCTGCTGGACATCCCCTTCAACTTCGCCAACGTGATCGTCATCCCGCTGCTGTTCGCGCTCGGTGTGTCGAGCAGCATCCACATGGTCACGCGCGGGCAGGATCTGGTGCGGGAAGGCGCGTCGGACAGCGCCTTCGGCATCGAGCTTCTGGTGACCAGCACGCCGCGCGCGGTCCTGGTCAGCACGCTGACCACCAGCACCGCCTTCGCCACGCTGGCGCTGTCCAATCACCGCGGGCTGTCCAGCATGGGGGTGCTGCTGGCGGTGTCGATCACCTACACGGTCATCTCGTCGCTGGTGGTTCTGCCGGCGCTGATGATCCTGTGGCACCGCTGGCGGCTTCGTCGCAGACCAGCAGCCCCGGTGCGGTCACCGACCCGATGACCAGCCGCCCGTTCCACGAGACGGCGACCGTGGCGGCGGGAAAGCGCCGCCCGTCCTCGTCCAGCAGGATCTCCACCCCGCTGGGGCCGAGCGCCGCGACGCGGGTCGGCGCCGCCGCCCCGCCCGGCCAGCCGTAGCGGTGCAGCGCCAACCGGACCGGCGACGGGTGCAGCGCCACCAACAGGCGGCCGTCCGGGGCCATCGTCAGGTTGTCCGGCCCGCCCGGCACGGCGATTCGCTGCTGCGGCGCCTGCGGATCGGACAGGCGGTAGACGAGCAGCGCGTCCTCCCGCGTGGCGGCGACGATCAGCCGGTCGTGGGACGGGTCGGGAAACAGGCCGTTGGCGAAGCCGATCCCGCCGATCAGGACGCGCGCCTCGTTGTTCTCGACGAGGCCGACGAAGCCGTGGCGCCCGCCGAGGACGTTGTCCTCGATCACGGCACTCCAGCCGCAGCCGCCGTGGCTGCTGGTGAACAGGAAACGCTCACCATCGAGGAAGGCCACGTCGTTGGCCCGGCAGAGCAACGGACTGGTGACGGTGCCTTGGTGGGTCAGGGTGGCGCCGTCCAGGCGGTAACGCTCGACCGTCGCCGACCCGTCCTCGTGACGGCGGACGGCGAGCAGGGAGCGCGCGCCATCCGGCTCCGCGCGCAGGTCGATGCCCGCCGGGCGCAGGCCGGTGGCGAGCGGGATGGCGGCGGCGGTCGGCGCGTCGATGGATTGCAGGTTCAGCAGATAGAGCCCGCCCGTGGTTCCGGCCCGGCGGTCGTAGGCGGACAGCACCGCCTGACCGCGCGCGGCGTCGAGCGCCATGTCCTCGATGCCAATGACGGGGGCGCGGTCGGCGGTGACGGAGACCGTGCGGCAGGTAGCGTAGGCGGGGTGGGTGAGGAAAGTGAGAAGGAGGAGTGCGATTGCCCCCTCCCTAACCCTCCCCCGCCTTTGGCGAGGGAGGGAATTTTGAGCGGAGCGGCGGCAGTCCCCTCTCCCGCGAAAGCGGGGGAGGGTTAGGGAGGGGGCAAAGGCCCTCACGCCACACCGGCCCCCCAGCGCGCGACGAAGGGCGCCCATTCGCGGTCCACCCGCTCGCGCCCTTCGTCGGACAGGCGGTGGCGGTTCTTCGCGTAGTCGCTCACCGCCCCCAGATACGCCTCGAACTTCGGGCGCGCCGCCGCGTAGCCCGGCAGCTCCAGCGTTTGATACAGCCGCTCCACCTCCTCCAGCGGCGCGCGCTCGAAGCGTTCGAACGGCACCTCGGCGAAGCGGTTCGCCGGCAGGTCCGCCGTGTCGTCGATCAGCGCCTGCATGATGCGCGGGTAGTGGTCCAGCACCACCCGCTCCACGTCGATGTGCCCGTGCGGCTGGAGCGCCAGCCGCGCCAGCAGCGTCCGGTAGAAGCCGACCGTGGACACGTACACCGCCCGCGGGTCGCGGTGGATGTGGATGAAGCGCGCGTCGGGCCAGATCTCCCGCATCATGGCGACCCGCGCGCTGTAGACCGGGTTCTTCAGCAGGATGCAGCGCCCGCCCTGGGCGATCGACACCTTCTCCAGGAAATAGAGGAAGCGGCGCTTCCAGGCGTCCCGCTCCGCCGCCGTGCAGCCGTCGAAATAGAGTCCGCGGCGCAGATTCTCGTCGAACCGCTCCGGAAAATAGAGCCCGTGGTAGAAGGAGACCGGCGACATGTTCGCCAGCGCGATCTCATCCTCCTGCGGGCTGTCGGCCTTGACCGGCACGTTGTCGATGTAGCGCCGCTCCGGCAGGGCGCGGGCCAGCAGCGGCCGCAGGACCGAGCCCAGCCCCAGCATGTCCCAGGGCAGGCCGACCGCGAAGGGGTCGATGATGCCGAACTGCGGGTCGCGGCTCAGCACGTTGTAGAGATGGGTGGTGCCGCTGCGCCAATGGCCCAAGATGAAGACCGGCGGCGGCAGTCCGGCGCCCTTCCGCCGCCGCGCCGCCACCCAGCCGGCTTCCGCCAGGGAAAACGGCGCGCGCCCGACGGCCGAGGCCAACGCCGCCAGCGCCGTCGGCCAGCCGCGCCCCCGCGGCCCGCCATTGCGCGCCAGCACGGTCAGCAGGGTGATGGCGTCGCAGCCATACAGCGGATGGTCCGGGATCGGCATCCATCCGCTTGCCCTCTTCGCCGGTCCACCCATCCGGACACCTCCCTTCGACAGCATCGCGCAAGAGGATAGACCGGGCCGGACGCTGTTACATCCCACACGGACGGTTGAATCCTCCTGCCCCGAACGGGCAGATTTTCCGTCGACTCTTGCCGGAACAGGACGGGGCGCACCGCGATGACAGGGTCCTTCTCACGCCGAACATGGATGCGCGCCGCGCTCGCGCTGGCCGTCCTGGCGGCTGGCCTGCTGCCGGTCCCCGCCGTGGCGCAGCAAGCCCCCGGCACCGCAGCCGGCACCACGCCGGGCGCCCGCGCCACGGTGGCGCGGCTGAACGAGGCCATCCTGTCCCTGATGCGGGAGGCCGCGGGACGGGAGCCGGCGCGGGCACGGCTCCAGCGCTTCCTGCCGGTGATGCTCGACACCTTCGACCTGGAAGCGGCGCTCCGCGTCGCCGCAGCCCCCTATTTCGACCAGTCGGCGGAGCCGGAGAAGCGGCAGGCGCTGGACGCCTTCGCGCGGCGCAGCGCCGCCCAGTATGTCGACCGGTTCGACAGCTACGACGGCCAGCGGCTTGAGATCGTCGGTGAGCGGCCGGCACCGCGCGGAATGCTGCTGGTCGACACCGATCTGGTGCGCGCGGGCAAGACGCCGGTGCGACTGAGCTACCTGCTGCGGCCGGAAGGCGACCGCTGGCGCATCCTCGACGTGCTGGCGAAGGGCACGGTCAGCCAGCTCGCCACCCAACGCTCGGAGTTCCAGAACACGTTGCGCGGCGGCGGGCTGGCCGCCCTGACCCGCGATCTGAACAGCAACGCCGACCGCATCCTCGGCGGGGCGTGAAGGCATGGGCATCACCCTCGTCACCGGGGGCAGCGGCTTCATCGGCGGGCATCTGGTAACGGCGCTGGCGGCGCGGGGTGAGCGGCTGCGCATTCTCGACCGGCAGGAGCCACCGGACGTCGGGCCACCGGGCGTGGAATTCCAGCGCGGCTCCATCCTCGATGCGGCGGCGGTGGCCCGCGCGCTGGAGGGGGTGGAGCGGGTCTATCACCTCGCCGCCGTGGCCAGCTTGTGGGACCGCGACCCGACCGTCTTCGACCGGGTGAACCGGCAAGGGACAAAGGTCGTTCTGGACGCGGCGGCGCGGGTGCGGGGGCTGAAGCGCCTCGTCCATTGTTCGACGGAGGCCGTGATGATCGGCCGCCCGCCGCCCCGCCGTCTGGACGAGAGCGCCGATCCGGGGCTGGAGGCGCTGGCCGGGCCCTATTGCCGGTCGAAGTATCGGGCGGAGCAGGACGCGCTGGCCGCCGCGGCGCAGGGATTGCCGGTGGTGGTGGTCAACCCCACGGCGCCCATCGGCCCCGGCGACCGGCTGCCCACCCCGCCGAATGCCATGCTGCGCCTGTTCCGGCGCGGCGGGCCGCGGCTGATCCTCGATTGCGTGCTGAATCTCGTGGACGTGCGTGATGTCGCGCAGGGGATGATCCTGGCGGCGGAGCGGGGGCGGTTGGGAGAGCGCTACATCCTGGGCGGCACGGACATCGGGTTGGGCGATCTGGTGGGACGGATCGACCGGCTGTGCGGGCGCCCGCCGATCCGTCGCTATCCTGTGCCGCCGGCCCTGGCCCTGGGTGCCGCGCGGGTGGAAGAATGGCTGTCCGGCCATGTGACCGGCCGTCCACCCACCGCGTCGGTCACCGGGGTCCGGCTGGCGCTGGGTGGCGGCGGTTTCGACAGCAGCAAGGCAATGAGGGAACTGGGTTACACAGTCCGGCCACTGGAGGCGAGTTTAAGAGCGTCCCTGGAATGACCTTGGCCCCCTCCCCCGGCTTGCAGGGAAAGAAGGGGGCCAGGTTCCCTCACCCCATGGCGGGCAGCCGGTCCAGGAATTTGTCGAGCGTGATCGGGTATTCGCGCACCCGCAGGCCCGTCGCGTTGTGGACCGCGTTGGCGACCGCAGCACCCACCCCGCACAGGCCCAGCTCGCCCACCCCCTTGGCCTTCATCGGCGAGGAGATCGGGTCGGTCTCGTCGAGGAAGATCACCTCCTGGTGCGGGATGTCGGCGTGGACCGGCACCTCGTAGCCGGCGAGGTCGTGGTTGACGAAGAAGCCCGTGCGCTTGTCGAGCGCCAACTCCTCCATCAGCGCGGCGCCGACGCCCATGGTCATGGCGCCGATCACCTGGCTGCGCGCCGACTTCGGGTTCAGGATGCGGCCCGCCGCGCAGACCGCCAGCATCCGCCGCACGCGGATCTCGCCGGTCGCGGCGTCCACCGCGGCCTCCACGTAATGGGCGCCGAAGGTCGATTGCTGGTATTTCTTGTCGAGGTCGCCGTATTCGATGCCGTCCTCGGCGGACAGGCCGTCGGCGCCCGCCGCTTCGGCCAGCGGGACCTTGCGGTTGCCGGCGACGACCTGCCCGTCCGCGAACCGCGCGTCGGCGGAGTTGACGCCCAGCTTCTGCGCCACCGCCTCGCGCAGCTTCACGCAGGCGGCGTAGACCCCGGCGGTGGCGTTGTTGGCGCCCCATTGCCCGCCCGAGCCGGCGGACACCGGGAAACTCGAATCGCCGAGCCGCACCGCCACCTTGTCCAGCCCCACCCCCATCATCTCCGCCGCGGTCTGGGCGATGATGGTGTAGCTGCCGGTCCCGATGTCGGTCATGTCGGTCTCGACCGTGACGATCCCGCGCTGGTCCAGCCGCACCCGCGCCGCCGATTTGGTCAGCAGGTTGTTGCGGAAGGCCGCCGCCACGCCCAGCCCGACCAGCCAGCGCCCGTCGCGCACCTGTCCCGGCATCGGGTTGCGCTTGGCCCAGCCGAAGCGCTCCGCCCCCATGCGCAGGCACTGCACGAGCTGGCGCTGCGAGAAGGGCCGATTGGGATCGGCGGGGTCGGTCTGGGTGTCGTTGCGGATGCGGAACTCCACCGGGTCGATGCCCAGTTTCTCGGCCATCTCGTCCATCGCGACCTCCAGCGCCATCATCCCCGAGGCCTCACCCGGCGCGCGCATGGCGTTGCCTTCGGGCAGGTCGAGCGTGGCGATGCGGTTGCCGATCAGCCGGTTCGCCCCGGCGTAGAGCAGCCGCGTCTGGTCGCTCGCCGTCTCCTCCGAGCCGCCGGGCAGGTTGCCCGACCAGCTCTCATGGGCGATGGCGGTGATCGTTCCGTCCGGCGTGGCGCCGATGCGGATGCGCTGGATGGTGGCGGGGCGGTGGGTGGTGTTGTTCATCATCAGCGGCCGCGCCAGCCCGACCTTGACCGGCCGCCCGGCCTCCCGCGCGCCGAGTGCCGCCAGCAGCGCGTCGGCGCGCAGGAACAGCTTTCCGCCGAAGCCGCCGCCGATGAAGGGGGAAATGACGCGCACCTTGTCCTTCGGGATCTTCAGCGTCGCCGACAGGTCGGTGACCATCCAATCGATCATCTGGTTGGAGGTCCAGACGGTCAGCCGGTCGCCATCCCAGGCGGCGATGGTCGCGTGCGGCTCCATCATCGCGTGGCTCTCGTCCGGCGTGGTGTAGGTCTCGTCGAACTTCACCGGAGCCGCCGCGAAGGCTCCCGCGAAATCGCCGACCACCGAATCGCCGTCCTTGGTCTTTTCCGCCTTGTCCTTGACCGCTGCCAGGTCATAGGCGCCGTCCGCCGGGGTGTAGTCGATGCGCACCAGCCCCGCCGCGGTGCGCGCCTGCTCGAAGGTCTCCGCCACCACCAGCGCGACAGCCTGCTGGTAATGCTCGATCTCCGGCCCGCCGAGCAGAGTCGCGGCGTTGCGCTTGCCCTTGTCGAGGGAGCCGGCGTTTTCGGCCGTGACGATGGCGACGACGCCGGGGGCCTTCCGCGCCGCCTCCAGGTCCATCGACGCGATGCGCCCCTTGGCGATGCCCGAGCCGATGACCCAGCCATAGGCGACGTTCGGCGCCACGTCGTGCCATTCATAGGCGTAGGTGGCCTTTCCCGTCGTCTTCAACGGGCCGTCGATGCGGTCGGTCGGCTTGCCCACCACCTTGAGCTGGTCGATCGGGTTGGTGGTCGCGGGAGTGTCGAACTTCATGACGTCTCAACCTTTCGCTTCGGCCAGCACCGAGGCGAGCGTCCGCTCGACCAGGGTCAGCTTGAATGCGTTGTCGTGCGTCGGCTTCGCATCGGCCAGCAGCCCGGCGGTGACCGCCTTGGCGCCGCGCGGCATCGCGGCCTCGGCGGCCTCGACGCGCCACGGCTTGTGCGCCACGCCGCCCAGCGCCACCCGGCCGCTGCCGTCGCGCTGCACCACCGCCGCGACGGAGATCAGGGCGAAGGCGTAGGACGCGCGGTCGCGCACCTTGCGGTAGACGTGGGCGCCGCCGACCGGCTTGGGCAGCGTCACCGCGGTGATGAGTTCGCCGGGCACCAGCGCCGTTTCGATGTGCGGCGTGTCGCCGGGCAGCCGGTGGAACTCCGCGATGGGAATTTTCCGCGTCGTCCCGTCGGCCCGCACCGTCTCCACCATGGCGTCCAGCGCGCGCATGGCGACGGCCATGTCGCTGGGGTGGGTGGCGATGCAGGCGTCGCTCGATCCGACCACGGCGAGTTGCCGGCTGTAGCCGCCGATGGCGGCGCAGCCGCTGCCGGGCTGGCGTTTGTTGCAGGGCTGGTTGGTGTCGTAGAAGTAGGGACAGCGCGTGCGCTGGAGCAGGTTGCCCGCCGTCGTCGCCTTGTTGCGCAACTGCCCCGATGCTCCGGCGAGCAGCGCCCGCGACAGCACGCCGTAATCGCGCCGCACCCGTTGGTCGGCGGCGAGCGCCGTGTTGCGCACCAACGCGCCGATGCGCAGCCCGCCGTCCGGTGTCGCTTCCAGCGTGTCGAGCTTCAGCCCGTTGACGTCGATCAGATGGGCCGGGCTCTCGATCTCCAGCTTCATCAGGTCGAGCAGGTTTGTGCCGCCCGCGATGAATTTGGCGCCGGGCCGGCGTTCAACGGCGGCGGCCGCGGCGGCGGGGGAGTCCGCCCGTTCGTAGGTGAAGGGTCTCATGCCTCCCTCCGTGCGACGTCCGAGATCGCATCGACGATGTTGGAATAGGCGCCGCAGCGACAGATGTTGCCGCTCATCCGCTCCCGGTACTCATCGACCGTAGCTTGCGGTGCGGCGTTGAGGTCGGCGGTGACGTGGCTGGGCACGCCAGCCTTGATCTCGTCCAGCATCGCCACCGCCGAACAGATCTGGCCCGGCGTGCAATAGCCGCACTGGTAGCCGTCATGCTCCACGAAAGCCGCCTGCATGGGGTGCAGCGTGCCGGGCAGACCCAGCCCCTCGATGGTGGTGACGTCGCCGCCCTCGTGCATCACGGCGAGCGACAGGCAGGAATTGATGCGCTGCCCGTCCACGATGACCGTGCAGGCGCCGCATTGCCCATGGTCGCAGCCCTTCTTGGTGCCGGTGAGGTGCAGGTGCTCGCGCAGCGCGTCGAGCAGGGTCGTCCGCGTGTCGAGTTCGAGGTCGCGGCGCTGCCCGTTCACGGTGAAGGTCACCTTGGACAGGACGGGGGACAGGGAGGATGTGTCGGCTCCGGTCGCGGGGGGTGGCATGGCGGTCTCTCCAACGGTGGCTGCCCGCGCCGGCGCCCGGAATGGCGCCGCCGTCAGCGCGGCGGTGGCGGCGGTCCCAAGCAGGAGGCCGCGCCGCGTCATGTCGAGGTCGCCGGAATAGTGCATCGGTGAAATCCTCTTCCCTTCCTGGCTGTGATCCCGAACCCCTTGGGACGGGGCGCGGGCGTGCGGACGGCTCATCCGCTTGTGCGGATGGGGAAAAGCTAGGCCGTGCCGGTCCGGCGATTACCCGCCGGTCTCTGATAAGTCTTATGAAACCGATCAATGGAACGCAGCGGCCCCGCGGATGGTTGAACCGGGTTTGCCCGGCGCTTCCTCATCCACCCGCCTTGATCCGCTTGCGGCGCACCGACATGATTGCGCGACGCCGGGGCTCATCGCTCCTGCGGGCAAAGGGTAGGCAAAGGAAGGTGAGCGTTGGATCTGCGTCAGTTGCGGTATTTCATCGGCATCGTCGATGAAGGCTCCTTCACGGCCGCGGCTCAGAAGCTGAACGTCGCCCAACCGGCCCTCAGCCACAACATCCGCAACCTGGAGGCGGGCCTCGGGGTCAAGCTGCTGACCCGCGGCGTCCATGGGGTCAAGCCGACCGCCGCCGGCACCCGGCTGTACGAGCATGCGGAGATCATCCTGCGCCACGTCGCCCAGGCGACCGAACAAGTGCGCAACTGCTCGGGAACGCCGAGCGGGCTGGTGACCGTCGGCTTCACCTCCTCGGTGGCGCTGGTGGCGGCGGTGCCCCTGGTGCAGGCGGTCCGCGCCGAGCTGCCCCAGGTGTCGCTGCGGGTGGTCGAGTCCTTCAGCGGGACAATCCTGGAATGGCTGAACGACGACCGGCTGGATTTCGGCTGCATCTACGACGTGACGCGGTCGCGCACGCTGCTGGCCGAATCGCTGGTGCGCGAGGATCTCTACCTGATCGGGCCGCCGGGCGGCGAGGAGGGAGCCATCGCGTTCGACGAACTGGCCGGCAAGGACCTGATCCTGCCGAGCCGCCCGCACAATCTGCGCGACCGCATCGAACGGGTGGCGCGCGAGACCTGCACGATCGTCACCGTGGCGGTGGAGATCAACGGGCTCCCCCAGATCAAGACGCTGGTCGCCAAGGGGGTGGGCTATTCGGTCCTGCCGATCTCGGCGGTGATGGAGGAATGGCGGACGGGCCAGGTCTCGGCCCGGCTGATCGTTTCGCCGTCGCTGCGCCGCTCGGTCCATCTCTGCCGGCCCCGCGGCGCCCCGGTGACCGAGGCCGCGGCGGCGGTGCGCGAGACCTTCCTGCGGGTGGTGCGCGATCTGGTCGGCGGCGGCGACTGGCCCGGCACCCTGCTGCTGGACGAGGAAGCGGCGGCGTCCTAGCGCACGGCCGAGGACATAAGATTCACACCGTGCCGGCTGCGGACCGCCGATGCTCCGGGTACCAGGATGTGAACTTGATCGCGCCGACGAGCGCCAGCACGGTCGCGACGATGCCGAAGCGAGGCGGCAGATCGGGCCGGTAGAGCAGGATGAGGTCCGCGATCACCAACACGAGGAACGCCAGAGCCCACACGCCCGTAATCACGTAATTGGTGTGGATGAAGCGCGGGTCGTCCCAGAACTCGTGGGCGACCTGCTCCCGCGCGTACTGCAGCGTGAAGGGGCGCCGCAGCGCGATGGAAGTCAGCACGATCAGCAGGAGCCCGGCATCGACGAGCAGCCGGACCCCCATGACGGACCCTCCCATGACGGACTGGGTCGGTCCGCCGGCCACGGCGTAGAGCGCCAACCCACCGAACAGCAGCACCGTGCCGATTTCGAGGATCTTCGGTGTCCTGCCGGGACTCATCCAGTCGCGCAGCAGCATGGTGGCTGAAACGAGGGCACCGGCGATGAGTCCCTCCACCGGCCCGACCAGCCGGTCGAGGACGGCGAAGGCGATGAAAGGCGCGAAGGCCAGGAGAATTCCCATCACGTCTCCTTTCCAGCCGAGGGGTCGGCCCATCGGAAGGCTGCGGACGCTGAAAAAGACACGCCGTCGAGGCTGAACCGTCTCATCGACGACGACAAGGAGGCTGCCCGCATAGGTGGATGGGAATTGCGAGTATGACCGCCGCAGCCAAACGGCCCGTGCACGGCCTCATTCAAAAGCTTCGGGGAGCCGGTCGATTTTGGCGGGGATGTTTTCGACCTTGGCGGCAAAGGCCGGATCGTTGGAGCGCTCGACGGCGCGCCGGCGCTGGGGCTGACGGCGATTGGCCTCATAGCGCTTCGTTATGCGATGCATGCCCCATCTGTATTGGATCGGGGCCGTTCCGGCTGTTTACCATGCCGGGTACGGACAATCGGCCCAGACCCACAGCGGAGGCTTTCCAAGATGACTTCACCTCTGGCTGGACCTCTGTCTGGACTTCTGGTCGTCTCGCTGGAGCAGGCGGTGGCGGCGCCGCTCTGCACGTCGCGCCTTGCCGACGCCGGGGCGCGGGTCATCAAGATCGAACGGCCGGAAGGCGACTTCGCCCGCGGCTACGACGCCGTGGTCCACGGGCAGAGTTCCTATTTCGTCTGGCTCAACCGCGGCAAGGAATCGGTCGTTCTCGACATCAAGACGCCCGAGGATGCCGAACTGCTGGAGCGGCTGATCGCCCGCGCCGACGTCTTCGTGCAGAATTTGGCGCCGGGCGCGGCGGAGCGGGCCGGCTTCGGCTCGGACGCCCTGCGGCGGCGCCATCCCCGGCTGATCACCTGCGACATCTCCGGCTACGGCGACGACGGCCCCTACCGCGACATGAAGGCCTACGACCTGCTGGTGCAGAGCGAGACCGGGCTGGCTTCCATCACCGGATCGCCGGACCAGCCGGGGCGCGTCGGCGTGTCGGTGGCCGACATCGCCTGCGGCATGAACGCCTACACCGGCGTCCTCCAGGCATTGCTGGAGCGCGAGCGCAGCGGCGAGGGGTCGGCGGTCGCCGTGTCCCTGTTCGATTCGCTGGCGGAATGGATGATGGTGCCGCTGATGCACCACGACCATGGCGGCAAGGCGCCGGGGCGGGTCGGGCTGATGCACCCGAGCATCGCCCCCTATTCCGCCTTCACCCTGGCCGACGGCCGGCAGGTGGTGCTGTCGATCCAGAACGAGCGCGAATGGACGGCCTTCTGCGCCGACGTTCTGCTGCGGCCGGAGCTGGCGACCGACGAGCGCTTCGCGACCAACAACCGCCGCGTCGCCAACCGCCCGGAGCTGGACGGCCTCGTCGCCGCCATCTTCCAGACCATGGACCACGCCGAGGCGGTGCGCCGGCTGAACCGCGCGCGCACCGCCTTCGGCTCGCTGAACGAGGTGGCCGACCTGTCCACCCACGCGCAGTTGCGCCGCGTGACCGCTGGGACGCCGGGCGGACTGGTCGACGTGGTGGCGCCGCCGGTGCAGGTGCGCGGCCGGCCCTACGTCTCCGGCGCCGTTCCGGCGCTGGGCCAACACACCGACGCCGTCCGGCGTGAGATCTTCGAACCGACGCCGTCCGGCGTCAAACCGTCGAACAATAAGGGGGGAGCATGACCATGGACCATTTGCGCGATTGGATCGGCCGATCGGAAAGCGCCGAGGACGTCGCGGCACCGGCGGCGCTGACCGGACTGGCGGCGATGCTCGACCATGACAACCCGCCCTGGCCGGCCGGCGAGGTGCCGCCGCTCGGGCACTGGCTGTATTTCCTGCCGAAGGCCTTGCAGCGCGACATCGCCGAGGACGGGCATCCGCACAAGGGCGGCTTCCTGCCGCCGGTGGAACTGCCCCGCCGCATGTGGGCCGGCGACACCCTGACCTTCCACCGGCCGATCCGCAGCGGCGAGGCGATCACCCGCCGCTCGACCATCGAGGAGGTCACCCCGAAGGAGGGCCGGTCGGGCCGGATGGTCTTCGTGAAAGTCCGACACGAGATCAGCACCGCCGCCGGCGTCGCCATCACCGAGTTCCACGACATCGTCTACCGCGAGGCCGCCAAGCCCGGCGACGCCCCCGTCCCCGGCGAGCGTCCGGCGGGCGAGGCGGTGTGGCAGCGGCGCATCCAGCCCGATCCGGTGCTGCTGTTCCGCTACTCCGCCCTGACCTTCAACGGCCACCGCATCCATTACGATCGTGACTATTGCCGCGACGTCGAGGGCTATCCGGGGCTGGTGTTCCATGGCCCG
The DNA here is from genome assembly GCF_001315015.1 of Azospirillum brasilense. NCBI lineage: Bacteria > Pseudomonadati > Pseudomonadota > Alphaproteobacteria > Rhodospirillales > Azospirillaceae > Azospirillum > Azospirillum brasilense. Next base: position 173,894 of record NZ_CP012915.1, on the reverse strand, counting down.
CTCAGCGCTACCATGCTGATGGACCTGTTCCTGCGCGAGAATCCGGGGGTGCGGGTGACCGGCTTCCGCTTCCGGGCGAAGCGGCCGCTGTTCGACATCCATCCGCTGACCCTGTGCGGCGCCCCGACCGCCACCGGCGCCACGCTGTGGGTGACCGACCACGAGGGCTTCGTCGCCATGTCCGCCGAGCTGGAGGCCGAACGGTCATGACGGCGGCAACGCGCGACACGGTTGGAGGGCGCGTCTGATGGCCCTGCCGTACCGATCCTATCTCTTCGTCCCCGCCGACAACGCCAAGCTGCTGGAGAAGGCCCACCAGCGCGGGGCGGACGCCCTTATCCTCGACCTTGAGGACGCGGTCCTGCCCGCCGGCAAGCCGGAGGCCCGCCGCGGGCTTCCCGCGCCGATCGACCGCCTGCACGGGCTGGGCGTGCCGGTGCTGGTGCGGATCAACAGCGGCTGGCGCGACGCCGTCGCCGATTTGGAGGCCGCGGTGCGCCCCGGCGTGGCCGCCCTGGTGGTGCCCAAGGCCGAGGACGCCGGGGCGCTGCGCGTCCTCTCCGCAATGATCGTGGAGTGGGAGGCGGAGCGCGGCCTGACGCCGGGCGCCATCGGCCTCGTCGCCCTCATCGAGAGTCCGCTGGGGCTGGAGCGGCTGGCCGCAATCGCCGCCGTCCCGCGCGTGGCGGCCCTGGCGCTGGGCAGCGAGGATTTTGCCCTGACGCTGGGGGTGGAGCCGACCGAGGCGCTGCTCGCCCTGCCCTGCCGCCAGATCGCCCTGGCCGCCGCCGCCCGCGGTCTCGCGGCGATCGGCCTGCCCGGTTCGCTGGCCGAGTTCCGCGACCTCGACGCCTACCGCGCCATGGTGGCGCAGGCGCGGGCCGTCGGCATGTCCGGCGCGCTGTGCATCCATCCGGCCCAGCTGCCCGTCGTCCGCGACGTCTTCGCCCCCTCCGCCGCCGACGTGGCCTGGGCCGGGCGGGTGGTCGCGGCGTGGGACGAGGCCCAGGCGACGGGGCGCGGCGCCGTGCAGGTGGATGGGCGCATGGTCGACCGCCCCGTCGCCGAGCGGGCGAAGGCCATCCTGGCGCGCAGCGCCCCCACGGCCTGAAACACGGCAACAATCAAAAAAGCAGGGTAACGAGACATGAAGACCAGCATCGGTCAGGGCTTCGACGAGATCCGCGACGCCGTGCGCGCGCTCTGCGCCGAATTCCCCAGCGAGTACCATCGCCGCATCGACGAGGAGCGCGGCTATCCCGAGGAGTTCGTGGACGCGCTGACCAAGGCCGGCTGGATGGCCGCCCTGATCCCGGAGGAATATGGCGGATCGGGCCTCGGCCTGACCGAAGCCTCTGTCATCATGGAGGAGATCAACCGCTCGGGCGGCAACTCCGGCGCCTGCCACGGCCAGATGTACAACATGAACACGCTGGTCCGGCACGGCTCGGAGGAGCAGCGCCGGCGCTACCTGCCGAAGATCGCGGCGGGTGAGCTGCGCCTCCAGTCGATGGGCGTCACCGAGCCGACCACCGGCACCGACACCACCCGCATCAAGACCCGGGCGGAGAAGAAGGGCGACCGCTACGTCATCAACGGGCAGAAGGTGTGGATCTCCCGCGTCCAGCATTCCGACCTGATGATCCTGCTGGCCCGCACCACCCCGCTCGATCAGGTGCGCAAGAAGTCGGAGGGCATGTCGATCTTCATCGTCGACATCAAGGAGGCGATGCAGAAGGGCATGACGGTCCAGCCCATCCGCAACATGGTCAACCATGAGACCAACGAGCTGTTCTTCGACAATCTGGAAATCCCCGCGGAGAACCTGATCGGCGAGGAAGGCCAGGGCTTCAAATACATCCTGACCGGCCTCAACGCCGAACGGGTGCTGATCGCGGCGGAATGCATCGGTGACGGCTATTGGTTCATCGACAAGGTCTGCGACTACACCCGCGACCGTCAGGTGTTCGGCCGCCCGATCGCCCAGAACCAGGGCGTGCAGTTCCCCATCGCCGAAAGCTTCATCGAGGTCGAGGCCGCCAACCTGATGCGTTTCGAGGCCTGCCGCCTCTACGACGCCGGGGAGCCCTGCGGCGCCCAGGCCAACATGGCGAAGTACCTCGCCGCCAAGGCCTCGTGGGAGGCGGCGAACGCCTGCCTGCAGTTCCATGGCGGCTTCGGCTTCGCCAGCGAATACGACGTGGAGCGCAAGTTCCGCGAGACCCGGCTGTATCAGGTGGCGCCCGTCTCCACCAACCTGATCCTGGCCTACGTCGCTGAGCATGTTCTGGACCTGCCGAAGTCCTACTGACCGGACAGTGTTCCCTAATCCCAACTCCCCAGGGGTGCCGGAGGCGGCCTGAAAGCCTCCTCCGGGTTTGAGCTGATCCGCCGTCGGAAAAAAGGCGGGTGCCGGAGCCCAAAAGGTCCCTTCACCCGCCTTTCTTTTTTTGGAATGCGCTCCGGTCCCGGCGCCTCAGCCGAACCAGGCGGCGACGTTTCCGGTCTGGCCGAGGATGGTGATGCGGTTGCCCGCGCCGACGTCGAGGGTGGTGTTGCCGCCCTCCACCCGGGCCGAGCGGATCACCGCGCCGAGGTCCATGCTGGCGTCGTAGAGCGCCAGACGGTCCACCCCGGCCTGGAAGTCCATCACCACCGACCCGCCCGAGGACCGGCCGAAGGCGAAGACGTCCGCGCCCTCGCCGCCCCACAGCGTGTCCGCTCCGCCGTCGGCGAACAGAACGTCGTTGCCGGCCCCGCCGTTCAGCAGGTCGTTGCCCGCCCCGCCGAACAGCGTGTCGTTGCCGGCCTCGCCGAACAGCGTGTCGTCGCCGTCGCCGCCGCTGGCCAGGTCGTCGCCCGCGCCGAGCCCGATCAGGTCGCGTCCCGCTCCGCCCAGCGCCACGTCGTTGCCGTTGCCGCCGCTGATCGTGTCGTCGCCCTCGTCGCCGATCAGGAAGTCGTTGCCCTCCCCGCCGAACAGAAGGTCGTTGCCCGACCCGCCGGACAGCGTGTCGTCGCCCTCCTCGCCGCTCAGCGTGTCGTCGCCGTCCTCGCCGAACAGGATGTCCTGGCCCGTCCCGCCGAACAGCGCATCGTTGCCGACCCCGCCGCCGACCAGGTCGTTGCCCTCCCCGCCGAACAGCCAGTCGTCGCCCTCGCCGCCCATCACCACGTCGTCGCCGTCGTCGCCGTACAGCGTGTCGTTGCCGCCGGCGCTGGCGATCGTGTCGTTGCCGCCGCCGCCGTGCAGGATGTCGTCGCCGGCCCCCAGATACATGAACTGCTCGTGGTCGTCGCCGTAGACGATCTGCTCGCCGTCGCCGCCGACCAGCGTGGCGGCGCCGACCACCGCGGCGAACTCCACGTTGTCGAGCTGGATGGTCACCGGCCCGGCCACCGCCGTGGTGTTCAGCACCACCGCGGTCGGCGCCGTGCTGGCGGTGCCGGTGCCGCCCAGCGTGTTGCCGGTCACCTTGGTCTGCACCGCCTGGCCGGCGGCCACCCCCGGCGCGCTGAAGTCGATGGCGCGCACCAGGAGCTGGGCCTGGGCGGACAGCACCGAGAGGAAGCCCGAACCGCCGCCGGTCAGGTTGCCGCGCGAGGCCGTGCCGGTGTCGGTGCGCGCCTCGATGGCGGCGATCAGCCCGCTCAGTCCGGTCTGGGCCTCCGCGGCGGTCTGCCGCTCGGCGCTGCCCGAGGTGGTGACGGCCACCCCGCTGGCAACGCTGACCGTCAGGGTGGTGACGGTGGACACCGCTCCGGTCTGCCGGTCGACCACCTGCTCGCGCACCACCGGCACGTCGGCGAGGTCGGCGTTGGCGGTGCTGCTGTCCTCGACCCGCTCCTCGTTGCTGGCCGCGATGGTCACGGTGGTGACGCGCTTGCCGTCGTCGCCGGTGGTGATCGAGCCGTTGACGGTGGCGCCGTCCACGGTGGCGACCGGCGGCGGCGCGATGGGGGCGGGCTTCTCCACCGTGGCGGTGAGCTTCTGCGTCGTCGCGGTGAAGGGTGCCGAGGCGTTGCCCGCCGGGTCGGTCAGGCCGAGCGTCAGGGTGAGCGTGCCGTCGCCCAGGCTGGAGAGATCCAGCCCGCTCACCCGCATGGTCGGGCCGCTCATCACGCCGGAGCCGGTGACCTGGCCGCCGCCCGCCGAGGTGATCGTCCAGGTGAAGCCGGCCCCGGCCTCGCCGCCGCTGATGGTGAAGGCGACGCTGGACTGCTCGATGGCGTCGATGCTGTCGTCCTCGAACAGCACGGTGGCCGTGGGCGCGGTGGTGTCGATGGTCAGCGACTGCGTGCCGGGACCCGAGACGTTGCCCGCCGCGTCGGTCGCCGTGGCCGACACCGGGTTGGCGCCGTTGGGGTTCAGGCTCAGCGAACCGGTGACCGGTGTGGCGGTGGCGAGGTTGAGGCTCCAGGCGCCGCCGTTGGTGGCGGTGGTGGTGTAGGTGGCACCGCCCACCGTGACGGTGACGGTGCTGCCGGCCTCGGCCGAGCCGGTGAGGGTCGGCGCGGCGTTGTTGGTCAGCGCCGCCGAGGTCACCGCCGGAGCGTTGGGAGCGGTGGTGTCGATGACCAACGACTGGGTGCCCGGCGCCGAGACGTTGCCCGAGGCATCGGTGGCGGTGGCCGAGACCGGGTTGGCGCCGTTGGCGTTCAGGCTGAGCGCGCCGGTTGTCGGCGTCGCGGTGGCGAGATTGACGCTCCAGTTTCCGCCCGTGGCGGTGGTGGTGTAGGTGGCGCCGCCGATGGTGACGGTGACGGTGCTGCCCGCTTCCGCCGTGCCGGTGATCACCGGGGTGGTGTTTCTGGTCAGCGCCGCCGAGGTCACCGCCGGAGCATCGGGCAACGTGGTGTCGATGGTCAGCGACTGCGTCCCCGGCGTGGACGTGTTGCCCGCCGCGTCGGTGGCGGTGGCCGAGACCGGGTTGGCGCCGTTGGCGTTCAGGTTCAGCGCGCCGGAGGCCGGCGTCGCCGTGGCGAGATTGACGCTCCAGTTTCCGCCCGTCGCGATGGTGGTGTAGGTGGCGCCGCCGATGGTGACCGTCACCGTGCTGCCGGCCTCCGCCGTGCCGCCGATCACCGGGGTGGTGCTGTTGCTCAGCGCGGCGCTGGTCACCGCCGGAGCGTTCGGAGCGGTGGTGTCGACGGTCAGCGACTGCGTCCCCGGCGCCGAGACGTTGCCCGCCGCGTCGGTGGCGGTGGCCGAGACCGGGTTGGCGCCGTTGGCGTTCAGGTTCAGCGCGCCGGAGGTCGGCGTCGTCGTGGCGAGATTGACGCTCCAGTTTCCGCCCGTCGCGATGGTGGTGTAGGTGGCGCCGCCGATGGTGACGGTCACCGTGCTGCCCGCTTCCGCCGTACCGGTCAGGATCGGCGTCGTGCTGTTGCTCAACGCGGCGCTGGTCACCACCGGGGCGTTTGGCAGCGTGGTGTCGATGGTCAGCGACTGCGTGCCCGGAGCCGAGACGTTGCCCGCCGCATCGGTGGCGGTGGCCGAGACCGGGTTGGCGCCGTTGGCGTTCAGGCTGAGCGAGCCGGAGGCCGGCGTTGCCGTGGCGAGGTTGACGCTCCAGTTTCCGCCCGTCGCCGTGGTGGTGTAGGTGGCGCCGCCGATGGTGACGGTCACCGTGCTGCCGGCCTCCGCCGTGCCGGTCAGGATCGGCGTCGTGCTGTTGCTCAGCGCGGCGCTGGTCACCACCGGGGCGTTTGGCAGCGTGGTGTCGATGGTCAGCGACTGCGTGCCCGGAGCCGAGACGTTGCCCGCCGCGTCGGTGGCGGTGGCCGAGACCGGGTTGGCGCCGTTGGCGTTCAGGTTCAGCGTGCCGGAGGCCGGCGTTGCCGTGGCGAGGTTGACGCTCCAGTTTCCGCCCGTCGCCGTGGTGGTGTAGGTGGCGCCGCCGATGGTGACGGTCACCGTGCTGCCGGCCTCCGCCGTGCCGGTCAGGATCGGCGTCGTGCTGTTGCTCAGCGCCGTCGTGACGGTCGGAGCGTTCGGAGCGGTGGTGTCGATGGTCAGCGACTGCGTGCCCGGAGCCGAGACGTTGCCCGCCGCGTCGGTGGCGGTGGCCGAGACCGGGTTGGCGCCGTTGGCGTTCAGGCTGAGCGAGCCGGTTGTCGGCGTCGCCGTGGCGAGATTGACGCTCCAGTTTCCGCCCGTCGCCGTGGTGGTGTAGGTGGCGCCGCCGATGGTGACCGTCACCGTGCTGCCGGCCTCCGCCGTGCCGGTCAGGATCGGCGTCGTGCTGTTGCTCAGCGCCGTCGTGACGGTCGGAGCGTTCGGAGCGGTGGTGTCGATGGTCAGCGACTGCGTGCCCGGAGCCGAGACGTTGCCCGCCGCGTCGGTGGCGGTGGCCGAGACCGGGTTGGCGCCGTTGGCGTTCAGGTTCAGCGAGCCGGAGACCGGCGTCGTCGTGGCGAGATTGACGCTCCAGTTTCCGCCCGTCGCCGTGGTGGTGTAGGTGGCGCCGCCGATGGTGACCGTCACCGTGCTGCCGGCCTCCGCCGTGCCGGTCAGGATCGGCGTCGTGCTGTTGCTCAGCGCCGTCGTGACGGTCGGAGCGTTCGGAGCGGTGGTGTCGATGGTCAGCGACTGCGTGCCCGGAGCCGAGACGTTGCCCGCCGCGTCGGTTGCCGTCGCGGAGACCGGGTTGGCGCCGTTGGCGTTCAGGCTGAGCGAGCCGGTCGTCGGCGTCGTCGTGGCGAGATTGACGCTCCAGTTTCCGCCCGTCGCCGTGGTGGTATAGGTGGCGCCGCCGATGGTGACCGTCACCGTGCTGCCGGCCTCCGCCGTGCCGGTCAGGATCGGCGTCGTGCTGTTGCTCAGCGCCGTCGTGACGGTCGGAGCGTTCGGAGCGGTGGTGTCGATGGTCAGTGACTGCGTGCCCGGTGCGGACGTATTGCCCGCCGCGTCGGTTGCCGTCGCGGAGACCGGGTTGGCGCCGTTGGCGTTCAGGCTGAGCGAGCCGGTCGTCGGCGTCGCCGTGGCGAGATTGACGCTCCAGTTTCCGCCCGTGGCGGTGGTGGTGTAGGTGGCGCCGCCGACGGTGACGGTCACCGTGCTGCCGGCTTCCGCCGTGCCGCCAATGATCGGTGTGGCGTTCTTGGTCAGCGCGGCGCTGGTCACCGCCGGCGCGTCGGGCGCCGTGGTGTCGATGGTCAGCGTCTGCGTGCCCGCCGTGGAGGTGTTGTTGGACGCGTCCCGGGCGGTGACCGACACCGGGTTGGCGCCGTTGGCGTTGAGGTTCAGCGACCCGGAGGCCGGCGTCGCCGTGGCGAGATTGACGCTCCAGTTTCCGCCGGTGGCGGTGGTGGTGTAGGTCGCCCCGCCGATGGTGACGGTGACCGTGCTGTCGGCTTCCGCCGTGCCGGCGATGATCGGCGTGGCGCTCTTGGTCAGCGCCGCGCTGGTAACGACCGGAGCCGCGGGTGGCGTCACGTCGGCCACGCTCACCACCGTGCTGACGCCGGAGATGGTCGCGCTGCCGGTGGCGCCGCCGCTGTCGCTCAGGCTGGCGATGGCCACCGTGCGGTTGCCCAGCGTCGCGGTCGCGCTGGTGTTCGTATAGGTGACGCCGCCGAGCAGCGCGTTCATCTGCGCGTCGCTGCGCTCCAGGCCGCTGACCGTCACCGTGGCGACGCCGCCGACCACCGACACGCTCACGCCGGCGTCGCCGCCCGCGACGCCCAGCCCGCTCAGGGTGGCGGTGGCGCCGTTGGTCAGGGCGACGTCGATGCCGCCGATGGTCAGGACCTCGGTGGCGTCGACCACGCCGCTGACGGTGAACACCACCCCGCGGAAGCTCTGTCCGGCCTCCACGGTGGAGGCCGCCACGGCGCTGAACAGGCTGGTCGACGCATCCACCCCGACGCCGAAGGTCTTGGCTCCGCCGGTCGCGGTCAGGGTCGGCACGGCGTCGACGGTGATCGTCGCGGTGGCGCTGCCCGTGCTGTAGGCGTCCGCGCTGGTGTCGGCGGTGCCGCCCGCCGTGCCGCTGGTCAGGTCCCACGCCTTGAAGGTCAGGCCGCCGGTGTCGGTGTTGGTGAAGCCCGAGCCGCTCGGCACGAAGCGCACGCGGTCCGACCCGGCGAGCAGCAGCGCCGCACCGTTGGACGAGCCGGTGGGAATGTCGGTCCAGGCGCCGGTGCCGACCTTGTACTGCCAGGTGCCGTTGGTGTTGGTCACCCCGGTGACGGCAATGCCCAGCGGGACGACGGTGACCATCGGGAAGGGGCTGTCGTACTCGGCGTCGGTGGCGGTGCCGGCGGAGGCGAGCAGGGCGGTGACGGTGGTGCCGGTGTTGGCGGCGTCGGCGATGCCCTGGTCGATGGTGGCCAGGCTGCGGACGTCGCCGGACAGGATGGGGCTGTCGTTGGCGCCGGTGAAGTTGAGGGTGAGCTGCTGCGAGACGGTGCGGTTGCCGTCGGAGACGGTGAAGGTGCTGGTGCCCTGCATCGGCCCGGCGGGCACGCCGTTGAGGAAGGCGGCGTCGAAGACGTAGGCGTAGTGGCCGGTCTGGCTGTTGACGTAGGAGGTGCCGCCCGGCCCGGTGGACCAGGTGTCGTAGGTGACGCCGTTGCTGAGCGTGACGCTGCCGTACTGGAGCGGGGAGGCCTGCGATCCGGCGATGGAGTAGGTCAGCGTGTCGCCTTCCAGATCGCTCGCGGAGAGCTGGCCGTCGATCAGCGGGAAGCTGTCGTCGGCGGCGGTGTCGACCAGCGTCGGCGGGGTGGTGGGGACGGCCAGGACCGGCGGGGCGTTGGTGTCGATGCGGTCGTTGGTCTGGCTGATCGCGGTGGTGTAGGGGGTGTTGGCGTTGCTGGCGCTGTCGACCAGGACGATGTTGACCGGAATGTCGTCGGCGGCGGCGCGGTCGCCGGTGCGCAGGCCATCGGCGGTGACGGTGAAGGTGGCGGTGTAGGTGGTGGCGCTGACCTTGGTCAGGTTGCCCAGCGCGAAGCCGCCGACCGTGCTGCCGTTGCCCAGCGTGTAGGTGTCGCTGTCCGACGCCACCGTGATCGTCACCGTCACCGTGTCGCCGACCTTGGCCGGCTGGTTGGGAATGGTGACGTTGGTGATCGAGGGAGGCGTCGTGTCGGCCGTGTTGTTCGTCACCGACTGGTTGGTGACGAGGTCTGGGGCGTTGCTCGCGGTGTCGGTCAGGGTGCCGGTGCCCGGGTTGTAGTCGAGCGTCACCGTCTCGCCCTGGGCGACCGCCGAGGCCAACGTGAAGGTCAGCGTGGTGGTGCCCGAACCGCTGGCGTAGGTCGCGGCGCGGGTCTGGCCGGCAACCGTGACGGTCAGGCCGGCGGCGCTGGTCGCCGACATGGCTTCGGCGAAGGTGACCGTCAGCGTCGTGCCGTTCACCGCCGCCGAGGCGACGGTCGGCCGGTTCGCGTCGATGCGGTCGGCGCTCTGGCTGACCGCCGTGGTGTAGGGGGTGTTGGAGTTGCTGGCGCTGTCGGTCAGCACGATGTTGACCGGCACGTCCGCGCCCGCCGCGACATCGGCGCCCCCGCTGGTGACCGTGAAGGTCGCGGTGTAGGTCGTCGCGTCGACCTTGGTCAGGTTGCCCAGCGCGAAGCCACCGACGGTGCTGCCGGCGCCCAGCGTGTAGGTGTCGCTGTCCGACGCCACGGTGATCGTCACGGTCACCACGTCGCCGATCTTCATCACGGCGTCCGGGATCGACACCGCGGTGATCGACGGCGGCGTCGTGTCGGCAACGACCGGCGGCAGGGAGACGTAGGTGTCCGTACCGCTGAGCGTCAATGTCTGATAGGGGGTGTAGATGGTCTCGACGCCGGACACGAAGATGGTGCCGGCGGTGTCGGTGACGGTCACCACATCGTTGCCGGTGCCGCCGATCACGGTTTCCAGCGCTTCGACCTGGATCGTGTTGCCGCTGGCGCCGAGATAGACGACGTCGGTGCCCGCATTGCCGACGATGGTTTCGACGGCCGACACCGTCATCGTGGCGCCCAGGGTGGTGCGCACCGTCACCACGTCGTCGCCGGAACCGCCGATCAGCGTTTCCAGCGCCTCCACCTGGATGGTGTTGCCGCCGGTGCCGAGGACGACGACGTCGTTGCCCGCCTTGCCGACGACGGACTCGATCGCCGAAACCGCGAGAGTCATACCGTCGCTGTTGAGCGCGACGATCAGGTCGTCGCCGGAACTGCCGATGATCGTCTCGACCAGCGACACCAGCATCGTGCTGCCGGTGGTGCTCCAGGGGATGGGCTGGTCGCCGACGATCGGGGTCCCGTCCCGGAGCGTGATGTTGACGACGTCCTTGCCGCCGCCGCCGATCAGGGTGCTGAGGCTTGCCACCGTGATGGTGTTGCCGATGTCGAGGAGGATGGCGGCGCTACGGCCGCCGTTGCCGTTGACGGCGGCTCCGCCGACGATCGTTTCAATCGACGAGATGGCGACAGTGCCGCCGCCGGTCCGCACATCGGCCGAACCGGACCGGAAGGCCAGCGTCGCGATATCGTTCCCGGTGCCGCCGATGAGGGTTTCCAGAGCGAGGATGCCGATCGTGTTGCCGCCGTTGGCCAGAATGACCGTATCGTTGCCGTCGACCGCGGCCCCGTTTCCGAGGACAATCTCGATGCCTTGCAAGAACATCGTGTTGGAGCCACCCCTGATGGTGGCGATCATGTCCAGGCCGTCGGTCCCGATCAGCGTCTCCATCAGGGACACGGCCATGGTGGCGCCGGTGGACCCTGCGGCGTTGAGGTTGATGACGTCCTTGCCCGTGCTGCCGACGAGCGATTTCAGATAGGCCACCGACATGGTGTTGCCGGTGGTGCCGGCCAGCGTGATGAGGGCTGTGCCGGTGGTCGCGCCGATGATCGTTTCGAGCGATTCCACCACCATGGTGGTGCCGGTGGAGGTCAACAGGACCCGGTCGTTGCCGGAACCGCCGATCAGCGTTTCGAGGGCCTGGACCGTGATCGTGTTGCCGCCCGTGCCGGCCAGCGTCACGACATCCTTCCTCTGGCCCGATGTGCCGCCGATGAGGCGATCGAGGTTGGACACGGTCAGGGTCTGACCCTGGGTGTTGAGCCTGACGCCCTGGGTGCTGCCGTTGCCAACGATCCCCGACCAAGCCTCCGTCGAGGAGAAGACGTAGTCAGCACCAGGCGTGAGCGTCAGTGTTCCACCAGCAGCCATCTCAACCCTCTTGCATCGGCGTTTTTTTAGGCTCTGCCGCCACAGCGGCAGGAGCGTCATGGCTCTCGTACGATCGGCCATTACCGCGCAATAGTGGGTAATCGAGGTTAATAAATCATCTACGTTTACTTTCTCACCACTCGAACCGCATGGGCTGATGCGCACTGCGGCAAGAATTTGAAGCGAGACATGGGTTATGCCAGATCGGATTTGCGAGATAGAGTTGTGGGGGTGGCGGCTGCTTGCCCCCAAATCTCTCAATCTATCGCGCATCGGTTGCCAGTCGTCACGAATTGTGACGAATTACTTCATGGGGTAGGCTTTGCAAAAGCAAGCGGGAATAGGCAAAAGGTTGCATGAATTGCCAAGGGGTCGCGCCACCCCGCGTGGGTGCGCGATCACGCCATCGCTTCCCAGGGGCGGGTGGTTGACAGCCGCGCAATCAAACGAGCCTATGGTCGCAGCGTGGTCCTGCGGTTCGGCCACGGCGAGCCGAGGGGACAAGGATGGACCACGCACAGGCAACGACCAGGCTGGAAGCCGTTCTCGCGGCCAATCCGCGTGATGACGGCGCCTGGAGCATGCTCGGCCATCTTCTGCGTCGCGCGGGGAAGCTGGACGGTGCCATCGCCTGCCATCGGCGGGGCTTGGAATTCGCGCCGGAGAACGCCAGCATCTGGAGCAATCTGGGCAACGCCCTGGTGGAGGCCGGCCGGTTCGACGAGGCGTTGGCCGCGCATGAGGAGGCGCTGCGGCTCGACCCCGCCGCTTCGACCTTTCTGTTCAACAACGCGGTGGCCTTGCGCAAGGCGGGACGCTTCCGGGAGACGCTCGCGATGATCGAGCGGACGGTCGCAGGCGGAACCGTCACCCCCGAGTTGCGCTGGGAGCGGGCTCTCGCCCGGCTTCAGATCGGCGACTATGTCCACGGCTTCACGGATTACGAGGCGCGGCGCGGGCTTGCCACCTACCATGGGCGGCCGCCATCGGAACGGGCCTGGAACGGCGGCCCGCTGGACGGGCGCACTCTGTTCCTGTTCACCGAGCAGGGATTCGGCGACGCCATCCTGGCCGCACGCTACATGCCGCTGGTCAGGGAGCGGGGCGGCCGGGTGCTGTACGAATGCCATCCGGAGCTGCACCGGGTGCTGTCGGGGCTGGGCGCCGATGCCGTCCTGCAACCGGGGAGCCCGCCGCCTGCCTTCGATGTCGAGGCCTCGCAGATGAGCCTGCCGGGCCTGTTCGCCACCACGCTGGCCTCGATCCCGCCACCGGTGCCCCTGACCATTCCGGAGTCCTCCCGCGAAAAGGCCGCCCATCGGCTCGGCGCGCGGGAGCCGGGCACGCTGCGCGTCGGGATCGTGTGGTCGGGACGGGTGACCTTCGCCGACAACGGCCGGCGCGCCACCAGCCTCCGCCGGTTCCTGCGCTTCGCCGAGGTGCCGGGCGTGCGGCTCTACAGCCTTCAGAAGGGTCCGCCCGAGGCCGAGCTCGCGGACAGCGGCGTCGCCGGCCATTTGGTGACGCCGCTCGGCCCTGACCTGGAGGATTTCGCCGACACGGCGGCGGTTCTGGAACAGCTCGACCTCGTCATCATGACCGACAGTTCCGTAGCGCATCTCGCCGGGTCCCTCGGCAAGCCGGTCTGGAACCTCGTGCAGCATGTTCCCTACTGGATCTACGGCTTTTCCGGTGACCGCACGCCGTGGTACCCGACGATGCGGCTGTTCCGCCAAGGCCCCGACCAGGATTGGGAGCCGGTGTTCGCCCGGGCGGCGAACGCTCTGCGCGAGGAGGTCCGCCGCACCACCGGCCGGTGATACGCCCGGCGCTCAGCGTTCCGCCGCTGCGTCCTGTTCGCGCCCGAGCCAGGAGTGCCACATGGCGCGGTAGGCGGTCTCGACCGCCGCCGCGAAGCCGCGATGGTCGCTGAGCGCCGAGCGCTCCATCCGTTTCGTCATGCCGCGGCGCAGCGCGGCCAGACGCCCCGTGTCCCCGGCCAGGGCGACGGCTGTGTCAATGTAGCCGGCCTCGTCGGTCGCGATGAACTCGGTCAGCCCACACTGGGACAGCAGGCTGGCGCCCACCCGCGCGACGTGATGACGGCCGGCGAGCGTGATCACCGGCACGCCCATCCACAGCGCTTCGCAGGTGGTGGTGGTGCCGTTGTAGGGGAAGGGGTCGAGGCCGATGTCGATCCGGTCGTAAGCCTGCAGGTGGTGATCGATCACATCCATCGGCGGAAGGAGATCGACACGTCCGGGGTCCACGCCGTTGCCGGCGAATTGCCGGAGATAGCGCTCCCGCGTCGGCGCGTCGCCGAAGGCGCGGCTCTTGAGACACAGGCGGGCGGACGGCACGCGCGCCAGGATGGCCGACCAGACCCGCGCCACCTCCGGCGTCACCTTGGCGGCGTTGTTGAAAGAGCCGAAGGTCACGAAGCCGTTGACCAGCGCCGGCGGCTCGTCGCGCGGCGTGACGAAGCGCAACGGCTGGAAGGCGAGGAACCCTTTTGGCAGGCGGACCAGCCGCTCGGCGTGCCAGGCGTCGGTGAGGCCCGGCGGGTCGGCGACCGCATCGGTCAGGCGGTGGTCGATCGCGGTCATTCCCGTGGTGTCGGGATAGCCCAGCCAGGAGACCTGGATCGGGGCCGGCTTGCGGGCGAACAGCAATGGCCGGCTGTGCGCCGTGTGGCCGGCCAGATCGACCAGGATGTCGATGCGGTCGCGCTCGACCAGTGCGGCGGCGGTCGCATCGTCCAGGTTGGTCAACGACCGCCACCCGTCGGCCAAGTTCCTCATGCGTTCGGTGATCGCGTCGTGGTGGGTCGAGGTGGCGTAGCAGAAAATCTCCACCGCGCCGCGGTCGTGCTCGCGCAGCAGGGGCTCGATGAAATGGGCGCAGGCGTGGGCGCGGAAGTCGGGCGAGACATAGCCCACCCGCAGCCGGCGGCCCGGGTTGCGGTCATTTGAGAATTGCCGGTGCGGCATCAGCGGCCGCGCGTGCCGCTCGTTCCAGTGCGCGTGGGCGCGGGCGATGATCTCGGGCGGCACCCAGGGCGTGTAATGCAGAGCGAACAGCAGGTTGGAATGGAGCAGGGCCAGTTCGGGGTGGCGTTCGATCCCGCTTTGGAAGATCGTGATGGCCTCGGTGATCCGCCCTTGCTCCTTCAGCGCCTCGCCAAGGTTGACCACGGGTTCCGGCAGGTCGGGCTGCGCCTGCATCGCCGCCCGGTAGCAGTCCACGGCGCGGCTCGATTCCCCGAGGTCGCGGTACACGTCGCCCATGTTGCTGTGGGCCCCGCCCATGCCGGGCTTCAGCCGCACCGCCCGGCGGTAGGCGGCGAGCGCCCGCTCGGGCTGTCGCTCCGTCTTCAGGAGGTTGCCGGCGTTGAACCAGGCGTCGGCGTAGTCCGGGGACAGGGCCAGCGCCACGCGCACCGCCGCCAGCGCCTCCGCCGGCCGGTCGAGGTCGGCCAGCGCGCAGGAGAGGTTGCTGCGGATCGGCGCATCGTCCGGCAGCGCCGCGACGGCCCGGCGGTAGCAGGCGGCGGCCTCCTCCCACCGCCCCGTGCCGCGCAGCAGGATGGCCAGATTGTTGTTGGCGTGGGCGTGTCCGGGATCGTCGCGCAGGATCGCCCTGTAAGCGCCCTCGGCATCGTCGAGCCGGCCCGCGCGATGATGCTCCAGGGCGGCGGCGAAGCTCCGCACCGCCGCCGTTTCGGCCGGGTTTCCCATCAGCGCAGGCCCGCGTCGTCGAGGATGGCGAGCAGCCGGTCCGCCGCGCGGGTCCAGGTGAAGCCTTGCACCAGATGGTCGCGGGCCGATGGGGGACCGGTGTCGCCGCCGCGGATGATGGCGGTCAGGATGTCCGCCGCGGCGTCCTCGACCGGGTCCCACCAGTCGAGCCCGTGGAACGGCGCGTAGTGCTGCTCGCTGTAGGGCAGGCGCGCGGGGCGGACGGTCGCCGGGATCAGGCGTGCCACCCGGTCGTCGAGATAATCCAGATAGGACGAGTGGCGCGGCGCGATCAGGCTCAACCCCAAGGCGCCGGCCTTGGAGAGGGGAAGGTCCCAGCCCTCGCCGTGCGACATGCTCCAGTAATGGGTCGCCGCCCGCAGCAGCCCCGTCATGTCGGCGTCCGACAGGAGCTGGTTGATCAGCACCACCGGCGCCGCATCGGCCATCCGTTTCCCGACGGCCTCTTCCGTCCGCCGCACCAGTTCGCCGAGTTCCGCGCCGAACGCTGGATTGGTGCCCTTGCCCAGCTTCAGGATGAGCACCGCGTCGTCGGCGCGCGCCGTGCCGCGCAGCCAGACCCGCAGCAGCCCGTCGATGTTCTTGCGGGGAATGAAATCCGAGACGTTGACGAAGCGGTGCCGGTAGCTGGAGACCAGCCGCCCACGCGAATCGACCATGGTCGGCGCGGGAACGCCGCCGTCGGAGTCCTCCGGATCGACCCCCAGGGGGCAGACCCGCAGACGGTCCTCCGGATAGCCCTGCGCCGCCCAGGCCATGCGGGACGATTCCGTGGGCACGATGACGAAGTCGCTGTGCTCGCACTGGCGCCGCCAGGCCGGGGGTATGCGGGTTCCCTCGAACATCGAGAAGGTCACCGTGGCCAGGCCGGGCACCCGCTCGACCGCCAGCGGGATGAGGAAGTTCAGCAGGGCCTTGGCGGGAACCGGTGGGTCGAGATCCTCCTCCTGCCAGGATTCGGGGCCGCCGATTCCGATGGCCTGGAGGGGCACGTCCCGCTGGCGCAGCGTCCGGATGAAGCGCTGGCAGAAATAGCCGTAGCCCGTGGCGCTTGCCAGGGCGCCGCGGACGGCCAGCCCCTTCCGCGGTCCCGGCCCCGATCCGGAGGACTGTCCCACCGCGGCCCGGTACCGCGCGCAGCGCGCCAAGCCGTTGACCGCCTCGGAGACGGTCGGGTCGAGCCGGATCGCGCGGCGGAAAACCTCGGTGGCCTTGTCCAGATGGCCGAGCCGCAGCAGCGTCTCGCCGAGCTGGACATATGCGAGGCCCCCTTCGGGCGCGATCGCGATCGCCCGGCGCAGGTTGCGCGCCGCGGTCGTGAAGTCGCCGGCGAGAATCCCGATCAGGCCGAGGTTGTACCATTGCACGCTCGGGCCGGGGTCGAGCCGGGCGGCGCGCACCAGGAACCCGACGGCACCGTCCAGGTCGCCCATTTCCTGAAACACCGTGCCCAACCGGCTGTAGAGGGGCGCGGACTCCGGCTGCACCGCTGCCAGCGCGCGCAAGGCGCGTGCGGCGGCCGGCCATTCCTGGCGGTGTTGCAGGACGATGCTGAAGTTGGTCAGCGCGGCGGCGTTGCCCGGATTGGCGCGGACGGCCTCGTGCAGCGCCTCCCGGGCCCCGCCATTCTGGCCGGCCGAGAACAGGGCGGCGCCGAGCAGGTTGAGCGCATCGAAACGCCCCGGCTCGACCGCCAGCACGGCCCGGCAGGCGTCGATGGCCTCCGTCAGCCGCCCGGCGCGGTAAAGCCGGGACGCCGCTTCGATCCTGTCCGTCATGACACCCCCGCGGCGCGCCGGGCGGCTGCGGCAATCTCGACGGCGATCCGGGCCATCACCCCATCCCAATCGTTGCGGCGTGTCATGCGGAACAGACGGGTCGCCGGATACCAGGGCGTGCGGTCGGGATGGCGCATCCAGCGCCAGTCCCCCAGCCACGGCAGAGCCAGGAACACCGGACGCCCCATGGCGCCGGCGATGTGGCCGACCACGGAATCGCAGGCGACGATCAGGTCCATGCCCTCGATGATCGCGGCGGTGTCGACAAACCCCTCATCCTCGTCTTTTCCGTCCCTGTCCGGCAGCGAGACGATTCCCAGCCCCTGATCGGGCCGCTCCCACCGGCCGGGTTCGTCCGCCTTTTGCAGGCTGTAAAGCCGCACCCCGGGAAGGTGCGCTAGGCGCGCGAAGCGTTCCAGCGGAATCGAGCGGTCGGCCCCCGCGGCGCGCCACTGGATGCCCACCCGGACATCACCCGGCCGCCCCGCCTCGGCGATCCGCCGGCGCCAGAACGCCGCACGCTCCGGATCGGCCCGCAGGTATGGAACGCCGCCGGGGATCGTCGCCGCCGTCGTCCGGCAGCGATGGGGAAGGCTCATCAGGGGCACGAGGCAGTCGGCCTCGGGAAGCGGCTCGCCGCGCGCCACCAGCGCGTCGATGCCCGGAACGCCGGCAAGGAGGCGCTTGAGCGGCGGCTGGCATTCGAAGACCGTGCGGGCGCCCATGGCCTTGAGCACGGCCATGTAGCGGATGAACTGCACGGTGTCGCCGAGCCCCTGCTCGAAATGGACCAGGATGGTCTTGCCGTCCAGCGGACCGCCGTCCCACAGCGGTGTGCCGGGACGGTCGCGGTTCCATTGCCAGACGGCTTGGCGGGTGCGCCATTCGTACTCGGCCGTGCCCTCCGGGAAGTTTCCGGCGGTGAGCAGGCTGACGGCGAGATTCTTGTGATGCTCGGCGGAGCCCGGCTCAAGCCGGACGGCCCGCCGGTAGCCCACGGCCGCCTCCTCCGGCCGTCCCTGGGAAAGGATCGCCGCACCCAGGTTGTTGTTGGCCGCCGCCGCGCCGGGTTCCAGCAGCACGGCCAGCCGGTAGGCGGCTTCGGCCCGTTCGGGCTCGTCCACGGCCATCAGCGCGTTGCCGAGGCTGAACGCCGCGTCCGGGTAACCGGGCCGCAGCGCCACGAGACGGAGAAGCGGTGCCTCCGCCTCCCCAGGCAGACGGCGCTCGATGAGCAGCGACGCCCACTGGAACAGCGTGTCGGCGTCGTCCGGCCGCAGGTGGAGGGCGGTCCGCAACGCCAGCGTCGCGCTGTCCCCGCGTCCCAGACCGCGCAGCACCAGCCCCAGGACGAACCAGACAACCGGATGCGCCGGCTTGATCGCCGCCGCCGTTCGGAAGGAGCAGGCCGCCGCCTCCAGCGATCCGGCGCCGACATGACGCAGTCCGGCGCCAAAGCACCGGTCGAACGCTTCGCCGGCCCCGTCGAACGTCGCCTCGATCACCCACCTTCTCCATCCAATCGGTCGATCCGGCAAATGGGTTTGGAATTGCCGCGCCCGATGGTAACCCTTTTCCCGATGATTTCACGCTCCGCACGCCTCCTCGACGATCAGGGAGGGGCGGCAGCACCGAGGGGAAGCATGAGCACGGCCCGGCATTTCGCGTCCCCCGCCGAAGCGCTGGGCTACGCCTTGGCACTGCATCAAAACGGCCGGCACGCCGAGTGCGGTGCGGTGTGCCGCGCGATCCTGGCGGTCAAGCCGGACCATCATGGCGCGTCCTTCCTTCTGGGCGTCACTGCCTTCACCCTCGGTCGGATTGAGGAGTCGCAGCGATGCCTTGCCCTCACCATCGCCCTGAAGCCCGACCTCGCCGACGCCTGCCTCAATCTGGCGCTTCTGCTGCGGCGCCGGGGCCGCCTTGCCGAGGCGGCGGCGCTTCAGGCGCGGGCGCTCCGTCTGGCCCCTGGACCGGCCGACGCCGGGCCGGTCATCGTTCTGGGCGCGATGCTCCGCGAGCTGGGCCGAACCGCGGCGACCCGCGCCGTTCTTCGCCGGGCGATCGCGCTGGCGCCGGACGACGCCGAAGCGTGGCGCGAGTCCGGCCACGGCCTGCGTGACGGGGGCGAGCTGGCGGCTGCCGCCATGGCCTACGGACGAGCGTACCGGCTCGACCCCAGCCGCACCGAATCCCTCAGCGACCAGCTCCACGCTGCCCTCTCGCACTGCGACTGGAGCGCGTACGACGCTCTGTGCCGGGAGGTCCTGGCGGTCATCGACAGCGGCCGGGGGATCGCCCTGCCGCTGCTCACCCTGCTGATCGACAGCAGCCCGGCGCAGCAGGACCGCGCCGCCCGCCACTTCCACCGGGCGGTGGTGCAACCGGCGGCGCTTCCGCAAGCCGCGGCGGCGGTCCCTGTGGCGCCTCCCCTCGGCTCCCCCTCCGGTGATGGCGGCCGGCTCACCGTCGCCTACCTCTCCGCCGACTTCCACGAGCACGCCACCGCCTATCTGGCGGCCGAGCTGTTCGAGCTGCACGACCGCGACCGCTTCCGCGTCGTCGCCTGTTCCTACGGTCCCGACGATGGCAGCCCGACGCGCCGCCGACTGGAGGCCGCCTTCGACGCCTTCCACGACATCCGCGGCTGCGATGCGGAGCAGGTGCAGGCGCTGCTCGCGGCCGAAGGTGCTCACATCCTGGTGGACCTCAAGGGCTACACGCGGCATGTCCGCTTCGACCTTCTGGCGCGCCGGCTGGCGCCGGTCCAGGTCGCCTATCTCGGCTATCCCGGGACGATGGGCAGCGACGTCATGGACTATGTGATCGGCGACCGCTTTGTCACGCCGCCGGACCATCAGCCCCATTACCGGGAGCGGCTGGTCATCATGCCGGACTCCTATCAGGTCAACGACCGGCGCCGCCCACTGGATGCGCCCGTGCCGGACCGCGCCGCCTGCGGCCTGCCGCCGGACGGTTTCGTCTTCTGCGCGTTCAACGCGCCGTTCAAGATCACCCCGTCGCTGTTCGGGCTGTGGATGCGCGTGCTGGCGCGGGTGCCGGGGAGTGTGCTGTGGTTGCAGCAGCCCGGCCGGGACGGTGCGGACAACCTGCGGCGCGAGGCGGCGCGGCGCGGGGTCGATCCCGACCGTCTGGTCTTCGCCCTCCACCGGCCGCAGGCCGAGCATCTCGCCCGCTACCGTCTGGCCGACCTGTTCCTCGACAGCTTTCCCTACACCGGCCACACCACCGTTTCGGACGCCCTGTGGATGGGTCTGCCGGTGGTGACACGGATCGGCGACACCTTCGCGGCGCGCGTCGCCGCCGGCCTGCTGAACGCCGCCGGCCTCCCCGAGACGGTCACCACCAGCTTCGACGGCTACGAGGCGCTGGCGGTGCGGCTGGCCGGCGAACCGGCGACGCTCGCCGCTTACCGTCGCCGCCTCGCCGCCGCGCGGGCGACGGCCCCGCTGTTCGACACCCCCCGCTTCACCCGTCACCTGGAGCGCGCCTACCGGACGATGTGGGACCGCCACGCCGCCGGCCTGCCGCCCGAGGCCTTCACAGTGCCGCCCCTCTAGCAGCCTGCGCCAATGCCGCCCGCACGTCGGCGACGACGGATGCCCAGTCGCCCGGCGTCGTCTGCCGGAACAGGCGCATCGTCGGGTACCAGGGGGAGGTGTCGCCGCGCTCCAGCCAGCGCCAGTCGGCATTGTCCGGCAGCAGCGTCCAGACCGGGCGGCCGAGCGCCCCGGCCAGATGGGCCGGCGCCGTGCAGGAACTGATGACGAGGTCGAGGGTTTCCATGATCGCGGCGGTGTCGGCGAAGTCGGCGATCTCCGCGCCGAGGTCGGTGAAGGACGGCGGCAGCGGCCTGCAGCGCTCCACATCCTGCCGCCCGGCACCCATTTGCAAGCCGAAGACTGCGACGCCCGGAATGTCCAGCAGCGTCCGGAGGGCGGCCAGCCCCGGCGAGCGCCGACGGTCGTCCTTGAACTCGGGGTTGCCGGCCCACACCAGCCCCACCCGCAACCGTGCTTCTGCCTTCGGACCCAGCCGTCGCCGCCAGAACTCGATCCGTTCCGGTTCGGCGCGCAGGTAGGGGACCTCGGCCGGGACGGTCGCCAGCGTGGTGCCGAGGCGGTGCGGCAGGCTGAGCAGAGCGGCGTGGGCGTCGTGCGGCGGCGTCGGGTCGGAGCGTCCGACGACCGCGTCCACGCCGGGGAGCGTGGCGAAGAGGCGGACGAGCCGGTCGTTGCACTCGACGATCACGCGCGCACCCCGGCGGCGCAGCAGCGGCGCGTAGCGGGCGAACTGGATGCCGTCGCCGAGCCCCTGCTCGTCGTGCAGCAGGATCGTCAGGCCGTCCGGGTTCCCGCCCTCCCACACCGGGGTCGGCAGGCCCCGCGGCGTGACCTGACGGTCGGCCAGACGGGTGCGCCACTCGTACTCCCTGAACCCCGCCTCCAGCTCGCCGCGCAGCAGCAGACAGGTGCCCAGCAGGATGTGGGCCTCGGCGTTGCCGGGATCGTGGTCGAGGAGGCGGCGGCACTGGGCCTCCGCCTCCCCCATGCGCCGCAGCTTGCTGAACACAAGGCCAAGGTTCAGCCGGGCCGAGGTGAAGTCCGGGTCGATCGCCACCGCCCAATGCAGCACGCGGGCCGCCTCCGCGTCCCCGCCGGTCCGCAGGGAAAGGGCGAGCCCCAGGTTGCTGAGCACGCCGGGCTCGGCGGGGGCCAGCGCCAGCGCCCGCCGTCCGGCGCCGACCGCCTCGTCGTGGCGTCCCAGATTCTTCAGCGCGATGCCCAGGTTGGCGCGGGCGCGAGGGTCGTCGGGGGCGAGGCGGACCAGCTCCCGCAGCACGCCCTCCGCCTCGCCGTAGCGTTGGCGCATCAGCAGCGTGTGGGCGAGATGGAAGCGGTGGAAGGTGCCGAAGGGATCGAGGACGACGCAGCGGCGCAGCGGTCCGTCCGCTTCCTCCGGCGCGTTGCGGCCGAGCCGCTCCATCGCCAGGGCATGGAAGGCGTCGATGGAGGCAGGGTCGAGGACCAGGGCACGACGATGCTCCGACCCGGAGTCGGCAATCGGCTCCTCCGGGACCGGCGGGCCGGCGTCCGGCGAGATCCAGCCGAGCGCGCGGAAATGCTCGACCCGCTCGCGGATCAGCCGGGGGAAGCCGGCGTCGATGGGGACGGGTGCCAGGGACATCCACATGCCGGGAACGGCGCCGCCGTCGAAACGCCCGGTGGCGTAGAAGCGGTCCAGCCGTTCGCGGTTCGCCGCCGGGTCCTGATCGAAGGCCGCGATCATCTCGCGATGCGCGAAGGCCTGCAGCTTGGCGCGGAAGCGCTCGATCCCGCCCATCCAGGTGAAGTGCCAGCCGGCGTCCGGGACAACCCGCCCATGCCCCAGCTTGGTCAGGTAGCGGGCGCGGTTGGCGCCGATCCGGCGGATCAGCTCCCACGGGGCGGCGGCCACCGACACCCAGGGGTCGGGCGATTTGAGGTCGAGGAAATAGAGGAAGATGTCGAGGTGCGGCGCGAACAGCGAGCGGCCGTCGTCCGGTTCCCGGCGCAACCGCTCCATCACCCAGGGGCGGAGGATTTCGTCGGCATCCGAGACGACGATCATGTCCGTCGGGTCGCAGCCGTCGAGGCCGCGGATGATCGCGTCGCGCTGGTGGGCCTCGCGCTGCCACGCGAAGCCGCCGGGATCGTCGTCGACGACGACGTGGATGATCTTGTCGGCGTAGGCCGCGAAGCGCGCGCGGTTCTCCGCGTAATGGAGGGGCTTGGGATCGCCGGCGTGGGTGAAGGTCGCCTCGACCAGGACGAAGCGGTCGACCACCGCGTCCAGCTCGGCCAGCCGCACCTCCAGAAGGTCCAGCTCGTTGTAGAACTGGAAGCAATCGTAGATCCGCCGCCCGCCGGGTGGCGGGGCCGCGGGAGGCGGCGTGTCCGTCAGCGTCGTGACGTAGGCGAACCAGGCGTCGAACCCGCGCAGCGTCGTCCAGACGGCCGACCGGTTCTCCTCCGTGTTGTGGTCGAGCCGCAGCGAACGCTCGATCAGCGCGATCAGCGCCCGCGCCTCCGCCCGCCAAGCCTGCTCCTCTTTGGCCGCGGGGCGGGCGTTCAGGTGGGTGCTCAGGGCGTCCAGCAGGCGTTGTTGCGCATCGGCGAGACTGGCGGTGACGGCCGCCCCCGCCGTGCCCGCTGAGGCGGCGTCCTTCTGGTTGCCTCTCAGCTCGTCGAACCACACCAGCCAGTCCGCGGCCCGTCCGGCCCAGCTCATCCCGGTGGTGACGTGATCCACCTGTTCGCGAAGCCGGCGGCCGGTGATCGCGCCATCGTCGCGCCACTGGAGCAAGGCCGTCCGGGCGGTATCGGCGAAGCGGACGGCGTGCTCCGCCGGGTCCTCGGGGACCGGAATCAGCCGGGCGAAGCCGGCCGTGGTTTCCGGCAACGCCCCCAGCGCGCTGGACACGACGAGGCAGCCGGCGGCCAGCGCCTCCATGACGGCAATGCAGGAGGTCTCGGCGAAGCGGTTGGGGTAGGCGAGGCCGGTCGCGCCGCGCAACGCCTCGGCCAAGGCACCTTGGGAAACGGCCCCCACATAGTCCACGCCCTCGGTCTCGCGGCAGCGCCGGTAGAGGGCGCCGTAGGGGTCGCGGTCGGCGGGGACCTGATAGCCGTCCAGGCTGGAGAACACCCGGACAGTGGTTCCGGGGATCGCCGCCCGCAGGCGGGGAACGCTGTCGAGCAGCACGTCGAGGCCGCGGAAGGGCGTGCTGGTGTAGGCCAGGACCGGCGGCCAGGGCTTGGCCGCCCTGATGTCGGCCCCCGGCGGGAACAGGCCGGAGAAGGCCGGGGCAATGCCGTTGCGCAGGATGCGGCAGAGCCGGCGGTCGAGGCCGAAGGCCGTGAGGTAGCCGTCCATCTGCCAGCGGCTGACGAAGGCATAGCCGTCCCAGCAGGCGCGCGCCTCCGGCTCTGCGACGCATTGCGCGGCGGCTTGATCGACGGCGTGCTGCATCCACAGGATCAGCTTCCGCCCACCGTCGAGGGTCGCGCGCAGCCGGGTCAGCGCCTCCGTCGGGCAGCCGTTGAGCAGCACCACGACGTCGAAGGCACGCATACCCTCCCAGGACACCGCTCCTGCGGGAAGACAGCGCACCCCGCGAACCATGCCCGGCGTCCGGGTGCCGTTGACCAGCGTGACCTCAAGCTTGGAGGCGGCCAGCGCCTCTGCGAGGTAGCATAGGGCCGATTGCGAACCGCCGAGCGGGTGCAGGCGCGGCGTGTCCGGCGTGTAGTCCCCACCCGCCGGGTCGAGAAAGGCGATCTTGACGGTCATGCTGGCTCGGGCATGCTGGTTGGGGCTGGCTCGCTCGCACGTGATGGTTGGCGCTGAACAGCGGCTCACGCTGTGGATCGGTGCCCGCGTTCTGCTATCCTACCATCCAAGGCCATGGGCAAAAAGGATGTGCGGCGCGTGACGGAGTCGGCAGCGGAGGGCGTCGGGAAGCCGTGCGCGGAACAGAATCTGGCGCTGACGTGGCAGCTTTCGGAGATCCACGGCTGGGGTCTGGTCGGCGTCCACACGGCGCTGCATCTGATCGACCGGGGACGGCCGCCGCTCCTGCTGGAAAAGCCCCTTCTGTCCACCCTGCGGCCGGAAAACCGGGAAAAGCTGGAAAGCCTGATGGACGGCCATCGGCAGATCACCGCCATCGCCGAGCGGTCGGGCGACCGGATGCTCGGCCTCAACGATTGCACCGTCCTGCACGCGCTCGGCAACGGCTTCGTCGCCGGGCCGTTCTCCGCCCGGTTCCGCGGCAGCCGCAACGTCGGGGTCATCGCCTTCGAGGACACCCGGTTCGACGAGGACACGCTGCGCCGCGCGCGGAGCTACGACAAGCTCGTGGTCCACTCCGAGTACAACCGGGCGCTGTTGGCCGAACAGGGCATCACCGAGGTCGGCTGCGCCTTCCAGGGCGTGGACCCGGACGAGCTGGCGCCGGTCCCGCCGGCCCGGCGCTTCGGCGACCGCTTCGTCGTCTTTTCGGGCGGGAAGGTGGAGTTCCGCAAGGGGCAGGACATCGTGCTGGCCGCCTTCCGCCGGTTCCACGAGCGCCATCCCGACGCGCTGCTGGTCACCGCGTGGCACAACCCCTGGCCGCACACATCCGCCGACATCGCCGAGTCCCGGCTGGTGCCCTGCGCCCCCGCCGTTGGCGACAACGGCAAGCTGCGCATCGTGGAATGGGCGATGGACTGCGGCCTGCCGCCGGAGGGCTTCGTCGACATGGGCTTTCTCGGGCGCGGCCAGATCGCCGCCATCCTGGCGGACTGCCACGCCGCCCTCTTCCCCAACCGCTGCGAAGGGGCGACCAACCTCGTCGCCATGGAGGCGATGGCCTGCGGCGTGCCGGTCATCCTGTCGGCCAACACCGGCCACCTCGACCTGATCCGTGATGGCAACTGCCTGCCGCTGCGCCGCCAGGACCCGGTGGCCGACTCCGCATCAGGTCAAGGGGGCCGGCGCCGCGGGTGGGGAGAATCCTCCGTCGAGGAGGCCGTCGCCCATCTCGAAACCCTCTACACCGACCGCGCCGCCGCCAGCGCCCGCGCCGACACGGCGCGGGCCTTCCTGCGCGGCGAGCGGACGTGGCGCGCCTTCGCCGAAACCTTCGTGGCGGCGGTGGCCTAGGGATGGCACGGGATGCCAAGGCCCCCGAAGGCGCCCTGATCCACCGGCAGGCGCTCGCGAACGATCCGGCCGATGCGGTGGCGTGGCAGCACGCGGCGTATGCCGTCCGCGCGGCGGGCGACGGCCTGCGGGCGATCGCGCTGTTCGTCCGGGCCGCCCGCCTGCACGGTGACCTCCAGGCGCTCGGTGGGCAGATCGGCGAGCCCCTGGGCCTTGCCGCCAGCCGGGCCTTGAGGCGGGTGCAGGACGGGGCGGCCGACGAGGCGGCGGCGTTGCTGGAACCGTTGGCGCGCATCGTGCCGCCACAGGGCAACCTCGCGCGCGCGCTGGGCATCGTGCGGCTGGTCCAGGGCTGCGACGCGGAGGCCGAGCGGCTGCACGCCGCCGCGGGCTTCGAGGATTGCGGGCTGGGGGTCGCCCTGCGGGGGATCGCACGCCACAAGGCCGACACCGACTTTCTCGGCACCGTGGTGATCCCCGCGCACCGGATGGAGGACACCATCGAGCGGGCGCTGGACAGCGTAGCGGCGGCAGCCCGTGTCTACCGCGAGACGGTGCGGAACCCACGGGCGCAGGTCCATGTCTGCGTGGTGGACGATGCCTCGCCTGACGAGACGGCGTCGCGGGTCCTGCGCTGGGCGCGGGAACATCCGGAACAGAGCGTCGCGCTGATCGCGAACAACCGCAACCAGGGGGCGGGGCGGTCGCGCAACATCGGCGCCGCCGCGGGGCTTGGCCGGTACGTCTGGTTTCTGGACGCCGACGATTACTTTTTCGAGCGGCATTTCCTGCTGACGGCAACGGCGCTGGACCGTGATCCCGACGCCGCGTTCGTCCGCACCGGAATGCACTTCGACACCATCGACCAGGAAGTCACCCCCGAGTGGCGCGAGGCCTCGGAGGTCAGCTACCCATGCAACCTCTGCGTACGGCGCGTCTGCCACGACATGATCGGCGGCTTCCCGGAGGAGGCACCGTTCCACCCGGCCGTGGCCGACGACGTGGCCTATGGCCGGGCGCTCCACAGCATGTTCGCTGGAATCCGGATCGCGGAGAAGACGGTCCACTACACGATGCGGGCGGACAACGCCTTGGCGCGGCAGCGCCAGACGATGACCAGCGGCGTCAAACCGACGGAGCAGGTCGCGTCCGACCCCCGCTTTGTGGCGATCGAGATCCTGACCCAGCGCCGCCTCCACGCGCTGAAAGCCAGGAGAGACGCGTTTCTGCGCGACGGCGGCTGGACCGGACCGCCGCTCCTCAGGGCCAAGGGGGAGCCTGAGGGACCGCCCCCGCCGCCGCCCGCCGCCCCGTCGGAAAGCCGGGACGCCCCGCGTGCCACCGACCTCGTCGCCATCGATCTCGTCGCGGTGGCGAAGGAGGCCATCCAGGCCGGGCAGCTCGACCGCGCCGTCGCCGCGCTGACCCGCGCCGCCGCCGAGGATCCCGGCCGCATCGAAGCCTGGTTCGAGTTGGGGTTGCTCGCGCACCGGCTTCAGCGCAAGCGGCTTGCCTTGACGGCCTTCCGGGCGGTGGCGTGCCTTCACCCCGGCGCGGCCGCCGCGTGGTGCAATCTCGGCTCCATGCTGGTCGACGCCGACGCCCATGCCCAGGCCGTCCCCCGGCTGCGCCGCGCCCTGACGCTCCAGCCGGGCCTGACCAACGCCCAGCACCTCTTGGGCCGTGCGAGCCGGCGGCTCGGGCAGGACAGGCAGGGGGCGCGGGAGCTGGAGCGCGCGCTCCGGCTGGACCCGATGCGGCCCGATCTCAACGCGGACTGCGCGACCGCCGCCCTGGCCCTCGGCGACGCGGCGGGCGCGGCCGAGCATGCCCGGCGGGCGCTGCGGCTCAGCCCGGAGCTGTACGGTGGCCATGCGGCGCTGGCCAGTGCCCTGGAAGCGCTCGGTCGCCCCGACGCGGCGCTGACGGCCTGGGAGCGGGCGATCCGCTGCAACCCCGGGTTCGGCGAGGCCTTCACGCGCCGCGCCCTGTCCCTGCTGACGCGGCGGTGGGGGCCGCCTCCGGCACCCGCCCCGGCGGGCGCGCCGGGCCGCCGCCTCGCCTCGACCGTCCTGGGGCTCAACGGGCGGTTCGGCAACCAGCTTCTCCAATACGGCGTCCTGCGCCTCTACGCCGCCCGGCACGGCCTCACCCTGGAGGTTCCTCCCTGGCTCGGCCGCCACCTGTACGATCACGATGATCCGCTGCCCGGTCCGGCGTTGCCGCGCGTGGCGGAGGCGGAGGGGGAGGCCGCCGTGACCGCTTCCCTCCGCGGGGAGCCCTCCACCGTGTTGGCGGACCGCGACGTGTCCGGCTATTTTTGCGGCGACATCACACCCCTGGCGCCGTTCAAGGAGGAGTTCCGCGCGCTGTTCACACCGGGCCGCCACCTCCAGCCCCACACGGATGCGCTGCTCGGCCGTCTGCGTGACGTCGGGCGGACCGTCGTGGCGCTGCACCTCCGGCGCGGGGATTTCGGCTGGGGGCGGTTCTGGATCGCCCCAACGTCCTGGTATCGGCACTGGCTGGAGACCGTCTGGCCGACGCTCGACCGGCCTGTCCTGTTCATCGCGACCGATGATCCCGCCCAGCTGCGGGAATTCGCCGCCTACCGCCCCGTCACCGGTCGCGATCTGGCCGAGCCCATCGCGGGTGCGGAGTTCTTCACCGATTTCCACATCCTCTGCCACGCCGATCGGGTCGCCATTTCCAACAGCTCCTTCTCCTTCGTCGCCACCATGCTGAACCGCAACGCCAGTGAATTCCTTCGGCCGGACCCGGCGCGCCGGGCCCTGGTCCCCTACGATCCCTGGGCAGCCCCGGTCTTGATCTGATCGACGATTCGAAAGCTCGCACGCATGGCCTTCTCCACCAAAGCCACCCTGGATCGCCCTGCCCCCGCGGCTCTCGTCGCGGCGGGCCTCGCCCATCATGGGGCCGGACGGCTGGCCGAAGCGGAAAGCGCGTACCGGCGTGTTCTCGCCGACCACCCCCGCCACCCGGACGCCCTGCATCTCCTGGGCGCGCTGGCGCTTCAGCGCGGCCGGCCGGGCGAGGCCGTGGAGTGGATGAGGCAGGCCATCCGCTCCGCCCCCGACAACGCGGCCTGCTTCTCCAACCTCGCCAGCGCGCTGCGGCGGCTCGGCCGGCGCGACGAGGCCGTGGCCTGCTGCCGGCGCGCCCTGGTGCTGGACGCCGGCTCCGCCGATGCGCTCAACAACGTCGCGAACGCGCTGTCGGACATGGGCCGGCACGGCGACGCCGCGACCGCGCTGCGCCGGCTGCTGCGTCTCAAGCCGCGGCTGACCGACCAGCGGCTTCTGCTGGCGCAGGCGCTCATCCTGGACGGCCGCGCCGAGGCGGCGATCGAGGAGCTGATGGTGCTCCTCGGCATGGCGCCGTCATCGGTCGCCGCCTACGCCAACCTGGGCATGGCCCACCGCCGTCTCGG
This sequence comes from Azospirillum brasilense, assembly GCF_001315015.1. Classification (NCBI taxonomy): domain Bacteria; kingdom Pseudomonadati; phylum Pseudomonadota; class Alphaproteobacteria; order Rhodospirillales; family Azospirillaceae; genus Azospirillum; species Azospirillum brasilense. The sequence goes on along the minus strand of NZ_CP012915.1, from coordinate 145,019 downwards.
GCGGGCCGGGGAGGCGGTCCGCTACTACCGCTGCGCGCTGGGCTTCGCGCCGGGCGATCCCGGCGTGCTCAACAATCTGGGCGTCACGCTTCAGGATCTCGGACGGCTCGACGAGGCGGTGGCCTGCTTCCGGCAATCCATCGCGATGCAGCCGGACGCCGCGCACACCCACCTCAACCTCGGACTCGCGGCCCGCGACCTGATGCGGATCGACGAGATGATCGCGCTGACGCGGTCCGCGGTCCGGCTCGACCCGGCCCTGGCGGAGGCGCACACCGCGCTGAGCTTCGGGCTGCTGATCAAGGGCGAGCTGGAGGAAGGGTTCGCCGAGTATGAATGGCGGTCGCGCATGGCCGACTTCCCGTCGCCCCGGCGCAGCTTCGCCTCACCCGCCTGGGACGGCTCCGACCTCACCGGCCGGACCCTTCTGGTCCATGACGAGCAGGGGGTGGGCGACACCATCATGTTCGCCCGCTTCGCCCAGCAGCTCCAGGCGCGGGGTGTGCGCGTCGTCATCGAGTGCAACAGCCAGCTCGTCCGCCTGCTCTCCGCCATGCCGGGCATCGAGGGCGTGGTCAGCCGGTTCGATCCGCCGCCGCCGCACGACGCGCACGACGCCCTGGCCAGCCTGCCGCATCGGCTCGGCACCATGCTCTACACGATCCCCGCCGACACTCCCTATCTGCGCGCCGAGCCGGAACTGGCGACACGCTGGGCGGCGCGCCTGGGGCCGCGGGAGAGGCTGCGGGTGGGGCTGGTGTGGGCGGGAAACCCCGGATTCAAGGCGGATCACATCCGTTCGCCGCGCCTGAAGGCGTTTCTTCCGCTGCTGGACGTTCCGGGCGTCACGGTCTTCGGCCTTCAGAAGGGGGCGGGGCGGCAGGACCTGGAGACCTGCGGACCTCTGCCATCGTCCTTCACCGACCTCGGTGCGGAGATTTCGGACTTCGCCGACACCGCGGCGATCATGGAAAACCTCGACCTTGTCATCAGTTCCTGCACGGCGCCGGCCCATCTGGCCGGGGCGCTCGGCCGTCCGGTCTGGACGGTGCTGCCCTTCGCCCCCGACTGGCGCTGGCTGGACCAGGGGATGTGCACGCCGTGGTACCCGACCATGCGCCTGTTCCGCCAGGACCGGCGCGGCGACTGGGCGCCCGTCGTCGGTCGTGTCCGCGCCGCTCTCCAGGCCCTCGCGCGGTCCCGCCCGTAACCCATCGCACAGGGCGTCAGGGCGTAAATCTCAGGGTGTCCAGGGTTCGAAGGGCCGGATGCGGCGGGCTGCGACGTCCGGCTCGACGAACAGGCGGGCGCGGGTGTTGAGGCGGGCGGCCAGCGCGCTGAAGCCGCTGGCGGCGCTGGTGCCGACCACGTCGGCGTTCATCAGCACGTGGAAGTCCTGAAGGAAGTCCAACCCAACCCACTCCTCCACGACGTCGGTCCGCGTCAGGGGATGGAACTCCGCGAAGGCGTGCCGGATCGCCGCGACGTCGTCGCTGGCCACATAGAGCACCGGCCGGTCGAGACGCGGCCACCAGTCGCGCAGCCAGTCGACGTACCAGGCGGTCTCGGTGATCGGGTAGTTGGACGTCACGAAGTCGCCGCGCCGGATGTGGAGCGCGACCACCGTGTTCCCCGCCGCCCGCAGCCGTTCGACCGCCGGGGCAAGCTGCGGCTCCCAGACCCGGCGCGGCCGCAGCCAGGACTGGACCCGCTGCCGGTATTCCCGCTTGTGCTCGAACAGGAACAGGGGCGAGAGAATGTCGCGGTCGGCGATCGGCGCCCGCTCCGCTGTGCCGCTGACCAGTTCGTTGAGGATGCGTCGGGAAAACAGCAGCGGCGGCAGCGGACCGCTCTGCGGCGGATCGTTCAGCTCGAAGAAGGCGCCCCCCACCCAGTCGGGAGTCTCCAGCACGAAGCCGTGCTTCTCGGCGTAGAGCCGGACCAGGATGTATTCCAGGACGGTGTGGGCGAAGCGGCCGCGGGTGGCCAGGGACGAGGAGGTCACGCGCGGCGGCCGGTGCCCGCCATCCGCCCCCACGGCGGCGGGGCGGATCAGTTGAAGCCCCTGGTCGGCCAGGGTTGCGCGCAAGGCGGCGAGCGACTTCACGGTGAAGAACCAGCCGTTGTCCCCGCGGACCGCCGCCAGCCGGTCGCGGGCCGCCCGCGGGGCGCCGTCCTGCAGGTCGAGCGCGGCGAGCGCGGTCAGGCACTCCCCGCGATAGACCACGCCGCCGAGCGGCGCCGAGGCCAGCCGGGTGAAGAACGCCCGCCCCTCGGTCCGCCGGTCGCGTCGCAGGAAGACGGTGGTCAGCAACTCGATGCTGAGAGGCACGTCGACGCCGGGGAGCGGCAGGCTTTCGATCAGCTCGGCCTCGGCCTCGGCCAGGCGGCCCAGATCGTTCAGCACGGCGGCCACCCGCAGACGGGCCAGCCCCAGCCCCAGCCGGGCCGACCGCCGGTAGGCGCGCAGAGCCCGCAGGGGATCGCCATGGGCGTACAGGGCATTGCCGACATTGTACCAGTACTCCGGACTGGCCGGGCTGAGTGCCAGCGCGCGCCGCAGGCTGGCCTGGGCCGCGGCGTCATCACCGCGTTCGAGCAAGGTGTTGCTCAGGTTCATGTGGGCGGGCGCCAGTTCGGCCTTGACCGCGATGGCGCGGACCAGACTGTCCACCGCCTCGTCGAGTTGGCCGGCGCGACGGAGAACCACCCCCAGATCGTGATGAACCTCGGCCAGACCGGGGTCGAGGCGGGCGGCACGGCGCAGCGCTTGAACGGCTTGCGGCGCCCCGGCATCGCCCTGGGCCTGGTAGGCCTCGCCGAGGTTGCGCCAAGCCTGCGGGTGCCCCGGATCGAAGAGGGTCAGCCGCCGCCAGTCGGCGGTGGCCTCCGCGGGATGGCCGACCTTGTCGAGGATGATCGCCCGGTTGACTCGCGCCTCGACCCAGCCGGGATTGAGCCGAAGCGCGCGCCCGATCAGGGTCGGGGCGACAGCCGGCCGGCCGCCCTGCCACTCGGCCATGCCAAGCAGATACAAGGCGTTGGGATTTGCCGGATCGACTTCCATGACCCGTCGATAGAGAGCGGCCGCCTCGGAAACGCGGCCCGCGCGGTGATCGGCGAAGGCAACGGCCAGGATCTCACCGATGGTGGCCATCACCCCCTCTCCCTCGACCTTGGAGCCGCGGCCTTCGAACCGCGGCCCGGATTATCGACACCCGTGCGGGCGTGTTCAGGCGGCCGAAGGTAGCCCAGCGACGGCCGGCCGATCAACGCTGAGCGGGCCGGATCGCTCCCGTGCAAGACGGAACGGTCAAAACATCGTCAGCTGATCGCCGCGGGCCGGCGGGGGCTTGAAATCGTCGCAGTTGAGGGCGGCATCGCGGGCGTTGAGGCCGAGGCGCCGGCAAGCCAGCTTGAACCGCTTCGACAGCAGCTCCGCCACCGGGCCGGAGCCCTTCATGCGGCTGCCGAATTGGGATTGGTACAAGTTCCCCTCGCGGCATTGGCGGATCAGGCTGAGCACCCGTTCGGCGCGGTTGGGCGCGTGCTCGCGCAGCCATTCCTCGAACAGATCGGCGATCTCCAGCGGCAGGCGCAGGAGGATGTAGTTGGCCTGCGTCGCCCCGGCCTCCGCCGCCGCGGTCAGGATGGCTTCCAGCTCATGGTCGGTCAGCCCCGGGATCATCGGGCTCGCCAGCACCGCCACCGGCACGCCGGCTGCCGTCAGCTCACGCATGGCGGCGAGGCGTCGGGCGGGCGTGCTCGCCCGCGGCTCCATCCGCCGGGCGAGGTCGCGGTCGAGCGTGGTGACCGACAGCGCGACGTTGACCAGTCCCTTGGCCGCCATCGGCGCCAGGATATCGAGGTCGCGCAGGACCAGCGCCGACTTTGTGATGATCATCACCGGCTGATTGAAGTCGCGGCAGACCTCCAGCACCGCGCGGGTGATGCGCTGCTCCCGCTCGATGGGCTGGTAGGGATCGGTGTTGGCGCCGAGCGCCAGCGGCTTGCAGCGGTAGGATCTGGCGCGAAGCTCCACCGCCAGAAGTTCCGCCGCCCTTGCCTTGCGGAAGATTTTCGTCTCGAAATCCAGCCCCGGCGACAGGCCGAGATAGGCGTGGGTCGGGCGGGCGAAGCAATAGATGCAGGCGTGCTCGCACCCCCGATAGGGATTCACCGACCGTTCGAAGATCACGTCGGGCGACGTGTTTTTCGACAGGACCGAACGGGCCGTGTCGTCGAAGACCTGGGTCGGGACGGTCTCCGTCAACGCTTCGTTCTCGCCCCAGCCGTCGTCGGCCAGCACCCGCGTCTCCCGCTCGTAACGGGAGGTCAGGTTGCTGATCGCCCCCCGTCCTTTCAGGGCCTGCCGCGGAATCTCGTCCATGGCAGGAGAATAGCGGCGCGGAAATAGAACGTAAAGGGAACAATTATCCTTCTCTTGGACGCGGGTGGGAACCGATCGCCCTTGACGGCCCGCCCCGGCGCGCCTAGCTTCCCGGTTATGACGACGCGCACGCACCACTTCAGCCGCTATTATACGCTGCTCCCATAGGGCGGCGCGTTCAGTCTTGACCATATGAACCATGCCGCCGCTGACCGGCGGCATGTGCTTCGACAGATGATCCCCGGGACGCGGCCCTTCCCTTCCGGAGATCAGCACCATGGCGACCCCCGCCGCTTCCAGCCCCTTCCAGTCCGACTTCCTGCGCGTGCTCGACGAGCGCGGCTTCCTGCACCAGGGCAGCGACCTGTCGGGCCTCGACGCCCTGCTGCGCCAGGGGCCGGCCGGCGCCTACATCGGCTTCGACGCCACGGCGGACAGCCTGCATGTCGGGCATCTGGTGTCGATCATGGTGCTGCGCTGGTTCCAGAAGACCGGCAACCGGCCCGTCGTGCTGATCGGCGGCGGCACCACGCGCATCGGCGACCCCAGCTTCCGCGACACCAGCCGCCCCATGCTGGACGACGCGCAGATCGCCGCCAACATGGCCGGCATCGGCCGGGCCTTCGCCCAGTACCTGTCCTTCGGCGACGAAGAGCCGAACGGCGCGGTGATGGTCGACAACGCCGACTGGCTGGACGAACTGCGCTACATCCCGATGCTGCGCGACATCGGGCGGCATTTCACCGTCAACCGGATGCTGAGCTTCGATTCCGTCAAGCTGCGGCTCGACCGCGAACAGCCGCTGACCTTCCTGGAGTTCAATTACATGATCCTCCAGGCCTTCGACTTCCTGGAGCTGTCGCGCCGCCACGGCTGTCGGCTGCAGATGGGCGGGTCGGACCAGTGGGGCAACATCGTCAACGGGATCGAGCTGGCCCGCCGCGTCGACGGGACGGAGCTGTTCGGCCTGACCACGCCGCTGCTGACCACCGCGTCGGGCGCCAAGATGGGCAAGACGGCGGCGGGGGCGGTGTGGCTGAACGCCGACCGGCGCAGCCCGCACGATTTCTGGCAGTTCTGGCGCAACACGGAGGACGCCGACGTCGGCCGCTTCCTGCGACTGTTCACCGAACTGCCGCTTGACGAGATCACCCGGCTGGAGGCGCTCCAGGGATCGGAGATCAACGAGGCCAAGAAGATCCTCGCCCATGAGGCCACATCCCTCTGCCACGGCGCGGCGGCGGCGGCCGAGGCCGGGGAGACCGCCCGCCGGGTCTTCGAGGAGGCCGGGGCCGGCGGCGGCCTGCCGACGGTGGAGGCCGCCCGCACCGACCTCGCCGCCGGCGTCCGTCTGGCCGACCTGCTGGCCGCCGCCGGGCTCGCCGAGTCCAAGGGTGCGGCACGGCGGCTGATCCGCGACGGCGGAGCGCGGGTGAACGGCACCCCCGTCACCGACGAGGCGGCGCTGCTGACCCCGGCGAACCTCGACGGCGCAAACCCGGATGGGGATGGGCTGATCCGCCTGTCCGCCGGCCGCAAGCGCCACGCGCTGGTCCGGGTTCGGTGAGCAGAGCCGAAGCCGGGCGTCCTCAGCGCTTCCCGGCTTCGGCCACCACCTGCTTCAGGTGATGGGACGACACCGGCTTGTGCAGGATGGCGAAGCCGCTGCGCTGGGCCTCGACGATGCGTTCGGGGGCGGTGTCGCCGGTCAGGATGATGCTGGGAATGGACGCCCGGCAATGGGCGTGGATGGCGCGCAACGCCTCCGGCCCGGTCTTGCCGTGGCGCAGCCGGTAGTCGGCCAGGATCACGTCCGGCCGCCGCCCGGCCTCGTCGAGCAGGCGGATCGCCTCGTCCCCCGCGGTGGCGGCGATGACCTCGTAGCCCCAGCCCTCCAGCATGGCGCGCAGCCCCATCAGGATGATCACCTCGTCGTCGATGATGAGGACGAGGCGGCACCCGCCGCCCTCCGTCCGGCCGACCGCGGGAACCGTCGTCACGGCGGGCCTCGGCGGCTCGGCGGCGGGAACGGTGACCAGGAAGGTCGATCCGCTGCCCGGCCGCGACCGCAGGGCCACGGAATGGCCGAGCAGAGCGCACAGCCGCCGCACGATGGCGAGGCCGAGGCCCAGCCCCTTCTCGCGGTCGCGCTCCGGGTTGCCGAGCTGGGTGAATTCCTCAAAGATATCCTCCTGGCGGTCCGGCGGGATGCCGGCGCCGCTGTCGCACACGGCGATGTGGAAGCGGCGGCGCGACCGCCGCACGCCCAGCAGCACCCCGCCCCGCCCGGTGTAGCGCAAGGCGTTGTCCAGCAGGTTGCGGACGACCCGCTCCAGCAGCATGGGGTCGCTGCGCGCGTGGAGCGTGGTCGGGACGACGCGCAGGGTCAGGCCGCGCCGCGCCGCCTCCGGCGCGTATTCGGCGGCAAGGCGCTCGAAGAGGGGCTGGATCGCCACGGTGGTGGTCACCGGCTCGACCACCCCGGCGTCGAGCTTGGAGATGTCCAGCAACCCGTCGAGCAGGCGCTTCAGCGCCTCCAGCGCCTGCTGCATGGTCTTCAGCGTGCCGTGGCCCGGGGTGCCCTGCGTCTGCTCGCCCAGCGCCGAGGTAAGGAAGAACAGCGACTGCACCGGCTGGCGGAGGTCGTGGCTGGCGGCGGCGAGGAAACGCGACTTCGCCCGGTTGGCCCGCTCCGCCTGGTCCTTGGCGCGGCGCAGCGCCGATTCGGTGCGCTTGCGCTCGGTGATGTCGCGCAGGATGGCCGTGAAGAACTGGTCGCCGCCGTCACTCCAGGCCGACAGCGACAGCTCCAGCGGAACGGCCAGCCCGTCGCGCCGCCGCCCCTCGACCTCTCGGGCGACACCGTCGGCCAGCCGGTCCGGGCTGAGAGGCTCCGGAACGAGGCCACCCGGAATCAACCGGCGCACATCCGTCCCGACCGCGTCGGCCGGGCCATGGCCGAAGATGCGCTCCGCGCCGCGGTTGTAGGTGTGCACCGTGCCCTTGGCGTCCACCAGAAGGATCGCGTCGGCGGCGGTCTCCAGAAGCGAGCGGTGGCGCTCCACGGCCCGCCGGATGGCCCGTTCGTCCTCCTTGCGGCGAGTCACGTCCTGGGCGTAGACGGCAAGCCGGTCGCCGGTGGCGAACAGGCGCAGGGCGTACCAGTCGCCGCCCAGCCGGGTTTCGAACTCCTCCGGTTCCCCGCGGTCCAGCGCGTCGCGGAAGCGCGCGGCGAAGGGCTCGGCCACGCCGGGCGGCAGCAGGGCCGCGAAGACCTGCCCCACGAGATCCCCGCCGTCGCCGAACAGGCGCGCCGCCTTGTCGTTGGCGAAGGTCACGCGGCCCTCATGGTCCAGCTCCACCACCGCATCGGTCGAGGCGGCGAGGATCGCGGCCATGCGGTGCTCGGCGGCGTGGGCGGCGTCGCGGGCCTGCTCGCGGACCTGAAGCTCCTGCGCCATGGCGTCGAAGGCGAGGCCCAAGGCACCGATCTCCGACCGGTCGCCCGGCCGTCCGATCCGCGCGCCCCGGTCGCCGGCGCTCCACCGCTCGACCACCCGCTTCAGCCGGGCCACCGGGCGCAGCACGAACAGGCGCGCGCCGATCCAGGCCGCCGCCAGGGACAGCGCCGCCGCCAGCGCCAGCAGGAAGGCGCTCCGCTCGGCCGCGGCGGTGACGGTGCGCAGCGCCTCCGCCCGGTCCAGCCCGACCGCCAGGAACAGCTCGCGGACCCTCTGGTCCACCGGGGCGTAGGCCAGGATGCGCGGCTCGCCGTCCAGCCCGGCGACCTCGGCCACGCCGTCGGACGGCGCGCGCAGCAGGGCCATCAGCGGTTCGGGCAGCGGCATGCCCACCCGCTGGTCGTCGCTGCCGGGGAAGCGGCCCAGCAGCGTGCCGTTGCGGTCGGCGAGCACCAGCATGGCGTTCGCCGGCAGCGGCTTTTCCGCCAGATACTCGCGCAGCCATCCGGCGTCGAGCGCGATGGACACCACCCCCGCCATGCGGCCCGTCCCGTCGGTGTAGGGCGCCGCGAAGGGCAGCACGGGGCGCCCGTCCATCCGCCGCACCGCGTAGTCGCCGACGACGAAGCCCTGCCCGTAGAGCGCCATGCGGATGTGCGGCAGCGCCGCCACCATCAGGCCGTTCAGCTTGGCGTCGCTGGCGCAGCGGACCGAACCGTCGAGATCGGTCAGGGCGATGCCCTTGACCCGCGGCAGACGGCCGCGCAGGCGGTTCAGGGTGGCGGAGCACTGCTGCGGATCGACGGCGAGCCGCGGCGCCATCTCGGCCACCGTCACCAGCACGCCGCGCATGCCTTCCACGACCCGTTGCTGTTCGTCCTGGATCAGGGTCAGCAGGCGGCGGGCCTCCGCCTCGGCCTGCCGCTCCCCCGCCTCGATGGCGGTCAGGCTGTTGTGCGCCAGGATGCCGATGGCCGGCAGGCTGGCGAGAAGAACGAGCAGGACAAGGCGTGTGAGAATGCTCATCGGCAGCCTGGGAAAAGCACGGCGGAAGGGAACGGCACGACCCTGCACTTCCCAAGGGACGCATGGCACCCCGGGGCCGATGCACGCCGTCGTATCCGCGGCAGCGGTGCCCCGCTACCTCGCCGGCCACATCCTTACCTTGCGTTTACCAAAAGGAGGGGCCGCGCTCAACCGACTATTTCGCATACGAATTATAACGGCGCCGGAGGAACGGGTGTCCGCCCCCCCAGCGCCACGGGATTGTCCGCCCGTCCTCAGGCGGAGTCGGCGATGGATTCGACGCTGCCGTCGAGCGCCATCAACAGCAGTTCCACCTCCAGGTCGGGATGCCGTTCCTTGATCGCGGCGCCCAGCGCCCGGAGCTGTTCGGCGTGGACGGCGGTCTCCTTTTGCGGGTCCGCCGCGATGTCCTCGTTCAGGAACACGCGGTAGGCGCCGCAGTCCCGGTGGTCCATCACCATCACGCGCCGGATGCCGTGCAGCTGTCTGGCGACCGCCACATGGTCCCAGAAGGCCTCGCCCCACGCCTTTTTCCGGTCGGTCAGGGCGCCCAGCGACGCGCCGGCCAGGATCACATGGTCGTAGCGGTTGGCCAGCCCGCGCCCGTCCATGTAGCGGCCGATGCCGTCGATCAGCCGGTAATCCATGCAGGAGAGAAGAAGCGCCTCCACCGCGCCGGCGGGTTGGGCGGCGCGCGCGGCGCCAAAGGTCAGCGGCGCCATCAGCGCGGCCCCGGCGCCCAGCGCGGCACCCCTCAGAAAGGTCCGGCGGGAGTCGTGCCGAAGGCTGCCGCAGCAGGTCTGGCCTAAGGCGATTCCGGTGCTTGGTCGGTACTGCATGAGGTCTCCACGTCGTTGAGGTTTCGTGGGGCCGAACGCCCGTGGAGACCGCAGTACCTCACCGCTTCCGAGACCGCATTATTCGTAGACGAATCTTTCATGGACCAGAAGGGCACAGCATGATGACAGGACGATCTGGACAAATTGGAACGGAAACCTTCGGCCCGTCCAACGGACGCAAAAAGGCGGCCATAGGATGCCAAAAAGAAACGGGCCGCCTCCCTTTCGGGAAACGGCCCGTTCGGCATGGTGCTGCCGGTGTTGCGTTGCTGGTATCAGCCGCGGGTGCTGCCCGAAGCCCGGTCGCCGGTGGCGACCGTGTCGCTGGCCGGCTTTTGCGTGCCGGCGCTGGCGCTGTGGCTGGAGGAGCAATCCGCGCTGGCGACCCCCGCCGTCAGGAGGGCGGCGAGACCGAACAGAACGGCTACCGGCTTGGCTCCATGAGACATTGGATCACCTCCTTTCAAAACTGTTGAACACCGCAACAGCATGTGAGGACGATCCGGCGCGAGTCAACGCCCTATACCGCCCGTACAGGGTGCGGCGCGCAACGGAGACCGCCTCAGTCCGCCGTCTCCAGCGCCTCCCGCATGGTGCGGAACAGCTCCGCCTTGTCCTCGAAGCCGATGCCCGGCAGCTCGGGCAGGCGGACCCGCCCATCCTCGACCGCGATGCTGTCGGCGAAGCCGCAGAAGGGCTTGAACACGTCCGGGTAGGACTCGTTGCCGCCCAGATGCAGGCCGGCGGCGATGTTCAGCGACATCTGGTGGCCACCGTGCGGCACGACGCGGCGGCTCGACCAGCCGTTCTCCGCCAGCATGTCCAGCGTGCGCATGTACTCGACGAGGCCGTAGCTGAGCGCGCAGTCGAACTGCAGCCAGTCGCGGTCCGGGCGTATGCCGCCGTGGCGGATCAGGTTGCGGGCGTCCTGGTGGCTGAACAGGTTCTCGCCGGTCGCCATGGGACGGTCATAGTGGTTCGCCAGCTCGGCCTGGAGCGCGTAATCAAGCGGGTCGCCGGCCTCCTCGTACCAGAAGAGATTGTAGGGCTTCAGCGCCTCGGCGTAGGCGATGGCGGTCTTCAGGTCGAAGCGGCCGTTGGCGTCGACGCAGAGGTTCTGCCCATCGCCCACCACCTCCAGCACCGCCTCGATGCGGCGCAGATCGTCCTCCAGCGAGGTGGCGCCGATCTTCATCTTCACGACCTTGTAGCCGCGGTCGCGGTAGCTGCGCATCTCGCCCTGGAGCGCCTCCACCCCCTTGCCGGGGTAGTAGTAGCCGCCCGCGGCGTAGACCCAGACCGACTCGTCGGCCACGCCGCCGCGGTAGCGGTCGGCGAGCAGGCGGTAGAGCGGCTTGCCGGCGATCTTCGCCACGGCGTCCCACACCGCCATGTCGATGGTGCCGACCGCGACCGAGCGTTCGCCATGGCCGCCCGGCTTCTCGTTGGTCATCAGCCGCGCCCAGATCTTGAACGGGTCGAGGTTGCCGTTCGCCTCGTCGATCAGGCTGTCGGGGGCGGCCGACGTCAGGCGGGGGATGAAGCGCTCGCGCATCAGGCCGCCGGCGCCGTAGCGTCCGTTGGAGTTGAAGCCGTAGCCGATCACCGGCTTGCCGTCGCGCACCACGTCGGTGATGACCGCCACGGTGGAGCAGGTCATCTGGCTGAAGTCGATGTAGGCGTTGGCGATGTCGGACTTGATGCCGACGGTCTTTTCCCGGATCTCCACGATGCGCATGGCGCTGCTTCCCTTTGGCTTTTCCGATGCCCTGGGCCGCAGGATAGGGATGGACGGGACCGCCGGGCCAATGCCAGTTTCAAATCGCATGATGCGCGTCCGGCATGGGCTGACGGGATATTGGCTGGCGGAACAGCGATGGAACTGAACTGGCTCGAGGACTTCCTCGCCCTGGCGGAGTGCGGCAACTTCTCCCGCGCGGCGGAGGGGCGCAACCTGACCCAGCCGGCCTTCAGCCGCCGCATCCGCGCGCTGGAGGACTGGACCGGCACGCCGCTGTTCGACCGCAGCACCCAGCCGGTCGGGCTGACCGAGGCCGGGCGCCGCTTCCGCCCCTTCGCCGACGAGACGCTGCGCCGCCTCCTGCAGGGGCGGGAGGAGGCTCGGCTGGCCGGCGGCGCGGCGGCCACGGCGCTGCGCTTCGCGGCGACCCACGCCTTGTCGCTGACCTTCTTCCCGACCTGGCTGAGCCGGCTGGAGGGGCAGGCGCGGCTGGGCGCCATTCATCTGCTGTCCGACAGCATGCAGGCCTGCGAGCAGGTGATGATGCAGGGGCAGGCGCAGTTCCTGCTGTGCCACGCCCATGCGGCGGCCCCCTCGCGGCTGGAGGCCGGGGGCTTCCGCTCGGCCGCGGTGGGAAGCGACCGTCTGGTGCCGGTCTCCGCCCCGGACGAGGCGGGCGCGCCGCGGTATGCCCTAGCCGGTGGCGGGGCCGCCCTGCCCCATCTCGCCTACAGCCCGGAATCGGGTATGGGACGCATCGTCACGGCGGCGCGCGGCGGCTTCCCGGCTCCGCTGGCGCTCGATACCGTCTTCACCTCGCACCTCGCCGCGGTGCTGCGCGCGTTGGCCCGCGACGGGCGCGGCGCGGCGTGGTTGCCGGACAGCCTGATCGGCGAGGATATGGCGCAGGGACGGCTGGTGCGGGCCGGCGGGGCGGGTTGGGAAATCCCGGTGGAGGTGCGCCTCTACCGCCCACGCGCGCGCCAGAGCCCGGCGGCGGAAGCCTTCTGGGCTTTGGCGGCGGAACAGGCACCCCAGGACGGGAGGGATCGGGAATGAGCGGAGCGGGTTACAGGCTTTATGGAGCGCCCGGCTGGGGGTCCGTCCTGACGGAAGCCATGCTGGTCCAATGCGGCGCGCCCTTCGTCTTCGAGAACGTCGAAGGCTTTGACACGCCGGGCGAGACGCGGCGACGGCTGCTGGCACTGAACCCGCTGGGGCAAATCCCCACACTGATCCTGCCGGACGGGACGGTGATGACGGAAAGCGCGGCCATCGCGCTGCTGCTGGCCGAACGGCACCCGGACGCCGGACTGGCCCCGCCGCCGGACGCGCCGGAGCGCGCCACCTTCCTGCGGCGGCTGGTCTGGCTGGTGGCGAACGTCTACCCGACCTTCACCTACGGCGACTATCCGGAGCGCTGGGTGACGGCAGCGCCGGAGGCGCTCGGCGCGGCGATGGTGGAGCAGCGCAAAACGCTGTGGCTCTGGCTGGAGTCGCAGTTGAGCGATGGTCCGTGGGTGCTGGGGGAGCGCTTCAGCGCGCTCGACCTCTACGTCGGGGCGATGGTGCACTGGCGCCCCCGCCGCGCTTGGTTCGCAGACCATTGCCCGAAGCTCGCGCGCGTGGCGGAGCGGGTGCTGGCCTTGCCAAACCTGGAACCGGTCTGGAACCGGAATTTCACGCCGTCGCCCTGAACCGGGACGCAACGGTTTCAACACAACGGTTTCAACACGACACAGGGGGCGGCCGCTGGGCCGCCCCCCGTTTGACAATCAGCGCCCGTAAATCAGCGCTCGTTGATGGCGCGATACACGATGTAGGCCGGGGTCGCGCGCAGCCAGGCGGCGAGGAACTCGCGGACGGCCTGGAGGGCGGAGGACGGGGCGCGGTCGCTGCCGATGTGGGTGTAGGTCGAGCTGTTCATGATGGTCTCCAATCGTTGGGAGGCGTTATCGGGGGCGTTGTTCGTTGAGACCAATATGCTCTGGTATACCTAATACCACACGCGCGCTTATTGCAGAGCAGACCCCGAAAAATGCAACGCTTTCAATGCTTTAATAGGTAAGCAATCAGCTTTTCGGACTATCTGCATCACGGACTCCGAATTCCTGCCGCATCGCGGAAGACGGCGGTCTAGCCAAAGCCGCCGGACCACCCCACTTCTCGTGTCATGCCGCGCGACGACAGCCAGCCCCGCTTTCCCGCCGTCCCGTCCGACCACTGGGACGGGCGCCGTTTCTTCAACCCCCACGCCGACACGGACAAGAGCCCGCGCGAGCTGTGGCGGCTCTACAAGGCGCGCGGCCCGCGCTGGACGCCGCCGGACCCGCAACCGCCCCGCCCCTTCCGCGCCGTCACCCCGGCGCGGGGCGAGGTCGCGGTCACCTTCATCGGGCAGGCGACCTTCCTGATCCAGATCGGCGGGGCGGCCTTCCTGACCGACCCCGTCTATTCCGACCATGCCGGCCCCTTCGGACGGCTGGGTCCGCGGCGGGTGCGCCCGCCCGCGGTGCAGATGGAGGATTTGCCGGCCATCGACGCGGTGCTGCTCAGCCACAACCACTACGACCATCTCGACGCCCCGACGCTCCGCCATCTGGCGCGGCGCCGCGGCGTGCCGCAGGTGATGACGGGCCTCGGCAACGGCCCGATGATGCGCCGTGCCGGCTTCGACGCGGTGCATGAGCTGGATTGGTGGGACAGCCTGCCCGGCCCGCACGGCACCCGGATCACCTTCGTCCCGGCGCAGCACTGGTCCGCCCGCACACCCTTCGACCGGCGCCGGACGCTGTGGGGCGGCTTCGTGGTCGAGACGCCTGAGGCCGCCGTCTATTTCGCGGGCGACAGCGGCTATTGCCCGCATTTCCGGGAGATCGGGCGGCGGTTCGGCGCCATCGATGTCGCCCTGCTGCCCATCGGCGCCTACGAGCCGCGCTGGTTCATGGCGGCCCAGCACATGAACCCGGCGGACGCCGTGCGGGCGCATCGCGACCTGGGGGCGCGACACAGCGTCGCCATGCATTTCGGCACCTTCCAGCTGACCGCTGAGGGCATCGACGCCCCCATCCGGGCACTGCACCACGCTTTGGCCGAGCAGGCAGTCGAACCCGCCCGTTTCGCCATCCCCGGCTTCGGCGAGCCCTTGCGCTTCCGCCGCCCTTCGGCCTAATGGCGAAGGGGAGGATTCGCCCAGCGGCCTATGGCGCAAGCGTCATGGACGGGACCGCGCGGATCGGAGTAACGCCTTGAGGGACAGCACCCACCACACAGGCGGAGCCGGGCGTAAATGCAGTTGGAAATCAATGCCTTCGTCAGTTCCCTCGGCAGCGAATCGGACCACGGCCCCGACGCGCTGGAGCGGGTGCGGGACAGCATGCGGTCCCTGGCCGACACGCTCGCCGCGCTGAACCTGGGCATCGTTCTGGAGGTGCGCGACGTGCAGCGTTTGCAAACCGTCGCCCGCATCGTCCAGGCCAACGCGCCGAGCCGCTGAGGAACCCTCTTAACGCCGCAGCGGGCAGGCCCGGCGGGCCAGCCGGGCGTTCAGGTCGCCGGTTTCCACCACCGGCTCGCCCTGGCTGCGCATCACGAAGCCGAAGGTGTCCATGACGCGGTCCAGAACGATCTCCTGGTCGTCCGGACGGCGGCTGACCATCACCACGGCGTAGCCGGCGGAGCGGGCCACCGCGGCCTCCCCGCGCAGGCCGCGCACTCCCCAGCCGGCCAGCGCGCCCTTGCAGCGGAACAGCTCCACCGACAGGCCGGCGCCGCCGGTCGCCCCGGCCACCACATAGCCGGCGGCCACCGCCAGCGGGGCCAGCAGCCCGTCCCAGTCCAGGCAGTCCTCCCGCGACACCCACATGCCGCCGACCGAGCAGGGGGCGGCGCCAATGGCCTCGCCCAGCCCGGCGCGGAAGGCGCGCAGCACTTCGACAGCCTCCGCCGCGGGCATCGGCTCCACCCGGTTGCCCTCCGGCATCAGCATCAGCCGCCCGGCCCACTCGGTGGAGGGGGGAAGCTGTTCGGTGAGGCGGGCGAGGAGGGCTTCGCGCGCCTGGGCGAAGGGAACGACCTTGGACATGGGGAACGGGGACCAGCGGCAGGTGACGGGAACCGGGGCCGGAAGGAAGCGAAAGCCACGCCCGCTGTCAACCGGTGCGCGAGGCCTTCGCCACATTTCCGCCCCATTGTCACGGCCCTGCATCGCTGCCGCGGGCGTGACGCAGAAAATCCCGCCGCCGGGTCGTTTTCCCCTTGCCAGCCCCCGGAAAGGGGCTTATAAGCCGGCCTCCGTTCCGGATTAGCTCAGTCGGTAGAGCAGCGGACTGTTAATCCGCGTGTCGCTGGTTCGAGTCCAGCATCCGGAGCCATATTGCGGGTGTAGCTCAGTTGGTTAGAGCGCCGGCCTGTCACGCCGGAGGCCGCGGGTTCAAGTCCCGTCACTCGCGCCACCTTCCCTCATCGGTGGCTTTTTCCTCTCCCCCTCGTCTTTGTACCGGTTATCGCATCACGGTGACCGTGGCGGCCTCTGTCCGGCTGATGACCACCTCGTCGCCGGGCTTCACCGTTTCCAGCCCCTGCACGTCCGGCGGGACCGGAACCGTGCGCGTGCGCCCCTGCGGCCCGCGCAGCGTGACCATGCGACGGTTGAGGTCGATGGCCTCGACAACCTCCGTCACCTGGGTGGTGGTGATCGCCGACGCGCGCGGCATCTCGCCGACCGCAGCGCGGTCCGTGCTGCTCCGCTGAATGGCGCCCGGTCCACCGCCCGGCGGCTGGGTAACGATGTTGGTCAGGCGGGCGTACTCGATCTGCACGGTGTCGCCGACCTTGATGCGGTTGAAGTTCCGCACTTCGGTTCCGGCGGTCACCGCCTCTTCCCGCCCATCCGGGAATTGCAGGATCACCGTCCGCGCCGCCTTGTCGATGCCGCGGACCTTGGCGGTGGAGCGGACGTTCTCGACCATGGACAGCCGCGGCGTCGGCTCGACGCTCGCCGGGGCCATGGCGGCGGACGGCGGTGCGGTTTCGGACGCCGGCGCGCAACCGGCGAGGACCGCGCCGCTCAGGAACACCGCCAGGACGGCACGGGTTTGGTGCTTCATGGGATCGCCTCCACCTCTTCTGGGACCAACGTCCGGGCGTATGTCCGGTTCGCTTGGGTCCGGTTCGGGCGCAGGAACGGCACAGTCGCGCGGATGTTCCATATTCCGACCCTGGCCGACCCTGGTGGCCGGTGCAAGTTACCGTAAGTTCGCCCCTTTGACCCGTCCGATGGATGGGAGCGGTTCACCCGGAGGGATCAGAATTTGAACACCGCCTCCATCCCGACGAAGTGGATCGTCTTCGCGGGGCCGGTGTCCTGAAGGAAGGAGCCGGGCCGGAACAGCGAGTAGGACAGCAGCCCCTCGACCGTACGCCCGGCGGCGTAGGACAGCACAAGCTCCCCCTGCGTGCCGATGTAGCGCGACCGCGATTCGGCACCGGAGCGGAGCAGGTTGCCGGACAGGTCGTAGACGCCGTCCTCCAGGCTCATCCGCCAATAGGCGATGGCCGATGCGGACAGGCTGAATTCATCCGACAGCGTCAGATCCACGGAAGGATGCAGGTTCATCAGGTTCAGCGGCCCGACCGGAGTCAGCTCCCCGAAATACTTCGCGCGGGGGAAGAGAGGGTTGAAGGTGCCCAGCCGCCCGTCGCCGGGATCGCGGTCGCCGCTGGCGATGTTCGCCTTCAGCCCGAGCCGCGGGCGCAGCGGGACGCCGTCCCAACGGTGGCCGGTGTCGCTGGCGACCGACCATGCGGCGATGGTGTCGCCCCCTGCATTCGGGCCGTCGATCCGGCCGGTCTGGAGCATGGCCTCCCAGTTCCAGTCCCATCCGTCAGCCTCTCCGAACAGGCGGGTGCCCAGCGTGTGCCGCTCCTCCCGCCCCTGCCCGCCCTCGAAGGATGCCGCCCGGTTGCCGTAGCCGATGTAGTAGGCGTCCAACCCCGTCCCCCAGCCCGACCCCGCGCCGCGCGTGGCGTACAGCCCCCAGGCGGAGCGCCCGCCGTCGCGCCGGTCGTCGAACAGGTCGGGCGCCGCGCGGACCGGGCGGCCGATGAAGCCGTCCACCCGCCAGGGGCCGGCGGTCACGATGCCCGTGACCGCGTCGAAGGCGCGCGGCACGTTGGCGCCGTAGCGCAGGCTGATCAACCGTTCCGACCCGTAGGCGAGCATCTGGCGCCCCGCCCGCAGCGTGCCCTGCGCGTCCCCCAGCGGGACGGAGAGGTCGGCGAAGCCCTGCAGCAGGTCGGTACGATCGACGTCCGGCGCCCCCTCCGGCCCGAGCTTGCCCGCCGAGCCGGCCATCACGAGCTGCCCGAAGACGCGCAGGGCCGACCCCGCACGCAGGTCGGCGTAGGGCAGCAGGCGCCACAGGCCGTAGGCGTCGTTCCTCGGCTCGTCCTGCCCCCAGCCGCTGTTGCGCACGGCCTCGCCGCGCAGCCGCGCCTCCAGCCCGGTGGACAGGGAAACCGTGCCGCCGGGGCTGAGCGGGACCGCCTTGAACCGCTCCCAGAAGGCGCCGCTGCCCGCCGCGGGGTCGAGGAGGTAGCGGTAATCCTCATCGTAGCGGCTGTTGGTCAGCGGCGGGGGCGGTGTGTCCGCGAGAGCCGGGGCGGACTGGAGCAGCAGAGCCGCGACCAGCGCCCCGCGCCACCGCCTCACGACGCCTTTCCCACGCCGTGCTCCAGCGCCAGGAAATGCGACACCCGCGGCGGACCGTCGCCGCGGTGGAAGGCCAGCGCCTCCTTCTGCACGTCCGCGTCGGCGTGTGACACCCGGCGGTGTTGGCGCTGGTGCTCCGCCCAGGATTCCACGAAGAACCACTCCAGCACCCGCTCCGGATCGCCGGAATCCTGGCTGACGCCCCAGGCGTAGGCGCCGTCCCGCCGCCGCGCCTCCGACAGGCGGCGCAGCGCCGCGTGGAAAGCGTGCTGGTCGGCGGCGGCCACCCGGTACTCGATGGTGATGAGCACCGGGCCGCGGTCGTTGCGCACCGGCTCGGCGGTCAACGGCTCCGGCCAGTGGTTGGAGGGGGTGAGGTCGGCCTCGCCCTCCGGCAGCGGCACCGCGCGGGACAGCACCGCGACAGCCAGAAGCCCAATGGCGCTGACCCACAGGGTGGCAGGCACGCCGATGGCATCGGCCAGCGCGCCCCAGCCGAGGCTGCCCGCCGTCAGGGCGCCGTTGAAGACGGTCAGGTAGAGCGCCAGCCCACGCCCGCGCACCCAGTTGGGCAGGATGGCCTGGGTGGTGGCGCTCAGCGTCGTCAACACGGCGATCCACGCCGCACCGGCGCCCAGCAGGACCGGCAGCGCCAGCCAGCGCGGCGGGGCCAGGGCCAGAATGCCCATGACGACGGCGGTGACCAGCGCCGCCGCCAGCATCAGGCCATCCGCGCCCAGCCGTTCGCGGACGCGCGGCAGGACGGTCGCCCCGCCGATGGCCCCCGCCCCCACGGCGCCGAGCAGCAGGCCATAGAAGCCCGGCCCGCCGCCCAGCATCGGTCCGGCGACGATGGGCAGCAGGGCCCACAGGGCGCTGGCGCAGGCGAAGAACAGGCCGGCGCGCAGGAAGACGCGGTGCAGCTCCTTGCTGGCCCGGGCGTAGCGCAGCCCGGCGCGCAGGGCGCCGCCAAACTGCTCCGACAGATCGTCGCGGGCATCGGGGGTGCGCCGCCACCACAGCAGGGCGGCGATGACGATGATGTAGGAACTCACATCCACCGCGTAGGTGGCGGCGGCCCCGGCGGCGGCCAGGATGGCGCCGCCCGCCGCCGGGCCGATGGCGCGGGCGATGTTGATGCCCAGGCTGTTCAACGCGACGGCGCCCTTCAGCTCGCCGCGTGGAACCAGCTCCGGCACGATGGACTGCCAGACCGGCGCCATCAGCGCCGCCCCGACCCCGCCGAGGAAGGTCAGCCCGGCGATGGAGGCGACGCTGGCGACGCCCAGCCACGCCTGGATCATCAGCGCGGCGCTGACGCAGGCGAGCAGGCACTGGATGACGATCAGCATCCGCCGCCGGTCCATGATGTCCGACAGCACCCCCGCCGGGATCGCCAGCAGGAAGATGGGCAGCGAGCCCGCCGCCTGGATCAGCGCGACGGTGGAGGGCGATCCCGACAGATCGAGCACCAGCCACGCGCTCGCCACGTCGCGCATGAAGGTGCCGACGTTGCCCAGCACGGCCGCCACCCACAGCACGGCGAACAGCCGGTTGCGCAGCGGCGCGAAGGCGCCGGCGGGCTTGGAGGCGGGCGGCTTTTTCCCGGGGTTCGGGACGGCCTCGGCGGTCATGCGCGCCCTCCCCGGCGATGGCTCAGCACCGCCGCCGCCGCGAAGCCGCCGACAATGGCCAGATGCTCCAGGAAGGTGGCGGTCTGCCGCGCGCGGTCCGGCCCCTCATAGGTCCAGAAGGCGTGGGCGAGCAGTGTGGCGACCACCGTGAAGCCGGCGAGAATCCCGGCGCCGAGCCAGCACCAGCGCCGTGTCAGAAACAGCACCGACCCGCCGAGCTGGGTGACGATCACCGCCACCGCGACGAGAACCGGCAGGCCGAGCCCCAGCCCCGCCGCCTCCGCCACGGCGCCGTTGAAGTCCGTCAGCTTGACCAGCCCGCTGACGACGAAGGGGGCCGCCAGCGCGAGGCGGGCGAGCCAGGCGGTCCCCGGCCAGTCGAGCAGGGCGGCGACCGGCGCAATGGCGTCCTTGCGCGTGGAGAGGGTGTCGGCCATCGTCGCGTTCCCCCTCACACCGCCCAGCAGCCGCAGCCGAACACGCCCCAGAAGCTGCGCGCGTCGGACGAAGGCACGTCGGCGCCCAGCGCCGCCGCGTGGTCGTGGCCGTGCACCGCGCAGCCGGAATGGCAGCCGCACTCCGCCGCCTGCTTCTGCACCGTCCTGGGATCGCGGTGATAGCCGCCGACTGTGGCGACCGGCGACCAGTCGGGCATCGGCTTGGGCAGCGGCGGGGCGAGCGTGTCGTAATCGCCCTCGCCATGCACCACGGCGCCGCCCAGCAGGGTCAGGACCGAACGGATGTGGGGGATGCGGTCCTCCGGCACGGCCATGTAGTCGTCGCTGAGCAGCGCCGCGTCGGCGAGCTGCCCGGCCTCGATCCGGCCCTTCCTGCCCTGCTCGTTGGAGAACCAGGTGTTGGCCTCCGTCCACAGGCGCAGCGCCGTCTCGCGGTCCAGGCGGTTGGCCATCGGGTAGAGCGACAGCCCGCCCACCGTCTTGCCGGTGACCAGCCAGGACAGCGAAACCCAGGGATTGTAGCTCGCCACACGGGTGGCGTCCGTCCCGGCGCCCACCGGCACCCCGGCGGCCATCATCTTCGCGATGGGCGGCGTGGCCTCGGCGGCCTTGGCGCCGTAGCGCTCCACGAAATACTCGCCCTGATAGGCCATGCGGTGCTGCACGGCGATGCCGCCGCCAAGCGCCGCGATGCGGTCGATGTTGCGCTCGCTGATCGTCTCGGCGTGGTCGAAGAACCAGTTCAGCCCCTGCAACGGGATGTCCCGGTTGACCTTCTCGAAGACGTCGAGCGCCCGGCCGATGGTCTCGTCGTAGGTGGCGTGCAGCCGCCACGGCCAGCGCCGCTCGGCCAGCAGGCGCACCACCGGCTCCAGGTCCGTTTCCATGTTGGGCGGCATCTCGGGCCGGGCGACGCGGAAGTCCTCGAAGTCGGCGGCGGAATAGACCAGCATCTCACCCGCCCCGTTCAGGCGGTAGCGGTCGTCGCCGTCGCCCGGCTTCACCGTGTCCGACCAGGTGGCGAAGTCCTTCAACTCCTCCTTCGGCTTCTGGGTGAACAGGTTGTAGGCGATGCGCAGGGTCATCTCGCCGTCGGCGTGCAGCTTCTCGATGATCGCGTAGTCGTCGGGGTAGTTCTGGAAGCCGCCACCGGCGTCGATCACGCTGGTGACGCCCAGACTGTTCAGCTCGCGCATGAAGTGGCGGGTGGAGTTGACCTGATACTCCTCCGGCAGCTTCGGCCCCTTGGCGAGGGTGGAGTAGAGGATCATCGCGTTGGGCAAGGCGAGCAGCAGGCCGGTCGGGTTGCCCGCCGCGTCGCGCTGGATCTCGCCGCCCGGCGGATTCGGCGTGTCCTTGCCGTAGCCCACCGCCCGCAGCGCCGCGCCGTTCAGCAGCGCGCGGTCGTACAGGTGCAGGATGAAGACCGGCGTGTCGGGGGCGGCGGCGTTCAGCTCCTCCAGCGTCGGCAGGCGCTTCTCGGCGAACTGGTGTTCGGTAAAGCCGCCGACGACGCGCACCCACTGCGGGGCCGGCGTGCGGGCCACCTGAGCGCGCAGCATCGCCATGGCGTCGGCCAGGGTCGGCACGCCGTCCCAGCGCAGCTCCATGTTGTAGTTCAGGCCGCCGCGGATGACGTGGATGTGGCTGTCGATCAGGCCGGGGATCAGGCGGCGTCCCTTGGCGTCGATCACCGTGGCGTCGGGGGCGGCGGCGGCGCGCACCTCGGCCTCCCGCCCCACGGCGAGGAAGCGCCCGTCGCGGATCGCCGCGGCGTCGGCCTGCGGGTTGGCGCGGTCGAGCGTCGTGATCTTGGCGTTGACGATCAGAAGGTCGGAAGAGGGCATGGCGGCATTCCCAAGGCGGGTGAGCAGGGGCGAGGCGAGCAGGGTGGCGGCGGCGCTTCCGGCGATGGCGCCCCGGCGACCGATCCCGGCGCGACCGTTTCCGGTGCCGCCGGTCATGCCCGGCCCCGCGGGGGAGCGTCCGCGGCGGGGGCCGGCGGGGTCGCGGCATCGGGAGCGGCGGCGCTGCCGGCCTGCGGCCCCAGGATGTGGCGGGCGCAGTCGTTCTGGATGAAGGCGAGGACCGGTTGCCCGGCGATCAGCCGCTTGACCACCGGCACCGCCTGCTCGCCGACCAGCATGCCGAGCAGGCCGATCAAGGCGATGGTGGGCGGTGCCGGGGAGCGGACGCCGAGCAACGCGTAGAGGACGCCGACCAGGATGCCGGCGCCGAGGGAAAGCAGATAGGGCATCATGGCGTGCCTGTTCTTCGTCCGGATGGGCGGAAAGGGGCGGACCGGCCCCGGGAAGGGTCGGGACCGGTCCGCCGCGGCGCCGGGCATCGGGCGCCGCAAAGCAAGCGCTGCGGATCAGGCGGCGGCGCTGTGGCCGCCTTCCGACGCGCCGAACATCGTCTTGGCGTAGATGATGCCCAGGCCATAGGCGCCGCCATACTTCTTGGCGATGCCGGTGGTCATCTCGTAGGTCTCGGTGCGCGCCCAGTCGCGCTGCAGCTCCAGCATGTACTGGAGCGAGGTCATCGGGCGGACGCCGGCCTGGACCATGCGGTCCATGGCGCGCTGGTGCGCCTCGACCGAGACGTCGCCGCAGGCGTCGGCGATGACGTAGACCTCGAAGCCCTGGTCCAGCGCCGACAGGGTCGGGCCGACGATGCAGACCGAGGTCCACAGGCCGCAGAAGACCAGCCGGGTCTTGCCCAGGCCGTTCACCCGCTTGATGACGTTCGCGTCCTCCCAGGTGTTCATGGAGGTGCGGTCGGTGACCTCCGCCCCCGGGAAGGCCTCGGTGATCTCGGAGAAGATCGGGCCGGAGAAGCTCTTTTCCGCGACGGTGGTCAGGATGGTCGAGACGCCGAACCCGGCGGCGGCGTGGGCGACCAGCGCGGTGTTGGTGCGCAGCGTCGTGGCGTCGATCGAATGGGTCGCAAAGGCCATCTGCGACTGATGATCGATCATGATCAGCGCGTGGTCCTTCGGCGATACGAGCAGTTTGCCGGGAGTCGCGGTGGCGGTGATGGTCATGTCTCTATCCCCGTTGTTTTTGGCGCCGGTGCCAATGGCGTTGCCTCTGACGATGTCTGTGGCCCGGCGGTGTGTCGAAGCATCGGTCAGGGACGGAGGACGGCGACATTGAACTTGCGTTTGCCGGCCCTATACCTTGGTATATCAGGCCAAGGCGCCGCTCGCCGCCGGTGACGGACGGGGTAAAGGACTGGGTTTGAGGGTTGAGGGCGGACGTGACCCGACGGGCGGGCGAGCAAGGGTGATGCGCACGAGCGACGATCCCGGAGACCAGCGGTTTCTTCTGGCGACCCTGCCGCCGCGGGCGGGGCAGACGCGGCTGGCCATCGGCACGGTGGCCGGGCTTCTGGTCGCCCTGGCGGTGGCCGCCCCCTTCGCGCGCCTGACGCTGGACGGGACGGCGGTCCTGCTGCCCGCCTACGCCACCGCGGTCCTTCTGACCGAACTGATGACCGCCGTGCTGCTGTTCGCGCTCTACGCCACGCAGCGCACGCCGGCCCTGCTGGCGCTGGCCGCGGGCTATCTGACCACGGCGCTGCTGATCGTTCCTTGGGCGCTGACCTTCCCCGGGGTCTTCGCGCCGACCGGGCTGCTCGGCGCCGGCCTGCAGAGCACGGCCATCGTCGCCGCCGGGCGCCGCATCGGCCTGCCGCTGTTCATCCTCGCCTACGCGCTGCTCAAGGTGATGGAGGCCGGCCCGCGCGAGGCGCACCGCCCCGTCCTGCCCGCCATTGCCGGCGGCATGGCGCTGGCGGTGGTCCTGGCCGGGGGGCTCACCGCCTTCGCGCTGGCCGACGACGCCCTTCTGCCACGGCTGATGATCGACACCATGCGGGAAACGCCGCTGTGGCGGGTCGTGCCGGTGAGCGCGCTGGCGCTCTGCGCCGCCGCACTGGCCGTCCTGTGGCGGCAGCGGCGCTCCGTCCTGGACCTGTGGCTGATGGTCGTGCTGGGCGCCTGGGCCATTGAGACCTGCCTGCTGAGCTTCATCAGCGCCGGGCGCTTCAGCGCCGGCTGGTGGTCGGGTCGGGTGTTCGGGCTCGCCGCCTCCAGCATCGTCCTCCTGGTCCTGCTGGCCGAGATGACCACGCTCTACGGGCGGCTGGTCCGCTCGGTGGCGGCGGAGCGGCGGGTGCGCGACGCCCGTCTGGCCAGTCTGGAGGCGCTCTCCGCCTCCATCGCGCACGAGGTCAACCAGCCGCTGGCGAGCATGGTCACCAACGCGGGCGCCGGGCTGCGCTGGCTGGACCGCCCGTCGCCCAATCTGGTGGAGGTGCGGGCGGCGCTGAAGCGGATTTCCGACGACGGGCACCGCGCCGCGCGGGTGATCGCCTGCATCCGCGATTCCTTCCGCAAGGCGCCGCCCCAACGCAGCCGGCTGGACATCAACGGCGTGATCCGCAGCGCGCTCGACCGCACGGAGGGCGAGCGCCGCCTGAACCGCATCGCCGTGCGCACCGACCTTCAGCAGCGCCTGCCGGCGGTCAACGGCAGCGCCGTGCAGCTCGAACAGGTGCTGCTGAACCTGATCGCCAACGCCGACGACGCCATGGCCGCGGTCACCGACCGCCCGCGCGTGCTGAGCATCCGCTCGCGCCGCCGCGGGCTCACGGATGTCATCGTTTCGGTGGAGGACACCGGCACCGGTCTGCAACCGGCCCAGGAGGAGCGGCTGTTCGAACCTTTCTTCACCACCAAGGAGCATGGGATCGGCATGGGCCTGACCATCTGCCAGTCGATCGTGGAGGCCCATGGCGGCCGGTTGTGGGTGGCCGCCAACCAGCCCCACGGCGCCGTTTTCCGCTTCACCCTGCCCGCCGACGACGAGCCGGAGCGGCCGGAGGCCGGAGCGGCCCTGGAGCGGACACCATGAGCGACCGGTCCATGTCCGACCGCCCCCCTTCCGACCGGTCCGCCATGGCCGTGGAATCGCCCTTCGTCGCCATCATCGACGATGATCCGTCCATCCGGGAGTCGCTGGTCAGCCTGCTGCGCTCGGTCGGGCTGACCGCCCTGCCCTTCGCCTCGGCGCATGACTTCCTGCAGCAACGCCTGCCCGACGCGCCGGGCTGCCTCGTGCTCGACGTCCGGCTGCCCGGCCAGAGCGGGCTGGAGTTCCAGCGCGAACTGACCGCGGCGGACATCCATCTGCCGGTCGTCTTCATCACCGGTCACGGCGACATTCCCATGTCGGTGACGGCGATGAAGGCCGGCGCCGTCGAATTCCTGGCCAAGCCCTTCCGCGACCAGGATCTGATCGACGCCGTCCACACCGGCATCGACCGCGACCGCGACCGCCGCCGCGCCCTGGACGCGCTGTGCGACCTTCGCGAACGATTCCGCAGCCTGACCCCGCGCGAGCGGGAGGTGATGCGGCTCGTCGCCGCCGGGCAGCTCAACAAGCAGATCGCCGCTGAGCTGCAGCTCAGCGAGATCACCGTGAAGGTCCACCGCGCCAGCGTGATGCGCAAGATGCAGGCGCGGTCCCTGCCCGATCTGGTCCGCATCGCCGACAAGGTGACCCCCGCCGGCGACGCCTGACCGGTCCCGGCTTACGTTCCCTTGATGAAGGCGAGCACGTCGGCGTTGAAGCGGTCCTGGTGGGTGGCCGTCAGGCCGTGCGGCGCCCCCTCATAGACCTTGAGCGTCGCCTGCGGCGCGATCTCCACGGCGCGGCGGGCCGCCGCGTCGATGGGCACGATCTGGTCGTCGTCGCCGTGGATGAGCAGCGTCGGGAGCGCCATCTTCCTCAGATCCTCGGTGAAGTCGGTTTCCGAGAACTGCTGGATGCAGTCGTAGGCGCCCTTGATCCCGGCCATCATGCCCTGCAGCCAGAAGGACTGCCGAAGCCCTTCCGACACCTTCGCTCCGTCACGGTTGAAGCCGTAGAAGGGCATGGTCAGGTCCAGGAAGAACTGCGACCGGTCGTCGTAGGTGCCCTTGCGGATGCCGTCGAAGACCTCCATCGGCAGGCCGCCGGGGTTGGCCGCGGTCTTCAGCATGATCGGCGGCACCGCCCCGACCAGCACGGCCTTGGCGACCCGTCCGGTGCCGTGGCGCCCGATGTAGCGGGCGACCTCGCCGCCGCCGGTGGAATGGCCGATCATCACCGCGTCGCGCACGTCGAGCGCGTCGAGCAGCTCGGCCAGATCGTCGGCGTACTGGTCCATGTGGTTGCCGGCCCAGGTCTGGTCGGAGCGGCCATGGCTGCGCCGGTCGTGGGCGATGACCCGGTAGCCCTGCTGGCCGAAGAACAGCATCTGCCCGTCCCAGGCGTCGGCGCTGAGCGGCCATCCGTGCGAGAAAACCACCGGCTGTCCGCTGCCCCAGTCCTTGTAATAGATGCGGGTGCCGTCCTTGGTGGAAATCGTGCTCAAAACCCCCTCCTTTTTTGGACGCGCGAAAGATCCGCGGCGGCAGACGCCAAGCGGATGAAGGCCGCTCCATCGATGGCGCGGATCGTTGTCTTCCTCGCAACTTTGCCGGAGGTCGGTCGGTCTGGATACTATACGGAGGTATCGGTGGAAGAGATGCATCGGCGGGCGGGCGGGGCGCAGCAACGGCGGCGCGGCGGCCCGCCCGCCCCGTCCTAACCACACGGGAAGGTTTCCGTGGAAATGCTGGTATCCGCATGGACCGCACCATCGCCCAAAAAGAAACGCGAGCGGCCAGAGGGATTTTTCGCCTGACGGTGGAAGTATTTCGTTTTTTCAATCAGTTCCGGTGCTTTTGTCAGTGATTTGAAGCCCTTTCCGTCTTCCGGACGGGCATAGCATCGTTTATCTTCGGGAAGCGGTGGGCAGGAAGCCTATCCATCTGGGAAATAAGCAAACGGTTTCTTGGAGGAGCAGAGCTTGCGGATGCTTGTCGCGGTGGCCGATGTACTGCGCCGGCAGAGCCGCAGCGTCGTTGTACGTCTTATGCTGTTTGGACTAGTCCTGGTCTTCGTCGGCGCCTGCGCGCGCATCTGGGTCCTATCCTCCTTCTTGGAGGACAAGATCAACAACCTGACCTCGTCCCAACAGCAATCGACGGCATCCTACGTCGCCCACGACATCGACGAGAAGATCAAGGCGCGGCTCGACCTCCTGCGCCGCGCCTCCGGAAGCCTGCCATTGGCGAGCCTCGACGATCCCGCAGCCCTGCGGGATTGGCTGAAGACGCATCACGAGATCGCGCCCTTGTTCTCGCGTGGGCTGATGGTCGTCCGGACGGACGGTCACGGCGTCTTCGCCGATTATCCGGAACGGCAGCGCTCGCCCGATTTCGACGTGTCGGATCGCGACTGGCTCCGGTCGGCGCTGGATGGCCGCGAACCGGTGATCGGGCGGCCCGCCCGCTCCACCATCGACGGAGAGCCGATGGTGGTCATGGCGATGGCGGTCACCGATGCCACCGGACGCCCGGTCGCGGTCCTGGCCGGCGCCACCGCCCTGTCGTCGCCCGGCTTCCTCAATCTGGTCCAGGGAAACCGCATCGGACGCAGCGGAGGCTTCCTCCTGGTTTCCCCCCGCGACAGGCTGTTCGTGTCGGCCAGCGACCACGGGATGATCCTGACCGCGACCCCGCCGGAGGGTGTGAACCCGCTGCACGACCGGGCCATGGCCGGCTACCGCGGCACCGGCATCACCGTCAACGCGGCGGGGGTGGAGGAGTTGTCCGCCATCGCCGCCGTCCCGACGGCGGGCTGGTTCCTGGTCGCCCGGCTGCCCACGGCGGAAGCCTTCGAAGGGGTGCGGGACCTGCAGACCTTCATCGCCACCAACAGCCTGATGATCGCCGCCTTCGCGGTGACCGTGCTGTTCATCGGCATGCGCCGTTTCTTCCGCCCGCTGACCGAGGCGGCGCGGCGGATGCACCAGATGGCCGACGGGCACGTCGAGCTGTCGCCCCTGCCGGTCCACCGCATGGACGAGGTCGGAGAGCTGGCACAGGGCTTCAACTATCTGTTGGGCAAGCTGCGGGAGCAGGAGGCCGCCCTGCGGGCGAACGAGGCGCGGATGGCCCACATGGCCCACCACGACGCGCTGACCGGCCTGCCCAACCGCGCCATGTTCCACGACCGGCTGCAGCAGGCCATCGACCGAGCGGAGCGCGGCGGCATGCTGTTCGCCCTGCTCTACATTGATCTGGACGGCTTCAAGCCGATCAACGACACCCACGGCCACAGCCGGGGCGACGAGGTGCTGCGGGTGGTGGCGCACCGCCTGTCCGGCCTGCTGCGTAAATCCGACCTGATCGCCCGCATCGGCGGCGACGAGTTCGCCATCATCCTGGAGGTGGAGGTGACCCCCGCCGGGGCGGAAACCGTCGCCGACAAGTGCCGGGCGGCGCTGGCGGAGCCCATCCTCGTCGACGGTCTGCGGCTGCCGCTCGCCCTGTCCATCGGCATCGCGGTCTACCCGCAGGACGGGCGGGATGCCCAACAGCTCATCGTCCACGCCGATCAGGCGATGTACGCGGTCAAGAGGGGCGCCGCCCGCGTCCCGGCCCTGTAGACGCCCCTGCTCAATGGCAGCTTGAACCGCCACCGGCCGGGCCGCAGCCCTTGCACCCGCCGCTGCAACCGGCGCCCTTCGGCGCGGCCCTGCCCAGCAGGCGGGCGCGCAGCCCGGCGGGCAGGATCACCCGCCACACCGTCCACACCGCGGCCAGCGCCACCACCACCGCGACCAGCAGATCCTGCCACATGGCTCTGTCCTCCCCTTCCCTTACAGCAGCGCAGACGCGACGCGGTAGGTGATGAAGCTCGCCCCGTAGGCCAGCGTGATCATGTAGGCGAACATCACCGTCGGCCAGAACCAGCCGTTGGTCTCCCGCTTCACCACCGACAGGGTGGCGACGCATTGCGGGGCGAAGACGTACCAGGCGAGCAGCGACAGGGCGGTCGGCAGGCTCCAGGAGGCGGCCAGCGCCCCGGCCAGCGAGGATTGCAGCGCGTCGCCGCTCTCGCTCAGCGCGTAGATCGTGCCCAGCACGCCGACCGCCACCTCGCGCGCCGCGATGCCCGGCACCAGCGCCACGGCGATCTGCCAGGTGAAGCCGATGGGCGCCAGCAGCGGTTCCAGCGCGTGGCCGATCATGCCGGCGATGGAATACTGGATGGCCGGCTCGGTCGCCCCCTCCGGCGCGCCGGGGAAGCTCGCCAGGAACCACATGACGATCATCAGCGCGAAGATCGTCGTGCCGGCCCGCGCCAGGAAGACCTTGGCCCGCTCGAACAGGCCCAGCGCGATGTCGCGCGGGTTGGGCAGGCGGTAGGCCGGCAGCTCCATCAGCAGCGGCTCTCGCGCGCCCTTGAACACCGTGCCTTTCAGAACGAAGGCGACGGCCAGCGCCGACAGGATGCCCGCGGCGTAGAGCGCGAACATCACCAGCCCCGGCAGCCCGACCAGCCCGCCCAGCAGCGGACGGTCCGGCACGAAGGCCGCGATCAGCAGCGTGTAAACCGGCAGCCGGGCCGAGCAGGTCATCAGCGGGGCGATCATGATGGTTGCCAGCCGGTCGGCGCGGTTCTCGATGGTGCGCGCCGCCATGACGCCGGGCACCGCGCAGGCGAAGCTGGACAGCAGCGGGATGAAGGCCCGCCCGTGCAGCCCCACCCCGCCCATCAGCCGGTCCAGCAGGAAGGCGGCGCGGGCGAGATAGCCGGTCGCCTCCAGCACCAGGATGAAGAAGAACAGCACCAGGATCTGCGGCAGGAAGATGACCACGCTGCCCACCCCGGCGATGATTCCGTCGGTCAGCAGGCTGCGCAGCGCGCCGTCCGGCAGGGTGGCGGCCACCCAGTCCTTGAGCCCGCTGACCGCGCCGTCGATCAGGTTCATCGGCGCCTCGGCCCAGGCGAACACCGCCTGGAACATCAGGAACAGCACGAGGAACAGGAAGGCCAGCCCGAACACCGGGTGCAGCAGCACGGCGTCCACCCGCCGGGTCGCCAGCGGCGGCAGGCCGGCGTCGGCCACGCAGCCGGCCAGCAGCCCCTCGACCTCCTGATGGTAGGCGCGCAGGTCGCGCGAGGACGGCTCGCTCCAGCCGCAGGAGGCAGGATTCTCCGCCACGTCCGCCGCCATGGCCATGGCGCCGTCGATCTGCTCCAGCAGCGGCTGGACGCCGCCGCGGCGGATGGCGACGGTCGGCACCACCGGCACGCCGAGCGCGGCCGACAGAGCCGCCGCGTCGATGCGGCAGCCGCGCTTCTCCGCCGCATCCATCATGTTCAGCGCCAGGATGATCGGGCGGCCCAGCCGCTTCAGCTCGACCACCAGCCGCAGGTTCAGGCGCAGGTTGGTGGCGTCGGCGACGCAGACCAGCAGGTCCGGGCTGTCCTCGTGCGAGAAGCGGCCGAGCACGACGTCGCGGGTCACCTCCTCGTCGGGGGAGCGGGCGCGCAGGCTGTAGGTGCCCGGCAGGTCGATCACCTGAACGCGGCGGCCGAGCGGGCTGACGAAATGCCCGATCTTCCGTTCCACCGTGACGCCGGGATAGTTCGCCACCTTCTGGCGGGAACCGGTGAGCGCGTTGAACAGGGCGGTCTTGCCGCAGTTCGGGTTGCCGACCAGCGCGATGCGCGGCGGCAGGGCGGAGTCCAGGACCGACATGGCCGGATGTCCTTGCAGGAGGTCGCTTTGAAAGAGGGTGGCGGCGCCGCGGGTCAGATGGCGGGCGTCAGGCGGCGGGCGCCACCAGCACGGCCCGCGCCTCGGCGCGGCGGAGCGCCAGCGTGTGCTCGTTCACGCGGATGGCGATGGGGTCGCGGCCCGGAAAGGCTTCGTGCAGGACCTCGACATGGGAGCCTTCGACCAGCCCCATCTCGATCATGCGCCGCTCCAGCTCCCCTTCGGGAAGGGTGGTGACGACCCCCCGCTCATCGACGCCGGTCACGCGGGCGCGCTCGCCCTTCTTCAACTCGCCCAAATGCCGTCCGCCGGGGGACTGGCCCGTTTCGGGGGTGGGATGACCGCTCATGGCTGCACCTGATCGCACCGGGAGGTGGGGGGCGCGTTCGTATCCGCCCCTCTTCGCCGCGGATGATCCTGCGAAGCGTTCGCATTCGTCCAGCCGGCTAAATGTCGCAGGAGCCTTGTAAAATAAGCGTAACGGCCCTACCGCGATTAGGGCTTTGCGGGGGCCGCCCCGCCCTTCGCCTCGCCCTTCGCCGCCGGTGCGGGCGCCGGCGCCTTGGCGGAGCGGTCGAGGTTGGCCTGCGCCGTCTTCGCCGCGGCGCTGGCCGGCGTGTTGCGGACGATCTGGCTCCAATCCTCCCGCGCGCCCGGCAGGTTGCCGGCCTGCGCCTTGATGGTGGCGCGCAGCAGCAGGGCGTCGGGATCGCCGGGGCGCAGCTCAAGCGCGCGGTCGATGTCGGCCAAGGCCTGCCGGTCGTTGGCCAGCGCCTTGTGGGCGGCGGCCCGGTAGAGATAGGCCTCGGCCCGCCGCGGGTCTCTCTTCAGCGCGGCGTCCAGGTCGGCCACGGCGTCCCAGAAGCGTTCCGTCTCGGCCCGCGCGATGGCGCGGTCGATCAGCAGGTCCACGTCCTCCGGCTGGAGCGCCAGGGCACGGCTGTAAGCCCGCTCCGCCCGCACATTGTCACCGGCGCGCAGCCACGCCCAGCCGGCCCGCCCGAGGATCGAGGCCCCGGCCTTCGGGTCGTCCTTGCCCAGCACCGGGGCCAGCTCCTCCAGCCGCGCCCCGGCGGTGGTGAAGTCGCCCTTGTGGAACAGCGCCAGCGCCTGGCACAGCCGGGCATGATCGCCGCCGCCGCGGTTCAGCCAGGTCTGCGCGCTCTCCAGCGCTTCGGCCGGGCGCTTCTCGGCGAGCGTCAGGCAGGCCTGGAATTCCCGGTTGTGATCGACGGCGGGAGCGGCCACAGCAGGGCTGACAGACAAGAGCGCCAGCGCGGCCGTGATGAGGTAAGCGTTGCGTCGGTTCATGGCGGCCTTACACTCCGTCATTGCCGCTTCCGACGCAAGGACCCCGCAAGACATGGCTTCACCCCGTCTGTTCGTCTTCGGCCTGGGCTTCACCGCCCGCGTGTTCGCCGACCGGCTGAAGGCCGAGGGCTGGCGGATCGCCGCCACCTGCCGCGGCGAGGACAAGCGCGCCGCCCTGGAGGCGCAGGGCATCGAGGCGTTCCTGTTCGACCGGGGCCGCCCGCTCGAGGACGCCCGCGCGGCCCTGGCCGGCACCACCCATCTTCTTGTCAGCGTCCCGCCCGACGAGCGGGGCGACCCGGTGCTCGACCAGCACGCCATGGATCTGGCGGATCTGCGGACGCTCGACTGGGCCGGCTATCTTTCCACCACCGGGGTCTACGGCGACACCAAGGGCGAATGGGTGGGCGAGGCGGCGTGGCTGCGCCCGACCGGCGAGCGGCAGAAGCGCCGCGTCGAGGCGGAGCGCGGCTGGCTGAACCTCTACCGCCAGTACGGCGTGCCGATGCATCTCTTCCGGCTGGCCGGCATCTACGGGCCGGGGCGCAGCGCGCTGGACAACGTGCGCGACGGCACCGCCCGGCGGGTCGACAAGCCCGGACAGGTGTTCAGCCGCATCCATGTGGAGGACATCGCGGCGACGCTGCGCGCCTCGATGGACAAACCGACGCTGGGCGCGGTCTACAACGTCGCCGACGACCTGCCCTCCCCCTCCCACGAGGTGGTGAGCTACGCCTGCGGCCTGCTGGGGGTCGAGCCGCCGCCCCTGGTGCCCTTCGAGGAGGCCGGGCTGTCGCCGATGGCCGCCAGCTTCTACGCCGACTGCCGCCGGGTGAAGAACGACCGCATCAAGCGCCAGCTCGGCGTGGCGCTGACCTACCCCGACTACCGCGCCGGACTGGACGCCCAGTTCGCGGCGGAGGGTGGGCGCTAGAGTCGCGGCGGCGCGAATCGCGCGCGCTCCCGCTCGGCCCGCATTCCCCCTACGGCGGCACCCCGCGGGGGCGTCACGGGCCTCCGGATGGGCTGGAATCGTCCTTTCCGGCGACCGCCCGACCGCGCCGAACGAATTTGGTTCGGCAAAACCGACGTTGTGGTATCATGCGCCCCCGTTCCGGCCCGCTGGATTGCGGCCGGACCGGCATGGGTACGCCTGCGAATCGCAAAAAAACACGACCTGCCGAGACGACGACCAGCATGAACATCATCATCGAACGCGCCGCCCTTCTCCGGTCCCTTGGTCATGTGCAGAGCGTGGTGGAGCGCAGGAACACCATCCCCATCCTGTCCAACGTGCTGCTGCGGGCGAGCGACGGCGAGCTGTCGCTGGCCGCCACCGACATGGATCTGGAGATCGTCGAGACGGTCCCGGCCACGGTGACCCGCGCGGGCGGTACCACCGCCCCGGCCCACACGCTGTACGACATCGTGCGCAAGCTGCCCGACGGCAGCCAGGTGGAGCTGGACATCGGCGGCGACGGCACGATCCTGACGCTGCGCGCGGGCCGGTCGCAGTTCAAGCTGTCCTGTCTGCCGGTCGACGATTTCCCGCAGCTGTCCGGCGGCGACCTGCCGCACCGCTTCGACCTGACGGCGGGCGACCTGCGGGCGCTGGTCGACCGCACCCGCTTCGCCATCTCGACCGAAGAGACGCGCTACTACCTCAACGGCATCTACCTGCACGCCGCCAAGGCCAAGGCCGGCGGGTCCGAGTTGCCGGTGCTGCGCGCCGTGGCGACCGACGGCCACCGTCTGGCGCGGGTCGAGATGCCGCTGCCGGAGGGGGCCGCCGGCATCCCCGGCGTGATCGTTCCGCGCAAGACCGTGAACGAGATCCGCAAGCTGATCGACGAGGCCGCCGACCGCATCGAGCTGTC
This sequence comes from Azospirillum brasilense, assembly GCF_001315015.1. NCBI lineage: Bacteria > Pseudomonadati > Pseudomonadota > Alphaproteobacteria > Rhodospirillales > Azospirillaceae > Azospirillum > Azospirillum brasilense. The sequence goes on along the minus strand of NZ_CP012915.1, from coordinate 110,905 downwards.
GCTGTCGGACAACAAGATCCGCTTCGCCTTCGATTCGGTGGTGGTGACCTCCAAGCTGATCGACGGCACCTTCCCGGACTACGAGCGGGTGATCCCGGTCGGCAACGACAAGACGATGGAGGTGGACGCCAAGCTGTTCGCCGCCGCCGTGGACCGCGTCGCCACCATCTCCACCGAGAAGAGCCGGGCGGTGAAGCTGTCGCTGACCCGCGGCACCCTGACCCTCTCCGCCACCAGCCCCGAGGCCGGCAGCGCCACCGAGGAGCTGGAAGTCAATTACCAGGAAGGCCCCCTGGAAATCGGCTTCAACTCTCGCTATCTGCTTGATATCACGCAGCAGATCGAGGGCGAGGGCGCGCGCTTCTCGCTGGCCGACGCCGCGTCGCCGACCATCGTGCGCGACGTCGCCGACCCCACGGCCCTTTACGTGTTGATGCCGATGCGTGTGTGACCGGTCCGGACGGATCGGCGCTTTTCGGGCCGGTGCGCTCCAGACCCCGTGTTTGACGGGGTCCGGTGGCCCGGTCCCCGCATCCCGGATCGGACGCTTTGCTCGACGCCAGACAGACTTCGCCCTATCCCATCCCCGTGGTGAACACTCCGGCCGCCTTGGCGGTGACGCGCCTGACCCTGACCCGCTTCCGCGGTTATGACAGCGCGCGCCTGGAGCCCGACCACCGCCCGGTGGTGCTGACCGGGCCGAACGGCGCCGGCAAGACCAACCTGCTCGAAGCGGTCAGCTTCCTCGCCCCCGGACGTGGCCTGCGCGGCGCCAAGCTGGCGGAGGTCGAGCGGATCGGCGGCAGCGCTGGCAATGGCGCCGGCGTCGGCTGGGCGGTCGCCGCCGTTCTGGATACCCCCACCGGCCCGGTGGAGATCGGCACCGGCCGCGAACTCAGTTCCCAAGCGGCGTCTGGAGCGGAGCGCGACCGCCGCGTCGTCCGCGTGGACGGCCATCCCGCCAAGGGCCAGACCGTGCTGGCCGAGCATGTCGCCGTCGTCTGGCTGACCCCGCAGATGGACCGTCTGTTTCTCGAAGGCTCCAGCGGGCGCCGCCGTTTCCTCGACCGTCTCGTGTTCGGATTCGACCCCGCCCATGCCGGCCGGCTCAGCCGCTACGAGCACGCCCTGCGCGAGCGCGCCCGCCTGTTGCGCGAGGGGCATCGCGGCTGGAACGGCGACGAGGGCTGGCTGAGCGGGCTGGAGGACCAGATGGCGACCACCGGAGTCGCCGTGGCCGCCGCCCGCCGCGACGTGGTGCAGCGGCTGCGCGCCGCCTGCGGGCGGGCCGTCGGCCCCTTTCCCGGCGCCGACCTGACGGTGCAGGGCACGGTGGAGCGTTGGCTCGACGACGGTCCGGCGCTGGCCGCCGAGGACGCTCTGCGCCGCTCGCTGCGCGACAGCCGGCGCGCCGATTCGGACAGTGGCGGGGCCACGCTGGGGCCGCACAAGAGCGACCTCGCGGTGCGCCACGCCCAGAAGGACATGCCGGCGGCGCTCTGCTCCACCGGGGAGCAGAAGGCGCTGCTGATCGCCATCATGCTGGCCAACGCCCGTCTTCTGGCGGCGGAGCGCGGGGCCGCCCCGCTGCTGCTGCTGGACGAGGTGGCCGCCCATCTGGACCCGCAGCGGCGCGAGGCGCTGTTCGACGAGATCCTGGCGCTGGGCGCCCAGGCCTGGATGACCGGCACCGACGATTCGGTCTTCGGGCCGCTCGGCGGTGCCGCCAAACGCTTCCACATCGAGGATGCGACCGTGACCCCGGCCTAGCGATTGAAAATGGGCGCTCAAAAAAGGGCTCAAAAGCCCGGAAAATCACCTACCGAAGTACGGTATTCCGCCGAAACCCAACGCAGTCTGCTATAGTCGAGCCATGGCACAGGAAGCACTGAAGAACGACCTCCCGCAGCAGGATTACGGCGCGGAATCGATCACCGTCTTGCGCGGGCTGGACGCCGTGCGCAAGCGTCCGGGCATGTACATCGGCGACACCGATGACGGCTCCGGACTGCACCACATGGTCTACGAGGTCGTGGACAACGCGATCGACGAGGCGCTGGCCGGCTACTGCGACGCGGTCGTGGTGCAGCTCAACGCCGACGGGTCGGTCACGGTGCGCGACAACGGCCGCGGCATTCCCACCGACATCCACTCCGAAGAGGGCGTGTCGGCGGCGGAGGTCGTGATGACCCAGCTCCACGCCGGCGGCAAGTTCAACCAGAACTCCTACAAGGTGTCGGGCGGCCTGCACGGCGTGGGCGTGTCGGTGGTGAACGCCCTGTCGGAGACGCTGGAGCTGCGCATCTGGCGCAACGGCCGCGAATGGTTCATGCTCTTCCGCCACGGCGTCGCCGATGCCCGTCTGGCCGACGTCGGCCCGGCTCCGATGGTGGACGATGGCAACGGTGGGCAGAAGCCGCTCTCCGGCACCGAGGTCACCTTCCTGCCGTCCAAGGACACCTTCACCAACACCGAATTCGACTTCGCAACGCTGGAACACCGGCTGCGCGAGCTGGCCTTCCTGAACTCCGGCGTGCGGCTGGTGCTGACCGATGCCCGCGGGGTGGAGCCGCGGGTCCAGGACCTGCACTATGAAGGCGGGCTGGAAGCCTTCGTGAACTGGCTCGACCGCTCCAAGGTGCCGCTGCACAAGCCGGCGATCTCCATCAAGGCGGAGCGCCCGACCGAGCATGGCGGCGTGGTCACCGTGGAATGCTCGCTCCAGTGGAACGACAGCTACCACGAGACGACTCTCTGCTTCACCAACAACATCCCGCAGAAGGACGGCGGCACCCACCTTGCCGGTTTCCGCGCGGCGCTGACGCGGGCGATCAACAACTACGCCAACGAGTCGGGCATCGCCAAGAAGGAGAAGGTCAACCTCTCCGGCGACGACGCGCGCGAGGGGCTGACCTGCGTGCTTTCGGTGAAAGTGCCCGACCCGAAATTCTCCAGCCAGACCAAGGACAAGCTGGTCTCCTCCGAAGTCCGCCCGGTGGTCGAGGCGGTGGTGGGCGAATGCCTCGCCCAGTATTTCGAGGAGCATCCGGCGGACGCCAAGCGCGTCGTCCAGAAGGTGGTCGAGGCCGCCGCCGCCCGTGAGGCGGCCCGCAAGGCGCGCGAGCTGACCCGGCGCAAGGGTGCGCTCGACATCGCCTCCCTGCCCGGCAAGCTGGCCGACTGCCAGGAGCGCGACCCGGCGCTGTCCGAACTCTTCATCGTGGAGGGCGATTCGGCGGGCGGCTCGGCCAAGCAGGGCCGGTCGCGCCAGTTCCAGGCCATCCTGCCGCTGCGCGGCAAGATCCTGAACGTGGAGCGGGCGCGCTTCGACAAGATGCTGTCCTCGGCCGAGATCGGCACGCTGATCGCGGCGCTGGGCACCGGCATCGGGCGCGACGAGTTCAACCCGGACAAGACGCGCTACCACAAGATCATCATCATGACCGACGCGGACGTGGACGGCAGCCACATCCGCACGCTCCTGCTGACCTTCTTCTTCCGGCAGATGCCGGAGCTGATCGAGCGTGGCTATCTCTACATCGCCCAGCCGCCGCTCTACCGCATCAAGCGCGGCAACGCGAAGGAGCGGTATCTGAAGGACGACCGGGCGCTGGAGGAGTATCTGATCGAGGCGGCGCTCGGCGACCTGTCCGTGCGCCCCGCCGACGGTTCGCTGCTGAACGGCGAGCCGCTGCGCGAGATGGTCGAGCAGGCGCGCGGCGCCCGCCTGCACATCGAGACGCTGGCCCGCAAGGCCGGCAACCTGTCGGTGGTGGAATCGGCGGCGGTCAGCGGCGCCCTGTCGGTCGCCCTGTCGCAGGACACCGCCCAGGCGCAGCAGGCGGCCGAGACGGTGGCCTCCCGGCTCAACGCGCTGGACGTGGAAGGCGGCTGGCGCGGCGAGAGCCTGCTCCAGGGCGGTTACGCGCTGGTGCGGACGCGCCGCGGCGTGACCCACCGCCACCATTTGGACGCCGACCTGCTGAAGAGCGCCGAGGCCCGCAAGCTGGACGCCATCGCAGCGGACTTGAAGCGCGTCTACGCCGAGCCCGGCCGCGCCTTCGAGAAGCAGAAGGAAAGCCGCAGCCTGACCGGCCCCGTCGCCCTGTTCGACACGGTGATGGAGCTGGGCCGCCGCGGCGTGACGATCCAGCGCTACAAGGGCCTGGGTGAGATGAACCCCGACCAGCTCTGGGAAACCACGCTGGACCCGACCAAGCGCTCGCTGTTGCAGGTGAAGGTCAACCACGCCGACCAGGCGGAGGAGGTCTTCTCCACCCTGATGGGCGACATCGTGGAACCGCGCCGCGAATTCATCCAGGAGAACGCCCTGAAGGTCGCCAATCTGGATGTGTGAGTAATCTTTGTGGCCTGCCCTAGGGTGCGGGACTTGGTACACACAAGGTAAGACCGGGCGGGGCCGCAAGGCTCCGCCCTTTTCTTTACGCAAGAAGCCGTCAGGGTTATCCCGTCAGAAAACGCTCCAATCCGACGATGGCCGCCTGATCGCGATAAACGGCGGGAAGCGCGTCGGTCTGGCGGGCTTTGCGGATGGTCCGCGCCGCAGGGTCACGCCCCAGGAGAATGGCGTCCTCGATGAAATCCTCCGGGCTCTCGGCGACGGTATCAGCCATGCCGAGGCGGTCCAGCAGGGCGGCGGCAAGCCGTCCGCGCATGAAACGCCCCCGCACGGTCACCACCGGAAGCCCCGCCTCCACCGCCTGCAGGGCCGTGTTGAATCCGGAAAACCCGATGCTGTCGAGGTAGACGTCCATCACCCGCAGCGTGGCGAGATACGCGTCATGGTCGAGTTGGTCGGCAAAGACGCAATGTTCCCGGCCGTCGAGGCCGTGGGCGGCGAAAGCCCGTTCCAGCCGGTCTTCCAAGCTGCGGGTGACGGTGGCTTGGCGGTGCCGGAAGAACAGGAACCGGCTGCCGGGCACGGCTGCGGCGATGGAAGGAAACACATGGTCGTGCTGCGGCAGATATTTGAACAGGCTTTGACTGCACAGGAAGGCGGGCGCCCCGTCGGGCAAGCCGAGCCGGCCGCGCGTGACCGACACGGCGGGCCGCCGCGTGGGTTCCACATGGCAACCGAGGTTGGGCAGCCGGACCAGACGCTCGCTGTAGAAGGCGTCTCCATCGGGTGGCTCCAGAAGATCGCCCGACAGGTAATGGTCGAGGGTGGGAAGCCCCGTCGTATCGGGGTGCCCCCATGCCACGGCTTGCACCGCGGCCAGGCGCAGCGCCGCGAGCCGATAGGTCATGGGCTCCATGCCGACCTCGGGGAAGAGCAGAACGTCGGGCCGGTCGGCGACGATGGTCTCCGCCCAGCGCTCCACGGCGCCGAGTCCGCGCCGGAACACCGCGCAACGCGACGCGGCCAGCGCGGTGCACGCATCCTCCTCCCCCGTGACATGATATCCCAGAAGGGTGAACCGCTCCGGATCGAGCCGGGTCAGCCAGCCGGCCAGGATCGCCCGCCACACCGAATGGTCGTGGAAATAGGACGAGACGATCCCGACCCGCAGCCGTGTCCGGGCCACCCGGGGGCGTGTGCATCCGCGGGACGTTTCCAGGCTGGTGAGGATGCGGCTCCCCAGACGCGCCGCCATCAGCCCCGCCATGATGCCCCCGTAGGTCTCCTGCAGAGACCGGTTGTCCATGCCCTGGTAGGCCAGCAGGAAGGGCAGATGCGAGCCCGCAAGGTCGCAGGCGCTCCGCCGCGCTTCCATCGGCGCGCTGGGGCCGATCAGCCCGTCGAGCGCGGCGAGGTGGCGCGCGTAGGCGTCCCGTCGGGACGCCAGTTCCGCTCCATCGGCGTAAACGTGGCGGAGCTGTCCGACACACAAGGCCATCCGGCAGGCGGCATCCTCCGGCACCACCTCCACCCCCCGAGCCCAAAAGCCGGTGGCCACGGCGTCTTCGCCTCGGCCGGCATGGAGCACTCCCAACGCGTACAGCAATCCCGGATGGTCCGGGGCGGCGCGCAGCCCGTGGCTCAACACCCGCAAGCCGTCGGATGGGCAAGGCCCGGAGAGCGCGCTGCCGAGCCCGAAATAGGCGTCGCCGTTGTCGGGCTGGCAGGCGATTGCCCGACGGAACGCCGCCATCGCCGCCTCGGTGCGTCCGAGTTCGGCGAGCGCCGCGCCGAGATTGACCGGCATCATCGCGGAGCCGGGCGCAAGCCGCGTGGCGCAGCGGAAGAACGCCACCGCCCGCTCCACGGCACCGCCGGCACGCAGCAGATTGCCCAGGTTGTTGCAGGCTGCAACGTGGGTGGGGTCGAGCACGATGAGACGGCGATAAGCCGCCGCCGCTTCCGCCGCCTCTCCCCGCGCCCGCAACATCCGTGCGAGGGAGAAGCACAGGCCGCCATCCTCAGGCGTCAGGCGCAGGAGTTGCCTGAGCACCGACACGGCCTCGTCGGTCGGGACGCCCTCGGCCAGCACCGGCGCCAGACCGGCGAGCGCATCCGGATGGCCGGGGCGCAGCGTCAGCGCCCGGCGGTGATGCGCGGCCGCCTCGTCCGTTCGGCTCAGCGCCATTGCCAATTTACCGATGTTGGCGTGGAAGTCGGCAATATCCGGAGCGCTGGCGATGGCCCGACGGATCCGCGCCATTGCCTGCACCGGGCGGCCTTCCTGCCCATCGAGCACGCCCAACAGGTGCAAGGCGTGAGGCTGGTCCGGCTCGACAGCAAGGATTCGGCCGTAAAGCTCCCTGGCCTCCGTCAATCCACCCTGAAGATGATATTCGACCGCGAGTCCCAGCGCTTCCTGCACCGTCGCCATGGAGAATTCCTGCCCGCCTGCTTCCGCGCGCTCGACCGGGGCTTGTTTCCGATCCCCGCAACCAGGACCCGGCGTTGTGCTGTGTCACCCACCCTTAAACCATGAGGCTGCAACAGCTGTCGAACGGATTCCGGCGAACCCGGCCGACACACCTTGGCGACGACGGCACCGCCCATGGCCTGGACGGAAGGAGGCGGTCGGAGCCGGCGTGGAGAGCGGTGGGCACACGGCTTGCGACGCGGACAATTCGCATCACAAATGCTTGGACTGGCCGTAATTTTCCTGCCGTTCTGCGTTGCACACTTCACGTATCTGGTATTTGGTATGCCAGCGTAAAGTCGTCTCCACCAGACAAGAAGGAGATGGACCATGGCTTACACCACCGCGTCGCACATCGATCATGACGGCCGGCTGTCGGGGATCGTCAAGGGCGTTCGTGAGTTCGTCAGCGCCTGGTTCGAGGCCTCGGCCGCCTACACCGCTTATCGTGAGCTGTCAGCCTTGAGCCGGGCCGAACTGGCCGCTCGTGGCCTGCGCCGCGAAGACATCGGCCGGGTTGCCATGGACCTGCCGAAGCTGATGCGCGAGTAACCCACGCCCCGCTTTTTTTTCTGCATCGGGCCATCAGTGAAGGCCATCCTCTCGCATCGCGGCTGTGGGATGCTTGAAGGGCTGCTTGGATCAGGAGAGCGCCTTTTGCAGCTCCTCCTTGTTCATGCGGGAACGGCCGGGCAGATTCCGCTCCTTCGCCTTCTCGTAGAGGGCCGCGCGGGTCGCGTTCTCGTCGGCATGGTGCCGGAACGGCGCCGTCTTCCGGGCAATGTCGTCCGGCTGCTTTGAGAACTGCCTGCCCTTCTTCGTGTCGGCGCGCTTCCTGTCGCTGGTGCGCCGATAGTCTGCTTCGGACAGGTGTTCGCGGGCCTGCCGGGGAAGGTACCGTTCCCCCGTTTCCCCGCTCGGCTTGCCGGAGCGCGTGCCCCACTCCTCGTCGGTCCACTGGCTCAGGCTGTTGTCCGCGCTCTTGGAGCCCGTGTAGCCGCCGCCGCACCGCTTGTATTCCTGAACGGCCATCTGAGCCTTGCGGGCGGACCACTGGCCGGGTTCGCCGCCCTTGCCGCCCTTCAAGACGCTTGCCTTCACCGTCTCCCACAAACGGGGGTCGGTGCGCTCGGCGCGCGATGCCATGTCGCCCTCCTGCCTGTGACGCAGTCCGGAAACAGGCCGAAGGCGGAATGGTGCCACTCCGCCGCCTGAGGCGCGGCGCGATCAGCCGCGCGCCGCCAGTTCCTCATGCGTGATGCGCTGAATCCCGCCGTCGGTGCCGACGACATAGACCTCGTCGGCGTTGCGGATGGTCGCCAAGCGGTGGGCGATGACCAGGGTGGTCCGCCCCTCCGCCAGTTCCATCAGCGATTTCTGGATCTCCCGCTCGGTCTGGGTGTCGAGCGCGGAGGTCGCCTCGTCCAAGATCAGGATGGGCGGGTTCTTCAGGAACATGCGGGCGATGGTCAGGCGCTGCTTCTGCCCGCCGGACAGCTTCACGCCGCGCTCCCCGATGACGGTGTCCAGCCCCTCCGGCAGGGAGGCGATCAGCCCGTCGAGATGGGCCCGCCGCGCCGCCTCCATGATTTCCGCGTCGCCGGCGCCGAGACGGCCGTAGGCGATGTTCTCGCGGATCGTGCCGCCGAACAGGAAGACGTCCTGCTGGACGATGCCGATCTGCCGGCGCAGCGAGGCCAGCGTCATGGCGCGGATGTCCAGCCCATCAATGGTGATGCGCCCCGCCATGACCTCGTAGAAGCGCGGCAGCAGCGAGCAGATCGTCGTCTTGCCGGCGCCCGACGGCCCGACGAAGGCGATGGTCGAACCGGCCTTGATCGACAGGTCGATGCCCTTCAACACCGGGCGCGCCGGGTCATAGCCGAAAGACACGCCCTCATAGCGGATGTCGCCCTTCAGCGCCGGGGCCGGGACGGCGTCGGGCGCATCCGCGATGTCCGGCTGGGTGTCGAGGAGCTGGGTGTAGCGGCGGAAGCCGGCGATGCCGCGGGGGTAGGTTTCGATGACCGCGTTGATCTTCTCGATCGGGCGGAAGAAGGTGTTGACCAGCAGCAGGAAGGCGAAGAAGCCGCCCTGGGTCAGCTCGCCCACCAGCACGAAATGGGCGCCGGTCAGCATGACGACGATCAGGATCAGCCGCATGCTCATGTAGCTGAGCGTCATCGAGGCCGCCATGATCTTGTAGGCGGCGAGCTTGGTGGTGCGGTAGCGGTCGTTGTCCTCGGCGAACAGCTTGCGCTCGTGGTCCTCGTTGGTGAAGGCCTGGACCACGCGCATGCCGCCGACATTCTCCTCGATGCGGACGTTGAAGTCGCCGACGCGGGAGTAGAGCGCCTGCCAGTTCTTCGTCATCCGCCCGCCGTAGCGGCTGGTCACGAAGGCGATCACCGGAACGATGGCCGCGGTGATCAGCGCCAGCGGCAGATGCACCACCGCCATCAGAATAAATGCGCCGACGAAGGTCATCACCGCGATCAGCAGGTCCTCGGGACCGTGGTGCGCCACCTCGCCGATCTCGTCCAGGTCGCGGGTGACCCGCCCGACGAGATGGCCCGTCTTGTTGTTGTCGTAGAAGCTGAAGGAGAGCTTCTGCAGATGGTCGAAGCTCTTGCGGCGCATCTCCGTCTCGATGTTCACGCCGAGCATGTGGCCCCAGTAGGTCACGATGGCCATCAGACCGCCGTTCGCCATGTAGATCGCCAGCAGCGCCACCGTGGCGGCGACGATCAGCGGCCAGTCCTGGGTCGGCAGGAGCTGGTCCACGAAGGCGCGCACGGCCATCGGGAACCCCAGCTCCAGCAGGCCCGACAGGACGGCGCAGACGATGTCGAGGACCAGCAGGCCGGTGAAGGGGCGGTAGTAGGAGAGGAAGCGGCGGAGCATGGCTCTTCTCATTGCGGAACGGCAGAAGGGTGAACGGCGGAGGAGTGAACGAGATGGATCACGGGCTGCGGGCGTTGGAGCGGCCGAGCAGCCAGACCAGATAGGGGCCGGCGAGCAGCGCGGCAAAAAGACCAAGGGGCAATTGATAGGGGAAAGCGACGGTACGGGCCAGCCAGTCCGACATCACCATCAGCCCGGCGCCGATCAGCACCGCCCCGATCCCCTGCTGAAGCGGGCGGCCCAGCCCGGCCAGCCGGGCGAGATGCGGCGCGATCAGCCCGATGAAGCTCAGCGGCCCGACGAACAGCGCCGCCGCCGCGGTCAGCAGCCCGGCCAGCAGCACCAGCAGGATACGGCAGCGCCGCACCGGCAGCCCGACGGCCCGCGCCGTCACATCGCCCAGCGGCAGGATCTCCAGCCATTTGACGGTCAGCGGCAGGACCGCCAGCAGAAGCACCGCCACACCGGCGCAGAACCAGGCGTCGCCCGGACCGGCCTCGTTGGTCGAACCGCTCAGCCAGCGCAGCAGGGCGAAGGCTTGCGGCGTGCCGGTGGCGATGACCGCGGTCAGCACGGCGCTGCACAGGGCGCTCATGGCGATGCCGGCCAGCAGAAGCCGCTCCGGCCCGAAGCCGGCGCGCAGCGACAGGGCCAGCATGGCGGCCAGAGTCAGCACCGCCCCCGCCGCCGACGCGGCGAGCTGCACGCCGAAGCCGGGGGCCGCGACGAGGAACAGCGCGGCGGTCAGCCCGACGCCAGCCCCGGTGCCGACGCCGAGGATTTCCGGGCTGGCCAGCGGGTTGGCGGTCACCCGCTGCAACAGCATTCCGGCGGCGGCCAGCATCGCGCCCGCCGCCGCCGCGACCGTCACGCGGGGGCCGCGCCAGCCCAGCAGCGTGTCGAGCAGCGGGCCGGTGGACAGCGTCCAGCCGCCCGGCCCGGTGCCGACCGTGAGCGCGAGGCCCACGGCAACGGCGCCGAGGACGGCGAACAGGGCGATCAGCCGGTACGGGTGCGGGCTGCGGCGCGACGGCGCGGGACGGCTGTTCAGCGACGGCCATTCGAACATGCGCAGGCGCGGCAGCAGCCAGAGCAGCAGCGGGCCGCCGAGCAGCGCCGTCGCCGCTCCGGTCGGCACCCGCTCCCCGTCCACCCCGGCCAGAAGCTGCACCAGCCCGTCGGTCAGCCAGAGCAGAAGCGCGCCGATCAGGGGTGCAGCGACCAGCCTCCGGCCCTGGGTCCGCGCGCCGCTGAGATGGGCCAGCGCCGGGGCGGCCAGACCGACGAAGCCGATCACCCCGACCTCCGCCGTCACGCTGGCCGCCAGCCAGACCGCGACCCCGATGACGCCGAAGCGCGTGGCGTTGAGGGCGACGCCGAGGCTGCGGGCGCTGGCGTCGTCCAGCCCGAGGATGGCCAGCGGGCGCATCAGCAGGAACGCGGCGCCGATGCCGATCAGCAGCCGGACGGCGATGGTCAGCGTCGGCCCCCAGCTCTGCTGGGCCAGCGCCCCGCCGCCCCAGAGGAAGATGGAGAAGAGATACTCCCCGTTGGCGAGGATCAGCGCGGCACTGCCCATGGTCGCGGTCAGGGCGACCATCATGCCGGCCAGCATGACGGCCACCGGCTCCAGCCCGCGCCGCCACGTCATGGCGAGAATCAGCCCGACCGCCGCCAGCCCGCCGGCCAGCGCCACCCCCTCCCGCGCGCCGTCCATCAGCGCCGGGGCGTAGAGCATCCCCAGTGTCAGGGCGAGTTGGGCACCCGCCGACACGCCGAGCGTCGAGGGCTCGGCCAGCGGGTTGCGCAGAACGCGCTGAAGCAGCAGCCCCGAAAGGCCGAGCGCCGCCCCGGCGACCAGCGCCACCGCGATGCGCGGCAGCACGCTGTGATAGAGGATGACGCCGTCCAACCACGCGGCGTCCGGCGGCAAGGGCATGGATGGCGCCGCGGCGTGCCCGGCGATCTGCCGGATCGACAGAAGGGCGGCGGCCAGCGCCAGCCCGCTCCACAGCAGGATTCGGTTGACGGCCATGCGCTCAGCCATGGCGGACGGTCTCCGGCCGCAGCAGGGCGGCGGTGACGAGGCGGGCGAAGCGCAGCGCCGCCGGCAGCCCGCCGAAATGGTTCACCGGCTCGATCACGCTCACCCGCTGGTTCCGAACCATCGGCAGGGCCTGCCACAGGGCGCTGTCGTCCAGCCCCCGCACCACGTCGGAGGGCAGCGGCGGAACGACGACGGTGATGGCGTCCGGCATCCGGGCCAGCGCCTCGATCCCCAGCGGCGCGGCGGCGCTGTAGCTCGATTGCGAGGCCCAGGCGTTGCGCAGCCCCAGCCGCTGGAGCACCGCGCCGAACATGCTGTCGTCGCCGAAGGCGCGGACATGGCGGGCATCGCCGAAGTTGATCGCGAGCACCGGGCGGCGGACCGCGCCGCGCAAGGAGTCGCCCAGCCGGGCGATCTCCGCGTCGGCCCCGGCGACGAAGGCGCGTGCCTTTGCCTCCCGGCCCAGCGCCCGGCCAAGGGTCACCGCGGCCTCCGCCGCCAGCCCGTAGGGCGGAACGCCCGGCTGGTAGATCGGCAGCGACAGGGTTTCCGCCACCCGCTCCAGGCTGCCCCGCTGACCCTCGTAATAGTTGGAGGTGAGGATGAGGTCCGGCTCGGCCAGCGTCAGCGCCTCGTAATTCGGCATGCCGCGCAGGCCGAGGTCGATCACCGAGTCCGGAACCTCCGGCTCAACGACGGTCTTGCGGAACTGGATCAGCTCGGTCGCGGCGACCGGCACGATGCCGAGCGCAAGCGCCGTCTCCAGCCCTGCCCAGTCGATGGCGGCGACCCGCCGCCCGGAGGCGGCGTGCCCGAGGCGGGGCAGCAGCACCGCTCCGGCGGCAAGGCCCAGCGCGTGGCGGCGGGTAATCGTCGCCCGCCCCGTCACAGCACGCAACCGATCGGCTTCCCGGTCACCGGGTGCGGGACGGTCGCCATGGCAAGGCGGTAGATGGCCCCCAGCGTCTCGCCGGTCATGATGGCATCCGGCGTGCCCTGGGCGATCAGCGCGCCGTTGCGCATCGCCAGGATCTCGTCGCAGACGCTGGCCGCCATGTTGATGTCGTGGAGAACGATGACCGCGCCGATGCCGCGCGCCCGGCTCAGCCGGCGCACCAGCCCCAGCAGCTCCACCTGACTGGCGATGTCCAGCGCCGAGGTCGGCTCGTCGAGCAGCAGGCAGCGCGTGTCCTGGGCCAGCATCATCGCCAGCCAGACGCGCTGCCGCTCGCCGCCCGACAGGCTGTCGACCAGCCGGTCGGCGAAGGCGTCCAGGTGGGTTTCGGCGATGGCCTCCGCCACCTTGGCGGCGTCCTCCGCCCCGAAGCGGCCGAGCGCGCCGTGCCAGGGAAAACGGCCGAGCGCCACCAGCTCCCGCACCGTCATGCCCTCGGCGGGCGGGGTGAATTGCGGCATGTAGGCGACGGTGCGCGCGAAGTCGCGGTCGCCGATCCGCGCGAGGTCCGTCCCAAGGCAGCGGATGCTTCCGCTGCTTGGCGGCTGCTGGCGGGCCAGCAGGCGGATCAGCGTGCTCTTGCCCGACCCGTTGGGACCGACCAGCCCATAGATCCGCCCCGGATCCAGCCGGAGCGACAGTCCCGACAGGATCGCCCGTCCGGCAACGGAGAAACTCACGCCGTCAAGGTCGTAGAGGGGTTGGGTCTGGTCCGGTCTCATCGGTCCTGGTTTTACGTTCGGCAAAAGCACACCCCCCTCACCCTAACCCTCTCCCCAGAGGGGAGAGGGGATTTAACCTGGTCACCACGTCATGTTGACGGTCAGCAGAGCCGTCCGCCCCTCGGCGTAGCCGCAGGAGAACTGGGTCTGGCAGCTCGCCACATACTCCTTGTCGAACAGGTTGGTGACCGCGAGATTCACGCCCCAGGCGGCGGGCTTGTAGCCGATCCGCGCGTCGAAGACGGTGGCGGCGGGGACCTTCAGCGTGTTCTCGTTGTCGGCCCAGGACGAGCCGACGTAGCGCACGCCGCCGCCCACCGACACGCCGTCCAGCGCGTTTTCCCGGAAGGTGTAGTCGAGGAAGGCCGAGCCCTGGACCTGCGGCACGATGTAGGGGGTCTTGCCGACCAGCGCCGGGTTGGCGTCCTTCTTGATGTCGAGGTCGAGCGCGGTGAAGGAGGCGAGCGCCTTCAGGTTCGGGGTGATGTTGGCCTTGGCCTCAAGCTCGATGCCGCGCGAATTGACCTCGCCCAGCTGCGTCTCGGCGTTGAAGGGTCCGGTCACCACGTTGGTGCGCGTCAGGTCGAACAGGGCCGCGGTGAAGATGGCGTCCATCCAGGCCGGGCGGTACTTCACGCCGACCTCGACCTGCTGGCCGGTTTCCGGCTTGAACACGCCGGCCGCCGCCGACGATCCCAGCACCGGGTTGAAGAACGTGGAGGCGCTGACATAGGGCGTCACGCCGTTGGCGAACTCGTAGGCCAGACCGGCGCGCCCGCTGAACTTCCCGTCCTTGCCGTCGTAGGCGGGCGTGCCGTCGGCGTCGGTCGAGGCGATGTCGTAGCGCCCGTTCAGCGTCACCAGGAAGCCCTGGCCGAAGCGCATCTGGTCCTGGAGATAGACGCCGAGCTGACCCATCGTCAGCTCCTGGTCGATGTAAGAGAAGCGCTGCCCCTGCGCGGCGCCGTAGACGGGGTTGGTGGCGCTGATCGGCGTGGCCGAGCCGGAGGCCTGCACCTGATCCATCTTGAAATACTTGTAATCGACGCCGACCAGCGCCGTGTGGGCGACCGGGCCGGTCTGCCACTTGGATTCGAGCTGGTTGTCGATCAGGAAGGTGTTGACCTTGGTCGTGTGCTCGAAATTGATGCGCGACAGCCGATTGTCCGGGTCGGTCGGCACCGCCGAGAAGGCGTTGTAGCCGTAAGGGTAGACCGAGACCTCGTGGACCCGGCTGTAGCCGTAGCGGGCGTTCTGGCGGAAGGTCAGGTCGTTGTCGAAGCGATGCTCGAACTCGTAGCCGACGGAGGCCTGACGGCGCCTGTAGGTGTCGATATCCGGCTCGGTGAAGTTGGCCTTGCGGTCGATGCGCCCGAAGGAAGCCGGCTTCACCGTGCCGACATAGGGCAGGAAGGCACCGCCGTTGTGCGTCTCGTCGATGTCGGTGTAGTTGGTCAGCACCGTCAGCGTGCTGCGGTCGTTCGGCGACCACTTGACGCTGGGCGAGATGGTGCCGCGGAAGCCGTCCGCGAAATCGGTGTAGCTGTCGCCGCCGGCGATGCGGCCGGTCAGCCGGTAGCTCAGCGTCGGGTCGATGGCGCCGCCGACGTCCACACCCAGATGGGCGGTGCCGTGCTGGTTGATCCCCGCCTCGACCGAGCGCACCGGCGTGTCGCCGGGCCGCTTGGTGACGTAATTCACCAGACCGCCGGGGTTGCTGCCGCCGTAAAGCACGGAGGAGGCGCCGCGCAGCACCTCGATCCGCTCCAGCGTGTAGCTGTCCACGAACTGCCCGCCGAAGCCGTAGCTGTAGAGCTGGAGCCCGTCCTGGTAGATGCCGGTCTGCGTCGCCTGGAAGCCGCGGATGAAGATCCAGTCGGTGTCGCTGTCCGAGCCGAAAGGCTGGCTGAAGACGCCGGGGGTGTAGCGCAGCGCCTCGTCCACCTTCTGCGCGCCGCGGTCGTCCATCTCCTCGCGCCCGATCACCGAGACGGATTGCGGGACCGCCTCCAGCGGAATGTCGGTCTTGGACCCCGTGGCCGAGCGGCCGGGCACGTAGCCGCGGACCGGGCTGGTCGCGGTGTCGGCGGCCCGGTCACCCTCGACGGTCACCGGAGCCAGAACCGCCGGAGCGGTCGTTCCCTGCGCCTGGGCGAGCGCCGGCACCAGCAGGGCGGCGAGCGCCGTGCTGCTCAAGAGGAAGCGGGTCAGTCGCTTTTGGGAAATATCACTCATCGCAATCGGCCTCGGACTGTATGCGGCATCCGCGAAACGCCTTCGGACCGGCGGGTCCCGAAGAGCCTGCGTTGTTGCGAATGATTAGCATGTGCATGAAGCGGCGCGATTGAACGGTCTTTGGACGGGTTGGACGATCTTCCGGCATTCGTCGGTCCCAGAGTGCGTCGGGCGGTGCGTCGGGCGATGCCCGGCTCAGCCGGTCTGGTTGCGCAGCCACGCGGCGGGCGTGGTGCCGACGATCTGGCGGAAGACGCGCGTCAGGTGCGCCTGATCGGAGAAACCCGCCATCACCGCGGCGGCCGCCAGCGTCATGTCCGATCCGGTCAGCAGGCTCTTGGCCCGCTCCACGCGGACCCGCATCTGCCATTTGTGGGGCGGCAGGCCGGTCGAGGCCTTGAAGGCGGTGCAGAAATGGGTGGTGGACAGGCCGGTCAGCTCGGCCAGCTCCTGCAATCGGATGGGACGGCCGCAATGCTCCTCGATGTAGTCGGTGACGCGCCTCAACAGGCGCGGCGGCAGTTGCCCCCGCTTGCGCTCGGCGACGGGTTCCGCCTGCGCGAGGCCGACGAACAGCGCGGCCATCAGGCTCTCGCCGTAGAGGTCGTGCAGGTTCGCCGAGGTCCGGCATTCCGCCGCGATCAGGCGGGCCAGAGCGAACAGGCGGTCATCCGCGAAATTCAGCCGCGGCCGTTCCATGCCCCGGACGTCCAGCCCGTCCGCGACGCGGCCCCCCAGCACGGACATGTCGAAATGGAGGTCGAGATGGGTGAGCCGGCGGACGTTCACCGTGCGCGACCACACCCGCAGGCCGGCGGGCACATAGCTCAGCGGCTCGCGCCGGCTGAGCCGTCCGGCCTCGCCGCGGCCGGGCGAGGCCGTGACGTGCAGCCCGCCCTCCCCCACCTGATCGAGGACCACCACCAGCCGCGGGGCTTCGGACACATACTCGCCCTGGCCGTTCTGGTCGCAGGCGACGTTCCAGATGTCGGCGATCATCCCGTTCCAGGCGCGCCACTGAAGGTCCCCGAGGATGGTGAACCCTTCCGTGCTGCTTTGCATTCTGGGATGGAACGGCATGGATCGGCCTCCCAGCCACCGGATTGAACAGGGCCCCGGATTCCGACCCCGAGAGGCCAGACCTATAGGGCAGAATGCAATTGCGAACAAGTCGCATTCTTACTTGCTGCCCCGCCACGCGGGCTGCCGCGGTGAAGTGTGGACGGCTGGGCGATGGGCGGCTTGCTTGGCAGAATGCACCGGGGACAGGGTGACGATGCGTACCGGCCCGACCAACTCATGGTTGGCAGGTCATAAGGGGGATACCGCCGCCTCACGGCAGGCGCCAAGCACCACCCCGCGCAGCCAGCGGTGAGCCGGGTCGGCGTCCTGCCGGGGATGCCACATCTGCGTCACCACGACCTCGTCCAAGGCAATGGGAAGCGGCAGAATGCGGACCCCGGCCACGCCCGCGGCGACCTGACGCTCGGACACCAGGGCGGTCAGGTCGGAGGCGCGGACGATCGCCAGGGCCGCCGGGAAGCTCGGCACCACCGCCACCACCTTGCGGGCAAGGCCGAGGGCGGCCAGCGCCTCGTCCATCCGGTCCCGCACCAACCCGCGCCGCGAGGTCAGCACATGGCTGCAGGCGGCGTACTGTTCCGGCGTCACCGTCTCCAGTCGGGTCAGCGGATGGCCCTCCCGCACGACGGCGACGAGCCGGTCGCGGAGCAGGCTCTGCACCTTCAGCTCAGGCGTGGTTTCCGAATGCACCCCGATGTCGAGATCGATCAGACCGTCGCGCAACGCCTGCGCGTCGCGGTTCCCCCGCGGCGCGAAACGCAGCAGGACGCCGGGGGCTTCGGCGGCGACGCGGCCGACCAGCCGGGCGGCGTAGACCTCGATGAAGCTCTCGCTGGCGCGCAGGGTGAAGCTGCGCTCCAGCCGGGCGATGTCGATGGCCTCCGCCGGACGCAGCACCGCGCGGACCTCCTCGGCGAGGTTGGGCACCCGCTCGCGCAACTGGATGGCCCGCGGCGTCGGGACGAGGCCGCGCCCGGCCCGGACGAGCAGCGGGTCCCCGGTGACCTCGCGCAGGCGCGCCAGGGTGCGGCTCATTGCGGACTCGCTGAGGCCGAGCCGCCGCGCCGCCTTGACGACGCTGCCTTCCGCCAGCAGCGCGTCGAGCGCGATGAGCAGGTTGAGATCGGGGTCGGCCATGGATCCCGAGGCTAACACATGGCGCCCCATGCAGGAATAACCTGCACAGGCGGCGTCTTCCGCCATGCCAAGCGGAGAGCGACATTGATCCAACCCCTGTTGGAGACGCCGATGCCCCGTTCCACCCTCGCCCGAACACCCGATTCCCCACATCCGGACGGGCTGCCCATGCCGCGCCGCGCCGTGGCCGCCGCGTCCGTCATCGCCGCGATCGTGCTCGTCGTGCTCGACGGCGCCATCGCCAACATCGCCCTGCCGACCGTCGCGAACACCCTCGGGGTTCCGCCCGCCGACACCGTCTGGATCATCACCGCCTACCAGCTGGCGCTGGTGATCGCGCTCCTGCCCGTCGGCGCCCTTGGGGAGAGCCTCGGGCACCGGAGGGTGTTCGCCGGTGGGGTGCTGCTGTTCACCGTAGCGTCCGCTGGCTGCGCCCTGGCGCCGACGCTGCCCTGGCTGATCGCCGCGCGCTTCGTCCAGGGGCTCGGCGGGGCGGCGGTGATGGCGCTGGGCGTCGCGCTGCTGCGCTTCGTCTATCCGCAGCGGCTGCTCGGCGCCGCCATCGGCTGGAACGCCCTGGCCATCGCGCTCGCCTCGGCGGCGGGGCCGACGATCGGGGCGGGCATCCTCGCCGTCGCCCCCTGGCCGTTCCTGTTCGCGGTCAACATTCCGGTCGGGATCGTGGTTCTGGCGACCGCCCGCGCGCTGCCCGCCGTTGTGGGAACCAAACGCCGCCTCGATCCCGCCAGCGTCGCCCTCAACGCCGGGTTCTTCGCCGCCCTGGTGATGGGGGCCGAAACCGTCGCGGCGCAGCCCCTGCGCGGCGGTGCGCTGCTGCTGGCGGCGGCGCTCTGCCTCGCCGGACTGGTCCGGCGCGAAAAGGACCGCGAGGCGCCGCTGGTGCCGCTCGACCTGTTGCGGGTGCGCTCCTTCCGCCTGTCGGTGGTCGCCTCCGTCCTCTGCTTCACCGGCCAGATGGCCGCCGCCGTGGCCCTGCCCTTCTACCTGCAGCACGGGCTGGGCCAGGGCATCGTCACGGCGGGGCTGTTCCTGGTGCCGTGGCCGCTGGCGACCGCCGTCGCCGCCCCCATCGCCGGCCGGCTGTCCGACCGCGTCGGCACGGGCTGGCTGTGCGCGGTGGGAGGCCTGCTCCTCTCCGCCGGCCTCGCCCTGGCGGCGGTCTGGCCGCTGGAGCAGGACCCGCGGCCGCTGCTGGCCTTCATGGTGATGTGCGGTTTCGGCTTCGGGCTGTTCCAGACGCCCAACAACCGCAACATGCTGCTGACCGTGCCCAAGGCGCGCAGCGGCGCCGCGGGAGGGATGCAAGGCACCGCGCGTCTGGTCGGGCAGACCGCCGGCGCGGTGCTCATGACCGTGCTGTTCTCGCTGCTGGCCGGCCCGGAGGCGGCGCCGCGCCTCGGCCTCGCCCTGGCCGCCGCCCTCACCCTGGCGGGCGGACTGACCAGCCTGCTGCGCGTTCCCCCGCGCGGCGCGGCCGAGACCGTGGAAGCCGTGGAGGCGCCGGCTGCCGGCCGATAAACCCAGCCCTCCGGGGATCGTCAGCCGCGCCTCGCGGCCTCGATCGTGGCGACGTCGATCTTCGTCATGCCCATCATCGCCGCGAAGGCGCGCCTGGCTTCGTCGCCGCCGGCCGCCAGCGCTTCGGTCAGCACGCGCGGCGTGATCTGCCAGGAGACGCCCCAGCGGTCCTTGCACCAGCCGCAGGCGCTTTCCTGCCCGCCGTTGCCGACGATGGCGTTCCAGTAGCGGTCGGTCTCCTCCTGGTCGTCCGTGGCGATCTGGAACGAGAAGGCTTCGTTGTGTTTGAACGTCGGCCCGCCGTTGAGGCCGAGGCAGGGAATGCCGGCAACGGTGAACTGAACCGTCAGCACGTCGCCCGCCTTGCCGGACGGGTAATCGCTTGGCGCCCGATGAACGGCGCCCACCGCGCTGTCGGGAAAGACGGTGGCGTAGAAGCGGGCCGCGGCCTCTGCGTCCTTGTCATACCAGAGGCAGATGGTGTTTTTGGCGGTCGTCATGGCGTGTCCCCTCCCTGTCGGTGCGTTGCCGGTGCGCGTGAGGATACGCCCCCGCCCCTGTTGACGGGAAGGTTGCAATCCTTTCGCAGAGGTGGCGCATGAGCGACCCGAAGAAGCCGGACGACGCCGGCATCCATCCCCCGCGCAGCTACGACCCTGACAACCAGAAACCAGCCAGCGACCGTGACGAGGCCGCGCCCGGTACGCCGGGTACCGGCGAGGACATCGACCCCAGGACCGGCGAGACCTTCACCGAGGGCATCGGCGGCGCCTGATTTTCCACCGTGGCCCCCGCCCTTATCGTCCGGCAGCCAAAGCCTGCATGGTGACGCGGGCGGCGCTGGCGATGTGCTCGTTGTAGAGCTCGCACGTGCGCACCGTGTCGCGGGCGGTCATCGCCTCGTAGATCTCGCGGATCTCGCGGATCGTGTTGGGCAGCCGCCCCGGCTCCGCCAGCGACACCCCGCGCAGAAGCTGGATGCGGTTGTGCAGCGCCTTGAGGATCTGCGCCATCGTCGGGTTGCCGCAACCGGCGATCAGCGTGTCGTAGACCATGGTCTTCGCCGTGCGGATGCGCGACGGCACGCCTTCCGCCGCCGCCGCCTCGAAGGCCGCCATGGCGTCGGCGAGGACCGCCCATTGCTCCGGGCTGGCCCGGGCGACGAACTCCGCGGCCGCGAGGCTCTCCAGCGCCCCGCGCACCTGATAAATCTGCCGGACATCCTCCGCCGTCAGGGTCACCACCTCCAGCCCGCGCTGGGGCACGTTGTGGACCAGCCCCTCCGCCTCCAACTGACGCAGGGCCTCCCGCAGGATCGGGCGGCTGACTTGCAACGTCTCGCACAGCTCGCGCTCAACCAGCCGGTCGCCGGGCGAATAGCGCCCGTCGGCGATGGCCGCGCGCAACAGGTCGATCACCTGCTGGCGCAGGGGAGCGGCGACGCGAACAATATTTATCGACAAATTTGACATAAAATTTCTCTTCTTGTCAGACAGTATGACGATCTGCTTGCGCCACACTACCACCTTCGATTAGCATACGTATCAACGCAGTCCAAGGCGGCGGCCCATAGCGGCGAACGCCACACCCACCACACCATACCATTACCTCGCACACAGGAGGCAGGCGTGCAGCGGAGTGCACAAGCAAGCGCCGTTTCAAAAAGCGCCGGCGAGCCTGAGGCGGCGTCCGATCCCAACCGGCAGAGGCGCCGCGAGCGGTTGCTGCAACTCGGCACGCTGGTCCTGCTGCTCGCCGTCTGGGAATTCGCGGCGCGCGACGCCAACAAGCTGCTGGTCGCGGTGCCCAGCGACATCGCCGTGGCGACCTGGGAGCTGCTGCTGAACGGCGAGCTGTTCTCGGCGACGCTCGACAGCATGTCGACCTTCGTCCTGGGCTTCGTCATCGCCTCGGTCATCGGCATCGTGGTCGGCTTCGCGATGGGCACGAACCGCACGGTGGAGGTGATCCTCGATCCCTACATCAACGCGCTCTACGCCATGCCGCTGGTGGCGCTGATCCCCATCCTGATGCTGTGGGTGGGCATCGGCTTCCTGGCCAAGATCACGATCATCATCCTGTTCGCGGTCTTCCCGGTGATCATCAACACGGTCACCGGCGTGAAGAATGTGGACCGGCACTATCTGGACATCGGCAAGGCCTTCATGGCCTCGCGGTTCATGGTCTACCGCCAGATCATCGCACCCTACGCCCTGCCCTACGTGGCGAGCGGCCTGCGCATCGCGCTCGGCCGCGGCATCATCGCGATGATCGTGGCGGAGTTCCTGACCTCCATTTCCGGCCTCGGCGGCCTGATCATCAACTACACCAACGCGTTCGAGACGGCCAAGGCCTTCGCCCCGGTCCTGGTGGTGGCCCTGCTCGCCAACGCGCTGACGGTTCTCGTTCAGAAGGTCGAAGAGCGCTTCGGCCGCTGGCGCCGCCGCTGAGAGCGGCCCGCCCCCCAACACCACACGCGCCCCACACCACACCGGATTGAGGAAGGAAGAGGGATCATGAGCATGATGTCCCGTTCGCTGAAGGCCGCCCTGCTGGCGGGTGCCTTCTCCGTGGCGATGAGCACCGCCGCGCTCGCCGCCGACGCGCTGAAGATCGGCATGCCGGCCAAGATGTTCCTGAACCTCGTCGAGTTCGTCGCGCAGGACCAGGGCTTCTACGAGAAGAACGGCCTGACCGTGGAGCTGGTGCACATCGCCGACAGCTCCATCCCCGTGCGCTCGCTGATCGCCGGGGAGCTGGACGTCAGCCAGGCCGGCATGTCGGAGACGCTGGCGGCGGCCGACAAGGGCGGCACGCTGAAGACCATCGGCGGCGTCCACACCGGCCTGCATTACGCCTTCTACGCCAACGCCGCGTCGGGCGTGAAGGACGTCACCGACCTGCCGGGTAAGAAGGTCGGCATCTCCTCCCCCGGCTCGCTGCCGCACGTCGTCATCACCGCCCTGATGCGCCAGGCCGGCATGAGCGAGGACCAGATCAAGTCGGTGCAGTGGGTCTCGCTGAAGGGTTCCTCGGCCCGCATCAACGGCATCCTGACCGGCACCATCGACGCGACCGTCTCCAACTACGACCCGAAGGCCGCGCACGACAAGAACGCCAAGGTGCTGTTCGTCGTCTCCAAGAAACTGCCCAACTACGTGATGACCCCCTGGGACGTCAACGACGCGACCATCGCCAAGAAGCGCGACGTGCTGAAGCGCTTCGTCAAGGCGGAGCTGGAGGCGACCCGCTGGATCTTCGACAACGAGAAGGGCGCGCTGGACGTCGCGAAGAAGCACTTCGACTACAACGACGAGCAGCTCGCCGAGTTCTACGAGTTCTACAAGGTCGGCGGCATCTGGAACCCGAACGGCACCGTCACCGCCGATCAGGCCAAGTACATGCAGGAGCTGAACGTCGAAGGCGGCCTGCAGAAGGCCGTCCACCCGGCCGAGAAGGTGCTGGACACCAGCATCGTCCAGGAGGTGCTGGCGGAGATCGGCACCTACAAGCAGCCGTAATCCTGCCGGGGCCGGCGTCGCACCGCCGGCCCCCTCCCCCGCTTTGCCCCATTCCGCCCGCCGTCCCGCTTCAAGACCCGGTGCCGTCCCATGCCCAAGCTGTCCGTCCGCAACCTGACCAAGCGTTTCCCGGTGTCCGGAGGGCCGTCGATGACGGCGCTCGACGGCGTGGACCTGGACGTGGAAGAGGGTGAGTTCATCGCCTTCGTCGGGCCCAGCGGCTGCGGCAAGACCACGCTGCTGCGCATCATCCAGGGGCTGGAGACGGCGACCAGCGGCGAGATCCGCATCGACGGCAAGCCGGTCACCGGCCCCGGCCACGACCGCGGCTTCGTCTTCCAGCAATACGGCCTGCTGCCCTGGCTGACCGCTGCCCAAAACATCGGCTTCGCGCTGGAGGCCAAGGGCATCCCCGCCGCCCGCCACGGCGAGACGACGGAGCGCGTGCTCGCCACCGTCGGGCTGAAGGGCTTCGGCGACCGCTTCCCGCACCAGCTCTCCGGCGGCATGCAGCAGCGCGTCGGCATCGCCCGCGCCCTGGCGATCGAGCCGGAGATCATGCTGCTCGACGAGCCGTTCGGCGCGCTCGACGCGCTGACCCGCGAGATTTTGCAGAACGAGATGCTCGGCCTGACCGAGCGCATGGGCAAGACCATCCTCTTCGTCACCCACAGCGTGGACGAGGCCGTCTGCCTCGCCGACCGGGTGGTCGTCATGTCGCCCCGCCCCGGCCGCATCCGCGAGATCGTGCCCATCGACATCCCGCGCCCGCGCGCCAGCCTGGGCGAGGCGCTGCGCGACACGCCGGAATACGTCGCCAAGCGGCACCAGCTGTGGACCCAGTTGATGGATCTGGTCTGAGCGCCCCCCTTCTCCGGAACCCAGGAGGTCCCATCGTGTCAGTCGTTTC
This sequence comes from Azospirillum brasilense, assembly GCF_001315015.1. Taxonomy (NCBI): domain Bacteria; kingdom Pseudomonadati; phylum Pseudomonadota; class Alphaproteobacteria; order Rhodospirillales; family Azospirillaceae; genus Azospirillum; species Azospirillum brasilense. The sequence goes on along the minus strand of NZ_CP012915.1, from coordinate 87,019 downwards.
TGACGATCACGAGTGGCAGTACAACCCCCGCCATTCCGTCCCCGACTTCACGCGCCACGCCGAGCGCGCCGCCGCGCTGAGCCGCGCCGCTCGGGAACGGAACGCCGGACGGTACGATATCGCCTATGGCGACAGCCCGCTCTCCACGCTCGACGTGTTTCCGGCGGCCGCACCCGGCGCCCCGCTGCACGTCTTCCTGCACGGAGGCTACTGGCGCGGGCGCGACAAGGCCGACTACAGCTACGTCGCCGACGCGCTGGTGCCGCGCGGCGTCACGACCGTGGTCATGAACTACGACCTGTGCCCGGCGGCGGCCCTGCCGGAGATCGCGCGGCGCACCCGCGAGGGGCTGCGCTGGATCCACCGCAACGCGGCCGCGCTGGGCGGCAATCCCGACCGCCTCACCGTGTCGGGCCATTCCGCCGGGGCGCATCTGATCGCCCTGGCGCTGGCCGACGACGCCGGTGCGGACCGGCTGGAGGACGGCGCCATCAAGGCCGCCGTCCTGATCAGCGGCATCTACGAACTGGCGCCGGTGCTGGACATCACCGTCAACGAGACCATCGGGCTGCGCCCGGAGATGGTCGACGGGGTCAGCCCGATGCGCCACCCGCCGTCCACCGCCACGGCCCTGACGGTCGTCGTCGGTTCGGCGGAGACGCCCGCCTGGATCGCCCAGTCGCGCGACTTCGCCACGCTGTGCCGGGGCCGCGGCTCGCGCTGCTCCTATCACACGCTGGCCGGGGAGGATCACTTCTCGATCATGGCACGGATGGAAAAGCCGGACGACGCGCTGTCGCGGCTGGTGCTGGATGCGGCTGGAGTAAAAGAATGATCGTCATCGATGAAACCGCCGCCCGCCGTCTGGTGTCCCCCGCTGACGCCATCGACGCCATGGACATGGCCTTCCGCGAAGTCTCCCGCGGGCAGGCGCGCAACTTCCCGGTGGTCCGCGAACGGCTGCTGCCGGGGCCGGACGTCTACGGCATCAAGGCCGGCGGCGACCTCGCCATCGGGCTGCTCGGGCTGAAGATCGGCGGCTACTGGACGGGCAACCGCGCCCGCGGCCTGACCAACCACCAGTCCACCACCGTGCTGACCGATCCGGAGACCGGCTGCCCGACGGCGCTGGTCAGCTCCAACCACCTGACCGGGCTGCGCACCGCCGCCGCCTGCGCCATCGGCATCCGCGAACTGGCCCGGCCCGACGCGCGGGTGCTCGCCCTGATCGGCACCGGCGGACAGGCGGCGCACCATCTGGAGGCGGCGCTGCTGGTGCGCCGCTTCGACCGCATCCTGGTGGCCAACCGCGACCGCGCGCGGGCCGAGGAACTGACGGCCTCCTTCGCCGGGCCGGTCCCTGTCGAGGTCGTGGACGCCGAGACGGCGGCGCGGAGCGCCGACGTGCTCATCACCCTGACCACGGCGCGCGAGCCGGTGGTCCAGGCCGGCTGGGTCCGCCCCGGCACGCACATCTGCGCCATGGGCGCCGACACCGCCGGCAAGCAGGAGCTGGACCCGGCGATCCTGCTCGGCGCCGCCGTCTGGGTGGACGACTGGGCGCAGGCCGCCGCACTCGGCGAATGCCAGCACGCGCTGGCGCATGGCCTGACCCGCGAGTCCATCCGCGGCACGCTGTGCGACGTGCTGGAGGGCAAGGCGCCCCGCCGCGCCGCCGCGGACGAGATCACCGTCTTCGACTCCACCGGCATGGGCATCCAGGACTTGGCGATCGCCGCCTGGGCCGTCCGCGCCGCCAACACCGACGCCGGCGACGCCGGCTTACCCATCCACCGCATCGATTTAGCGCGCTGACACGCAAACGGGCGCGACCGAGGCCGACATGCAGTTGAAGAATGTGCGAATCGCCGGGAAGATTCTCGGCATCGTCGTGGTGCTGGGCACCGTATCGGTGTCCACCGCCCTGGTCAGCGGCTACGGCCTCGCCACGCTCGGCGGGGAGCTGAACCGGGTTGAGGAGGCGGGGCGCGAGGCGACGCAGGGCGCCCGGCTGAACCGCTATCTGGTCGAGCTGAGCCGCGCCGAGTACCAGATGGGCGCCAATCCGGCCAGCGTCGCCACCATCGAGGCCGTCGTCGCCGACCGCAAGGCCGAGGTCCGCGCCCATCTGGAGCACGCCCGTGCCGGCGCCGATGCGCAGCAGCGGCCGCTGCTGGACGGCATCGAAAGCAAATACGCCGCCTATGTCAGCAGCCTGGACGACACGGTGGCGGCGGCGAAGAAGCACGCCGACATGGGCATCACCTACGCCCGGCGCGAGGTGCTGAACAACGTCTCCGGCAGCCAGGAGCTGGTCGAGACCCTGATCCAGGCGGTCCAGGACTACAACGGCCTCACCGTCGCCAAGACGGCGCGGATCTCCGAGGAGGCGGAGGCGCTGGCCGGCCGGACCACCTGGCTGATCGCCGCGGTCGCCCTGCTCGGCATCCTCGCCAGCGGGCTGATCGGGCGCTGGCTGTCGGCGCGCGGCATCGTCGGACCCATCGTGGAGGCGGTGTCCTGCCTGCGCCGTCTGGCCGGCGGCGACCTGACGGTGGTCATCACCGGCGCCGACCGCCGCGACGAGGTCGGCGACATCGCGCGGGCGCTTGCCGTCTTCAAGGACAACGCGCTCGACCGCCAGCGCATCCAGGCGGAGCAGGAGGCCGAGGCCCGGCACAAGCTCGACCGCGCCGAGGCGGTCGGCGCGACGATCCTGCGCTTCGACCGCGAGGTCGGTGAGGCCCTGCACGTCATGAAGGACGCCGCCGCCGCGCTGGAGGCCACCGCCAACTCCCTGTCCGCCGGGGCCGAGCAGGCCTCGGAGCGCATGACCGTCGTCGGCGCCGCCGCCGAGCAGACCGCCGCCAACGTCCAGACGGTCGCCGCCGCGACGGAGGAGATGACCTCCACCGTGCAGGAGGTGTCGCGCCAGATGAACGAGGCGCGCGGCTTTGCCGACGAGGCGACGCGGCAGGCCCAGCAGGCCCAGCAGCGGGTCGGCGCCCTGACCGAATCCGGCCAGCGCATCAACGAGGTGATCGACCTCATCCAGGGCATCGCCAGCCAGACCAACCTGCTGGCGCTGAACGCCACCATCGAGGCCGCCCGCGCCGGCGAGGCCGGCAAGGGCTTCGCCGTGGTGGCGAGCGAGGTCAAGCAGCTCGCCAACCAGACGGCGCAGGCGACCGACGAGATCCGCGGTCAGGTCGGCGCGATGCAGGAGACCATCGGCGGCGCCGTGTCGGCCATCCAGACCATCGCCACGGTGATCTTCCGCCTGAACGAGATGGCCACCGCCGTCGCCGCCGCCGTCGAGCAGCAGGGGGCCGCCACCGCCGAGATCGGCCGCAACGCCGTCCAGGCGGCGCAGGGCACGGCGGAGGTGACCGGGACCATCGGCACGCTGCGCGTCGCCTCCGAATCGACCGCCGCCGGATCGGCGCAGGTCCTGCAATCCGCCCGCGAGGTGGCCGGCCGCGCCGTGGCCCTCAAGGGCAGCGTCGACGCCTTCATCGCCGAGGTGAAGACGGCCTGATCCTTCCTCCAATCCATCGGCCATAACCGGTCGGCCAGATCAATGGGCCATGATCAATGGGTTGAGCGCCGCGCCGGCAACCGCCAGAATGCGGCGGGCGAGACGACCGGCGGCCTCCGCCGGTTTCCCTCCTGTGTGCTTTACCGCAGGATTGGTTGGGAGAGGATCACGATGACGGTTGACGGCGCGGCTCGGACCATGAGCTTTGGATCACTCTATCGCCATGGGATGGCCCGGGTCGCCGCCTGCACGACGCCCTGCACGATCGCCGACCCCATGGCGAACGCCGCGGCGGTGCTGGACAGCGTGCGGGAATGCGACGAACAGGCGGTCGCCGTCGCGCTGTTCCCCGAGCTGGCGCTGTCCGGATACGCCATCGACGACCTGTTCCTCCAGGACTGCCTGCTCGACGCCGTGGAGAAGGCCGTCGTCCATCTGGTGGAACAGTCGCGCGACCTGATGCCGCTGATTCTCGTCGGCGCGCCGCTGCGCCACGCCGGCCGCGTCTACAACACGGCGGTCGCCGTGCACCGCGGCCGGTTGCTGGGCGTGGTGCCGAAGGTCCATCTTCCCAATTACCGGGAATTCTACGAGCGCCGCCATTTCGCGTCCGGCGCCGGCACCGAGGGCGGAACGATCCGCATCGGCGCCCAAGACGGCGCCCTCAACGCCCCCTTCGGCCCCGACCTGCTGTTTGAAGCGGAGGATCTGGACGGGCTGGTGGTCCATGCCGAGATCTGCGAGGACCTCTGGGTCGCCGTTCCGCCCAGCTCCGAGGCGGCGCTGGCCGGAGCGACGGTGCTTGCGAACCTGTCGGCCAGCAACATCACCATCGGCAAGGCGGAGACCCGCCGCCTGCTCTGCCAGTCGCAGTCGGCGCGCTGCATCGCCGCCTATCTGTATTCCTCCGCCGGGGCCGGGGAGTCGACCACCGATCTGGCCTGGGACGGGCAGGCGTCGATTTTCGAGAACGGCGAGACGCTGGTCGAGACCGAGCGCTTTCCCAAGGGCGCGCAGATGGCCGTCGCCGACGTCGACCTCGACGTGCTGCGCCAGGAGCGGCTGCGCATGGGCACCTTCGACGACAACCGCCGCCTGCACGGGACAGCTTTCCGGCGGGTCGCCTTCCGCGTCGATCCCCCCGGCGGGGACCTGGGGCTGCGCCGCAACGTCCCGCGCTTCCCCTTTGTCCCGGCGGCGCAGGAGCGGCTGGAACTCGACTGCTACGAGGCCTACAACATCCAGGTCGCCGGGCTGGTCCAGCGGCTGCGGGCGACCGGCATGCCGCGCATCGTGATCGGCGTGTCGGGCGGGCTGGATTCCACCCACGCCCTGATCGTCGCCGCCCGCGCCATGGACCTGCTCGACCGGCCGCGCACCGACATCCTCGCCTTCACGATGCCGGGCTTCGGCACCAGCGACAAGACCAAGGGCAACGCGCTGCGCCTGATGAGCGCGCTCGGCGTGTCGCACCATGAACTCGACATCCGGCCCGCCGCCAACCAGATGCTCAAGGACATGGACCACCCCTTCGCCCGCGGCGAGGCGGTGTACGACGTGACCTTCGAGAACGTCCAGGCGGGTCTGCGCACCGACTACCTGTTCCGCCTCGCCAACCAGCGGGGCGGCATCGTTCTGGGCACCGGCGACCTGTCGGAGCTGGCGCTCGGCTGGTGCACCTACGGCGTCGGCGACCAGATGGCCCATTACAACGTCAATTCGGGCGTCCCGAAGTCGCTGATCCAGCATCTGATCCGCTGGGTCATCGGCTCCCGCCAGTTTCCGGACGAGGTGCTGGACACGCTGGGCGACATCCTGTCCACCGAGATTTCGCCCGAGCTGGTCCCCGCCGGCAGCGACCGCGCCCTGCAGAGTTCGGAAGCCGTCGTCGGCCCCTACGAGCTTCAGGACTTCCACCTGTTCCACACGCTGCGCTACGGGCTGCGCCCGTCGAAGATCGCCTTCCTCGCCCTGCACGCCTGGTCCGATCCGGCGCGCGGCGACTGGCCGGCGGGCTATCCGGTCGAGAAGCGCAGCGCCTACACGCTGGCCGAAATCCATTCCTGGCTGCGCGTCTTCATCCAACGCTTCTTCGGCTTCAGCCAGTTCAAGCGCTCGGCCATGCCCAACGGGCCGAAGGTGACGGCGGGCGGCTCCCTGTCGCCGCGCGGCGACTGGCGCGCGCCGTCCGACGGCAACGCCCGCATCTGGCTGGAGGAGCTGGAGCGCGAGGTGCCCAAGGAGTAAACCGCCCTACGCCTCGGCGGCGGTCCGTTGATTCATCACCAGCCGCCCGGCCGGCCAGGAGCGGACCAGCCCGGCGGCGCGCAATTCCGGCAGGGCGCGGGCCACCGCGTCGTGCGACAGGCCCGTCGCCTCGACCAGCGCCGGCCCCGACTTCGCCCCATCCGCCAATGCGCGCAGCACCGCCGCGGTCGGCGTTCCGGCCTGGGCGAGCGCCGCCGCGTTGCGGGCGGGCCGGTTTGCCCGGCCGGCGGCGACCAGCGCGGCGATGGCGCAGAGTTGCCCCAGCCGATGCATCGCTTCCGGGCTGCGGTCCTCGCGCAGGGCCAGCGCCGTGTGGCAGCGGGCAACCTCCCGCGCCAGGGCGGCAAGATCGGCGGTGCGATCCTGAACGAGGCACAGGGCCGCCTCTTCCGCCAAGGTGTCGAGGTCCGCGTCGGCCTCGTCCCAGCGGCCGGCCGCGACGGCGTCCTGGATACCATCGGCCAGTGGCCGATACGCTTCCCCGCTCATGGACAGCCCTCGGCCTTCAGCTCCGGCCAAGTCTGCGGCTCCCAGCGCGCCGCGACATAACCGGGGTCCGGCGCGTCGATGGGAAGCGACAGCCGGCGGATGCGCGAACACTGCGCCGGGTCGGCGCGCGGCTGGAAGAACAGCGCCACCCCGCAGTCGGTGATGCGCTTGTCCTCCTCCCCGCCGGCGTCGCAGACGCGGTTGAAGCGGTGCGAGACGGCCATGCTGTTCGCCACCACCACCCGGCACGACCCGGCGCGCGAGGACTCGTCGCCGGCCTGGGCCTGCCACCGCTCCTCCGTCAGGCCGGCGTCCATCACCGGGGTGACGATCCAGTCCAGCAGCTTGGCCCGGCAGAGCCACGCCGCCGGCTGCTCGCGCCCGAGATCCTCGCAGATCATCACCGCCAGACGGCCCATGTTGGGCAGCTCGACGATGGTGATGCCGTCCCCCGGCGCGATGAACTCCTTCGCCGCGTCGAGCGGCCGCCCGTCCGGGCCGCGCACGTCGTAGGAGCGGCACTGGTCGGCGTCGAGATCCCAGCAGTGCAGCTTGGTCTGGCGGAAAATCTCGGCCCCCGTCCGGTCGAGCAGGACCGCCGTGCTGCGCGGCTTGGCATCGCCCTCCCCGTCCTGACGGACTCCGACCAGAACGTAGCGGATCGGGCCGTCAACAGCCTGCCGCCGCACCGCCGTCTGGATGGAGCCGAGCGTCGCGGGATCAGCGCTCACCTCGGGAAAGACGATAAGGGCCGCCCCTGCGGCGGCCAGAGCGTCGATGGCCGCCGCCGCACGGGCGCCGAGGTCGCCGGGAACGGCGGCGTACCAGTCCGCGCCATCCTTGGCGAAGGTCCGCAGGGCGAGGTCGTCCTCGGCCAGCGCGAGCGGGACGACCCCGACGATGGGCGCCCAATCGGGATCGCTGGGGCACTGGTCGGCGACCTCGGCGACACGATGAAAGGTTAGCGAGACGGGCCGTTCACCGTCCTCCCCGTGGGGGCACTCCGCCGCGAGGGTCGGCGGCAGCAGGAGCAGGGTTTGGAACAGGTCGGCCACGTCAAAGGACTCACATAGGGGCGTGACCTCCCGGATGTTCACCGAACGGTCGAACAGGCCAAGCCGCAGGATGAGCTGGCCGTCCGCGGCGTCGCCGTTGAAGCGCCCGTGCCGCTTGTACCATTGCCGCGCCCGCAGATGGCCATCGGACAGCGCGCTTTGCGTCAGGACGCGCGAGGCCAGCGGCGCGAACCATTGGTCGATGGCCTGGGCCGCCAGCACACACCGGTCCAGCGGCGTCCCCTCGTCGGACGTGTCCACCCAGGCCTTGAGAGCATCGGCGCCGTCGTCGGCCTCCAACAACACCATCAACCGGCGCAGCACACCATCCGCGTCGTCGGGTGCGAATTCAAGGCGCTGCGCGGCGCGTTCGGTCTCTTTCGGGTCTCGATCCAGTTGGTGCCGCAGCGCAACGAACAGATCAGCCAGATGCATGCCTTCAACCAAGCGAAGCGATGGATGGGAGCAGACGCCATCGGCATTTCCCTTTCCCCAGAGGGGAGAGGGCTAAGTCACCTCAAACGCCCACATCCGTCCTGTTGAACAGCACGGCGGCGGCTTGGTTTCGCGGTTACGTTGTCAAGTGATGGCGCGCCGGACCTCCGCGCGCCGCGGCGCCGGAACGGCGACGCGCCCATGCAGCCACGCCGGAAGCGCCAGGCTGGCAACCGCCAGGACCGTGATGGCCGTCTTGCCCAGCACGCCCACCGGCCGCACCGCCTCATCGATCAGCACGATCCCGTAGGCGAGGACGACATGGTACGCATAGACCTGCAACGAATGGCCGCCGAGATAGCGCAGGAAGCGCAACAGGAAGAGCCGTTGCAGGGCCTGCCCCGCCCAGCGCGCGGCGGGGGACGCCGCCTCGACGCCGGCGGACAGCAGCCACGTCACCAGAAAGGCCAGCGCCGCGAAATTCACCAGGAAGATCAGGCTGAACTCGGTGCGGTCGTGCAGGCTCCAGAAGCGTGCCGCCATGTCCTCCGGCACGAGGTCGAAGGTGAAGGCCAGCCGCCACGCCATGAAGGCGAGCACGACGTAGAGCGCGATCCGGGCGAACAGCGTGCGGTCGGGGGACAGCCAGGGGGCAAGGTCGATCCGCTCCGCCGCCATCAGCGTGCCGATCACCAGCCCGGTGACGAACACGATCTGCCACGCCAGCGGGTTGAAGTGCCCGCGCAGGGCGAAGTCCGGGATGACCGAGCCGGCCAGCGCCTCCAGCGAGGCGGCCAGCGGCAGATGCAGGCCGAACTGCACCGCCGCCCACAGGGCGAAGCTCCCCGCGATGACCTCGCCGCCCTTGCCCGCGAGGGTCAGGCGGATCAGCAGCGGCGACGCCGCGAGGTACAGCATGTATTGCGGCAGGATGTCCATCAACGCCGGCTGGTGCAGCAGGAGCAGGACCGCCGGCAGCGCCGGGCCGAGCGCGCTGCCCAGTTGCGGCTCCCAGCCGCTGCGCGCGCCGGGGATCAGCAGCGCCATCGCGACGACGGCGGCGAAGACCGCCAGCGAATAGAGGTAGAGCTGCCAGACGCGGGCGCGCAGGCGCTTCCCGGCCTCCTCGTCCCGCCCGGCGGCGTAGAGCCGGCCGTAATAGAGCCCGACGATCAGCCCGGAGATGAGGATGAAGCCCTGCGCGTCCTCGACGAAGGCGAGTTGGTTGTGATTGACCAGGGCAACCGGGTTTCCCCCGTCGAACCAGATGTGGTTCACCAACATGAACACGAGGAAATAGCCGCGCAGGCCATCCAGAAGATGGTGCCTGGTCATAACGCCTCCCCCACCTATTCGTCCGTATTCCGAATACAGACGAGCCCGGCAAAGCATCCCTTTTGACGAGGAACGAAATGGGGTTAGCCGCCCCCTCGCTTAGCGATGCATTAACCATGATCGCTGGACCATGGCTCTCAGACAGCGTGCCTCGGCGAGGCAAACCAGGGGAGCGTGGCTCATGACGGGACGGGTGCTTGGCGGACTGATGGCCGCTTGGGTGTTGTGGAGCGGTGCCGCCGCCGCGTCGGCGCTGTGCCCGGTCCCGCCCGGCGCGGATTCAGCCGCCACCGGACTGGTGCACAGCCGGGCCGCCCTGGCCGCCGGGCAGCCGCTGACGGTGGTCGCTATGGGGTCGTCCAGCACGGAAGGCGTCGGGGCCACCACCATCACCGCCACCTACCCCGCCCAGCTCGACGCCATTCTGGAGCAGCGTCACGCCACCTCGGCCATCCAGGTCCTGAACAAGGGAATCGGTGGTGAGACGGCGGGGGCCAACCTCGTCCGCTTCGACAAGGACGTGCTGGCCGCCAAGCCGGACCTCGTGGTCTGGCAGGTCGGGACCAACGACAGCTTCCAGAAGGTGCCGCTCGACGCCTTCGCCGCCACCCTGCGCGACGGCATCGCCCGCATCCGCAAGACCGGCGCCGACGTCATCCTGATGAACCCGCAGTCCTTCCCCGGCGAGGCCAAGGTCGAGTCCTACCCCGCCTACGCGTCCACCGTGGTGGCACTCGGCCGCGAACTCGACGTGCCGGTGCTCGACCGCTACCGCATCATGGCGTGGTGGCTGGAAAGCCGCCACTTCGCCGCCGATCAGGTGCTGAGCACCGACGGCCTGCACCTGAAGGATCTCAGCTACCGCTGTCTGGCGGAGTTCGTCGCCGACATGATCGACACCCCGCGGGTGGTGAGCGAGAAAACCGCAGCGCGCTGAGCCCCCATCATCCGTTTCCGGGAAGGGGCGCCGGTGGTCATGCCACCGGCGCCCTTTTGCTGTCAGGCAACCAGTTGCGCCCCCAGGAACTGCCGGAGTTCCGGGGTCCGGGGGTTGCCGAAGACCTCCTCGGGCGGGCCGATCTCGTGCACGCGGCCCTGGTGCATGAAGACGACCCGGTCGCAGACCTCGCGGGCGAAGCGCATTTCGTGGGTCACCATCATCAGCGTCATGCCGTCGGCGGCCAGTTCCTTCACCACCGCCAGCACCTCGTTCACCAGTTCCGGGTCGAGGGCGGAGGTGATCTCGTCGCACAGCAGGGCCATCGGCTGCATGGACAGCGCCCGCGCGATGGCGACGCGCTGCTGCTGACCGCCGGAAAGCTGGTCGGGGTAGGCGTCGAACTTGTGGCCCAGCCCCACCCGCTCCAGCATGCGGCGGGCCATCGCCTCCGCCTCGCGCGCCGGCGTCTTCTTGACGACCATCTGCGACAGCATGACGTTGCGCCCCGCCGACAGGTGCGGGAACAGGTTGAACTGCTGGAAGATCATGCCGACCTTCAGCCGCAGCGCCTTCAGATGGAGGTCGTCGTTGATGAGCTGGGCGCCGGCCACCATGATCGAGCCGTCGTCGATCATCTCCAGCCCGTTGACGCAGCGCAGAAGCGTGCTCTTGCCCGAACCGCTCTTGCCGATGATGGCGACGACCTCGCCGCGCTCGACGTCCAGGTTGATCCCCTTCAGGACTTCGACGTCGCCGAAGCGCTTCTTCACCTCAGTGATTGCGATGAGCGACATTGAGCTTCCTTTCCAGAATCTGGCTGCTCTTGGACAGGGGCCAGCACAGCGCGAAGTAGATCAGGGCGACCAGCCCGTAGACGGTGAAGGGTTCGAAGGTCGCGTTGGTGACGACCGTGCCGGCCTTGGACAGCTCCACGAAGCCGATGATCGAGGTCAGCGCCGTGCCCTTCACCACCTGCACGGAGAAGCCGACGGTGGGCGGGACGGCGACCCGCACCGCCTGGGGCAGGATCACGTAGCGCATCTGCTGGACGTAGCCCATGCCGAGGCTGGCCGACGCCTCCCACTGGCCGCGGGCGACCGATTCCACACAGCCGCGCCAGATCTCCACCAGGAAGGCCGCCGTCCACAGGATCAGCGCCAGCCCGGCGGCCAGCCAGGCCGGAACGTCGATGCCGAACAGCCCCAGCCCAAAGAAGGCGAGGAAGAGCTGCATCAGCAGCGGCGTGCCCTGGAACAGCTCGACATAGCCCTGGACGAAGATTTGCCCGGCCCGCGCCTTGCCGATCCGCAGATAGAGCAGCGCCATCCCCAAAAGCCCGCCGCCGATGAAGGAGACGAGCGAGAGGACCACCGTCCAGCGCGCCGCCAGCAGCAGGTTGCGCAGGATGTCCCACAGGGTGAAGGTCATCATCGCGCGGCCCTCCGCGGGAACAGCTTGTTTCCGACGCCGCGCAACGCCTGCCGCAGGGCCAGCGCCAGCAGCAGATAGAGGCCGGTGGTCAGGAAATAGCTCTCGAAGGCGCGGAAGGTCCGCGACTGGATGAAGTTGGCGGCGAAGGTGATGTCCTCCGCCGCGATCTGCGACACCACCGATGAGCCGAGCATGACGATGACGATCTGCGACGACAGCGCCGGCCAGATCCGTTGCAGCGCCGGGATCAGGACGACGTGGCGGAAGGTCTCGAACCGCGTCATGGCGAGGCTGGCCCCGGCCTCGAACTGGCCGCGCGGGGTCGCCTCGATGCCGGCGCGGATGATCTCGCCGCTGTAGGCGCCCAGGTTGATGACCATCGCCAGGACCGCCGCCTGGAACTCGGTCATCTGCACGCCGAGCGACGGCAGGCCGAAGAAGATGAAGAACAGCTGGATCAGGAAGGGCGTGTTACGGATCAGCTCGACATAGGCGACGACCGGCGGGCGCAGCCAGCGCGGCCCGAGCGACCGCGTCCAGGCGCAGGCGATCCCCAGCGCCACCCCGAACAGCGTGCCGATCAGAGTCAGTTCGACCGTCGTCACCAGCCCCTTCAGGATGACGGGCCAGTATTCGGCGATCCACGAATAATCGAAGCGGTAGGTCATGCGGCCCTCCGGTCAGCCCTCCACACGCCGGGACGCCGTGGGGGCCGAAGCCACCCGCGGCGTCCCGGCCCTGCTATCGTCAGAGGTCCTTCGGCAGGTCGGCGGACAGCCACTTCTGCGCGATGGCGTTCAGCGAGCCGTCGGCCTTGGCCGCCGCCAGGATGCCGTTCAGCTTCTCCAGCAGGGCCGGCTGCTCCTTGCTCAGGCCGATGTAGCAGGGGGAGTTCTTGATGAGGAACTTCAGCTCCGGCCGCTTCGGCGGGTTGCGGGCGAGGATCGCCGCCGCCACGACGTTGCCGGTCGCCACCACCTCGACCTGACCGGACAGGAAGGCGGAGATGGTGCCGTTGTTGTCCTCGTAGCGCTTGATGACCGCATCGGCCGGGGCGATCTTGGTCAGCTCCAGATCCTCGATGGCGCCGCGGGTCACGCCGACGGTCTTGCCGGCCAGATCCTCCGGCTTCGCGGCGGTCACGCCGGCCGGGGCGAAGACGCCGTTGAAGAAGGGCGCGTAGGCGTCGGTGAAGTCGATGACCTTCTCGCGCTCGGCGTTCTTGCCGAGGCTGGAGATGACCAGATCGACCTTGTTGGTCTGCAGGAAGGGGATGCGGTTGGCGCTGGTCACCGGCACCAGCTCCACCTTCACGCCCATCTTGGCGCCGATCAGCTTCGCCACGTCGATGTCGTAGCCGAGCGGGGTCATGTCCGGGCCGACCGAGCCGAAGGGTGGGAAGTCCTGCGGGACGGCGACGCGCAGCGTGCCGCGCTTGGTGATGTCCTGAAGGGCGTCGGCCCGCGCCGCGGGGGCCTGGGCGATGGACAGGCCGGCGACGGCGGCGACGGCCAGGGCGAGCAGGGTCCTGCGCTTCATGTCTCTAACTCCTTTTTGGCTGGATGGGCCGGTTCTGGATGGAATGGGTTGTGTGAAAGGGGTCAGGCGGGGGCGCCGGGCGAGAGGATCTCGCGCAGGCCGGCCAGGGGATCGGGGGCGGCGGCGAGGTCGAGGCCGTCCTCGACGCGCCGGATGTGCTCGTCCATCAGCCGCGCCGCTCCGGCGTAGTCGCCGTCGGCCAGCAGCGTCACGATGCCGGCGTGGTCGTCGCTGGACGCCGCGGCGTCCTGGTCGGACTGGTAGAGCATCGAGACCAGCGTCGTGCGCGCGGTCAGGTCGCGCAGGATGTCGGTCAGGAAGGCGTTGCCGAAGGCGTGGGCGAGATGGATGTGGAAGTCGCCGAGCAGGCAGGTGCGCGAGCCGACATGGCCGGTGTGCAGCGCCTCGCGCTCCTCCTCGACATGGGCGCGCAGGTGGGCGACGGCGTCCCCCGGAAGCGTGTGCAGATCGCGCAGCATGCCGGTCTCGATCACCCGCCGCGCCTGGAAGGCGGCCCGCGCCTCCATCGCCGAGGGCTCCACGACGAACCAGCCGCGCCGGGCGCTGACATGGACGATGCCGCGCGTCTCCAGCCGCATCATCGCCTCGCGCACGCGGGTGCGGGACACGCCGTAGACCTCGGCCAGCTTCGCCTCGCCCAGCCGGGTGCCGGGCCGCAGCCGGCCGCCCAGGATGGCGGAGATCACGCTGTCTTCGATGCTGTCGGGAAGCTGGGTCATCAGGCTGCCGCACCAATCTTGTATACAAGACTGTTGAGCAAGCGGCGTGCCAACCGGAACAGCGCGGAAACGCTGGGCGGCCGATCCAGCATTGCTCAAGGAACGGGCAGCGCTCCGATTTGATTAAACCTTATGCACGAAATTGCGGCACCGCAGCGCGGCGCTGCCGGGGCAGCGTCCGGGATGGTGCCCCCCGACGGCGGAACCTTCGGGCGTCGAATCCAGTTGGACTCGGGATACCCCACCTCTTCGGAAAACGGCGGCGACAGGCACGGTTCGGGCCTACCGGCGGCATCGCCGGAACGTGCCGGCCCGCCGCCCCATTCCCAATGCCCCATTTCTTACTGCGGAGCATCCCCATGAAAGCCCTGGTCTGGCACGGCACCGCCGACGTCCGTTACGACACCGTTCCCGACCCGGAGATCGAGCAGCCCCGCGACGCCATCGTCAAGGTCACGTCCTGCGCCATCTGCGGTTCGGATCTGCACCTCTACGACCACTTCATGCCCGGCATGGAGAAGGGCGACATCCTGGGTCACGAGTTCATGGGCGAAGTCGTCGACGTCGGGGCCGAGGCCAAGAGCGCCTTGAAGGTCGGCGACCGCGTCGTCGTTCCCTTCACCATCTGGTGCGGCGAGTGCGACCAGTGCCGCCGCGGAAACTATTCGGTCTGCGAGCGCTCCAACCGCAACAAGGCGATGGCCGACAAGCTGTTCGGCCACACCACCGCCGGGCTGTTCGGCTACACCCACCTGACCGGCGGCTATGCGGGCGGGCAGGCGGAGTATGTGCGCGTCCCCTTCGCCGACCGCACCCATGTGAAGATCCCGGACGGGCTGACCGACGAGCAGGTGCTGTTCCTCGGCGACATCTTCCCCACCGGCTGGCAGGCGGCGGCGCAGTGCGACATCCAGCCGACCGACACGGTGGCGATCTGGGGCTGCGGCCCGGTCGGGCAGATGACGATCCGCAGCGCCATCCTGCTGGGCGCCAAGCAGGTCATCGCCATCGACCGCGTGCCCGAGCGCCTGTCCATGGCCAAGGCCGGCGGCGCCATCACCATCAATTTCGAGGAGGAAAGCGTCGTCGAACGGCTGAACGAGCTGACCGGCGGCAAGGGTCCGGAAAAGTGCATCGACGCCGTCGGCATGGAGGCGCACGCCACCGCCACGCTCGATTCCATGTACGACCGCGCCAAGCAGGCGCTGGCCCTGGAATCCGACCGGGCGCATGTGCTGCGCGAGATGATGTATGTCTGCCGCCCCGCCGGCACGCTGTCGATCCCCGGCGTCTATGGCGGGCTGATCGACAAGGTCCCCTTCGGCATGTCGATGAACAAGGGCCTGACTTGGCGCATGGGCCAGACCCACGTCAACCGCTGGACCGACGACCTGCTGCGCCGCATCCAGGAGGGCCAGATCGACCCGTCCTTCGTCATCACCCACAGCGTGGGTCTGGCCGACGGGCCGGGCATGTACCAGACCTTCCGCGACAAGCGGGACGGCTGCATCAAGGTCGTGCTCAAGCCGTAACAGGGAGGCGCACCATGGCGTATTACCGCAGGAATTCGTCCGCCGACCGGATGGCCCGTGGTTTGGGCTGGTTCAGCATCGGGCTGGGCGTCGCCGAACTTGTGGCCGCCCGCCGCCTCGCCCGCTGGATGGGGATGGAGGAGCAGGCCGGGCTGATCCGGACCTATGGCGCGCGCGAGGTGGCGACCGGCGTCGGCCTGCTGGCGATGGGCGATGCCCGTCCCTGGATGTGGGGACGGGTCGCCGGGGACGCGCTGGACCTCGCCACGCTGGCATCGGCGCATCACGACGGCAACCCGCGCCGGGAAAACGTCGCCACGGCGCTGGGCGCGGTGGCGGCGGTGACGGCGCTCGACGTGCTGTGCACGGCGATGCTGCACCGCGAGGAGGCGACGGCCTGGACGCCGCCCCGCGACTACAGCGACCGCAGCGGCCTGCCGCGCCCGCCCGCCGCCATGCGTGGTGCTGCCAAGGACGCCCCGATCCCCGCCGACATGCGGACCCCGGACATCCTGCGTTTCGAACCCGCGGAGGTTTAGCATTAATAACCCTCTCCCCAGGGGGGAGAGGGGACAACGCCCCCATCAGCAACAGCCGGCCTTGCCGGCCCCGTAACGGGCCTGCAGACGGTTGTCGAGAAACTCGGTGTAGGTCATCGCCGGCTGGTCGGGGTGCCGGGTCCGCATGTGTTCCAGATAGGTGTCGTAATCCGGCACCCCGATCATGAGCTTGGCCGTTTGCTCGAAGTAACCGCGGAACCGGCTGAGGTTGCTTTTCAAGCCGCTCATCGGTCGCCCTTTTCCAATAGACCGTTCCCTCACTCTCGAAGGAGTAAGGGAACGGTGCGTCACTACTCAATCCCCGGCCCGCGCGGTGGCGCCGCCGGTCGGGATTTCCCGCGTGGTCGGGCGGTCGCTGCGCAGCGCCTTCAGGCAGGACAGAACGCCGAAGACCAGCACCGCCAGCACCACCAGCACGAACAGCGAGGCCAGCGCCGCGTCCAGGTAATCGTTGAAGATCACCTGCCGCATCTGCTCCATCGAGGTCGCCGGGGCGAGCAGACGGCCCTCGTTGGCGGCGGTGCTGAAACGCTCGGCGTGGGCGAGGAAGCCGATCGCCGGGTTGCTGTGGAAGACCTTCTGCACGCCCGCGGTCAGGGTGCAGATCAGCAGCCACGCCGCCGGCACCATGGTCACCCAGGCGTAGCGTTCACGCTTCATCCGGAACAGCACCACCGTCGCCAGGATCAGCGCGATCCCCGCCAGCATCTGGTTGGAGATGCCGAACAGCGGCCAGAAGGTGTTGATGCCGCCCAACGGATCGACCACCCCCTGATAGAGGATGTAGCCCCAGGCGGCGACGCACAGGCCGGTGGCGATCAGGTTGCCGGCCCAGGACGCCGTGCGCTGCAACGGCTTGAAGAAGACGCCCAGCAGGTCCTGCAGCATGAACCGCCCGGCGCGGGTGCCGGCGTCGACGGCGGTCAGGATGAACAGCGCCTCGAACAGGATGGCGAAATGGTACCAGAAGGCCATCATGCCCTTGCCGCCGAACAGTTCGGAAAAGATCTGCGCCATGCCGACCGCCAGGGTCGGCGCGCCGCCGGCCCGTGACAGGATGCTCACCTCGCCGACGTCCTGCGCCGTCTGGGTGATCATCTCCGGCGTGATGACGAAGCCCCAGTTGTTGATGACCTGGGCCGCCGACTCCGCCGTGGTGCCGAGCAGCGCGGGCGGGCTGTTCATGGCGAAGTAGATGCCCGGCTCGATGCAGGAGGCGGCGACCAGCGCCATGACGGCGACGAAGGACTCGGTCAGCATGCCGCCGTAGCCGATGAAGCGGGTGTGGAGCTCGTTCTCCACCATCTTCGGCGTGGTGCCGGAGGAGATCAGGGCGTGGAAGCCCGACACCGCGCCGCAGGCGATGGTGATGAACAGGAACGGGAACAGGCTGCCCGACCACACCGGCCCGGTGCCGTCGATGAAGCGGGTGACGCTGGGCATCTTCATCGGCGGTGCGACGAGCAGGATGCACAGCGCCAGCATCACGATGGTGCCGACCTTGAGGAAGGTCGACAGATAGTCGCGCGGGGCCAGCAGCAGCCACACCGGCAGCACCGACGCCACGAAGCCGTAGCCGATCAGGATCCAGGTGATCTGGATGCCGGTCAGCGTGAAGACCGGCGCCCACGTCTCGCTCTGCGCGACCTGCCCGCCGAGCAGGATGGCGGCGATCAGCAGGAAGAAGCCGACCACCGAGATCTCGCCGATCCGGCCGGGGCGCAGGAAGCGCATGTAGACGCCCATGAACAGGGCGATCGGCACGGTGGCGGCGACCGTGAAGAAGCCCCACGGGCTGTTGGTCAGCGCCTTGACCACGACCAGGGCCAGCACCGCCAGAATGATGACCATGATCATGAAGGTGCCGAACAGCGCGATGACGCCGGGGATGTCCCCCAATTCGGCCTTGATCAGCTCACCGAGCGACCGCCCGTCGCGGCGCATCGAGACGAACAGGATCATGAAGTCCTGCACCGCCCCGGCGATCACCACGCCGGCGAGAATCCACAGCATGCCCGGCAGATAGCCCATCTGGGCCGCCAGCACCGGGCCGACCAGCGGGCCGGCGCCGGCGATGGCCGCAAAATGGTGGCCGAACAGAACATACTGGTTGGTCGGGACGTAGTCCAACCCGTCGTTGTGGCGCATCGCCGGAGTCGGGCGCGCCGGGTCCAGCCGCATGACGCGGGTGGCGATGAACAGGCTGTAGTAGCGGTAGGAGACCAGGTAAGTACAGACGGCGGCCACGACCAGCCAGAGGGCGTTGATGGTCTCGCCGCGCGCCAGGGCGACGGTGCCGAGCGCGAAGGCGCCCAGCACGGCGAGGACCAGCCACGGCGCGTGATTGAGGATGCGGGGCATGCGTACTCCTCCCAAACGATTCGCAATCGTTGAAAAGCACGATGAACCTGATGAAAACGATGGAGAATCATCCTCTCATCACGCCCGAACGGGAAGAGCAAACTCGCCGGTCGCGACAAAATGGGTCAAAAATAAGGCGTACCCTCAATTTGGGCGGGCAGCCCGCCGTTGTCGAACGATGAGGGCGCCATGGACGACACCGGCGCCAAGGCTGGTGTGACCGCTGAACATGACGAGGCCAAGCCCCCAGCCCTGCCACGACACGAGGAGACCCAGCGCGCCCAGCAGGGAAACCGCCCCGCCGACGCGCAGGGCGAGCGTCGCGGGCGCCGGCAGGGGCCGTCCGAACAGGTCGTGCTGCGGACGGTCCATCGCGAAGGCCAGCGCGGCGAACCCCGTCAGGCACAGGATGAAGGACGACAGGTGGATCATGATCATCCCTCGCGCAGAACGGCGCCGTTGGCGGGTTTGCTGACGGCTTGCTTAACGGTTTCGGGGGCCGGCTTGCGGGCGGGCCGCGTCTTGGGCTGGTGACGGAGGGTGCGGACCGCCAGGACGGCGTGGAGCGCCGCCAGCGCCCAGCACATCAGGTCCATGCCGATGAACACCCAATCGCCGTCGGCCAGGCTGCGCCACAGCGGCCGCTGCGTGGTCGCGGCGTTGAGCACGGGCAGCAGCGCCAGCAGCGCCGTGGCCAGCCACAACTGCTCGACCCAGGCCTTCTTCGCCGGGCGCAGCACGCCGTGCAGCAGCGTCAGCGCCCAGACGATGAAGAAGCTGTGGATCTCCCAGTTGGCACGGTCCGCCAGGGTCTCCGGCAGCAGGCGGTTCGCCCACAGGAAGGCCGCCATGGCGACCGACAGCCCGGCGATGCTGGCGATGTTCAGCCGCTCCACGACATGGAAGCCGATGTGGGGCCGGGCCGGATCGGGCAGCTTCTGCCGGCGTTTCACCGTCCACATCACCAGACCGGTGCCCACCATGGCGGTGCCGGCGAGGCTGACGAGGAAATAGAGCCAGCGCGTCACCGTATCGCTGAAGCGCCCCAGATGCAGGGCGTAGAGCACGCCGCGGGTCTCCGCCGCCGGCCCCACCCCTTCATGGACGGCCAGCAATTTGCCGGTGGTCCCTTCGAACTCCAGATATTGCGGGCTCATCGACACGCGCCCGCCGTCGCCGCGGGCCACCGCCACCCGCGCCGCCGCGTCGCCGGGATGCGTGGCGGTGACCCGCCCGACGCCGTCGCGGCCCCAGCGCTCCTGGGCGTGGCGCACCATGTCCTCGATCGAGGCGAGGGGTGCTGCCTCGCCGCTGGGCTTGCCCGGCTGGATGAAGGCGCTGAGTTCGGCGTTGAGCTGCTGGCGCTCCGCCGCCGTCTTGATTCCCGCCTGCTGACCCCAAGGCATGTAGAGCGCCATCAGCGTCACCAGCCCGGTGTAGGTGATCATGGCGTGGAACGGCAGCCCGAACACCGACAGCGCGTTGTGCGCGTCGAGCCAGGAGCGCTGCCCCTTGCCCCAACGGAAGGTGAAGAAATCGACAAAGATCTTCTTGTGTGTGATGACCCCGCTGACGATGGCCACCAGCATGAACATGGCCGCGATGCCGGCGATCCAGCGTCCCCACACCACCGGCATGTAATGGAACTGGAAATGGAAACGGTAGAAGAAGTCGCCGCCCAGCGTCGCGCGCGACGACACCTTCTGCCCGGTCGTCGGATCGAAATTGCCCTCACCGAAAGCGCGCTGGCCGGGAGCCGCCCCGGCGGTGCGCCAGAAGGCGTAGACGCTGTTGTTGCGGGCGTCCGTCAGGCGCAGACTCCATTGCGGGCTGCCCGGCACCAGGGCGACGAGTTCGTCGGCCACCCGCTGCGCCACCTCGGCCTGATCCGGAACCCCACTCTGCGCCGGCAGTTCAGGACGCATCCATTGCGACAGCTCGTCCTTGAAGTAGGACACCGTCCCGGTGAGGAACATCGCGTAGAGCACCCAGCCGAGAAGCAGCCCGACCCACGTGTGCAGGTCGGACATGCTCTGGCGGAGGCCGCGGCCGTCGGGGCGCGCTTGCTGGTCCGTCGTCACGCTCGGCTCCCCATCACCAGACCGACCACGCCGCCAGCGACAGCGGCGCGGCCACGACAAGCAGGCCCGCCCAGGCGCGTAGCGCGCTGCGAACCGCGAAGACCCAGATCACGGCGGCGGCGTAGATGACGAAGCTCGCCAACTGGCCGGTGAGCACCGCCTGCGGCGTGCTCATGGGAAGCGCCAGCACCGCCACGCTGGCGAGCGCGGCCAGCGCATAGCCGCCGAACAGGGCGGCGGCTATGCGCGAGACGAGCGGTCCATGCCAAGCATCAAGGGCGGAACGGACCCGTCCGGCCACGGAGGTCATTTGTTGGGCGTCGCCGCCGGGCCGGCGGGGAGCGGCGCCAGACCGTCGGGGTGGACGTAGGTCACCGTGGTGACGTAGCTGACACCGTCATACTTTTCGGCGCCGTTGGCGCCCTGGCGCTCGCCGGGGGTGCGCTCGTTCAGGCTGACCTCGGCCACGTAGGTGCCCTTCCACGGCAGGTCGAAGGTAACCAGACCCTGCTCGTCGCTGTGCGCCTCCTTGGCCCAGCCGGACTGGGTGACCAGCATCACCTTGGTCTTGGCCTTGGGCTGCCCCTGGAAGACCAGCTTGAACTGGCCGGGCTTGCCGGTTGGCACCAGATCCAGCGTCAGCTTCGGCGCCTGCTCGGCGAAGCCGGTGATCAGGCGCGCGGCGGGGTGGAACCAGTTGGTGGTCTCCTTGTCGCCCTGCTTCCACGTGTAGAGCGGGTAGAGCGTGTCCTCGGCGACGATGCTCTCGCCGTTGGCGGCCTTGAAGGGCAGCGCGAAGCCGTCTGCGGTCTTGGCGGCCTCGGCCTTCTGCTCGCCCTTGGCGGAGAGGAGGGTGCCGGCCGGCTTGCCGAACTTGTCGAGCAGGCCGGGCGAGACCTCGCGCAGGTTCTCGCCGAACTCCCCGAAGCGGATCGTGGCGTTGCCCTGCTCGGGCTGCTCGATCCAGATCTGGTGGGCCTGGGCGGGCATGGCGGCGGGCATGGCGAAGCCCAGCGCGGCGATGAGGGCGAGGGACAGCTTGTTCATGACGTCATCCAAAGGAATGGCTTGGCGGATTTAGAAATCGACGGTGGCGGACAGCAGCACGGTGCGCGGCGACCCGACGGTCACGTAGGTGCCGGTGGTCAGCCAGTACTCCTTGTCGAAGAGGTTCTCGACGCTGGCGCGCAGCACGACCGGCTTGCCCGACACGTCGGTGGTGTAGCGGGCACCGATGTCGAAGCGGGTCCAGCCGTCGAAGCGCAGCGTGTTGGCGTTGGTCAGGTAGGAACCGGAGGTGTGGATCACCCGCCCGTTGAGGGCGAGTCCCTCGACCCACGGGGTGTCCCAGTCCAAGCTGGCGGAGAAGCTCTTGTCCGGCACGCCGGCGGCGTCGTTGCCCTCTTCCGAGGCGACGGCGGTCTTCGTCAGCTCCGGCTTCAGGAAGGTCGCACTGGCCATGGCGCGCAGGCCGGGCAGGATCTCGCCGTAGGCGGACAGCTCCAGGCCGCGGTTGCGCTGCTCGCCGTCATAGGCCAGCTCGTTGGACGCGGTGCGGATTGAGCTGGGGCGGGTGATCTGGAACACCGCGGCGGTGGTCGTGATGGTCCCCCAATCGACCTTGACGCCGCCCTCGATCTGCTTCGACTTGTAGGGTTCGAGCACCGCGCCGGTGTTGGCGTAGCCGGCGCCGACGATGGTGCCGCGCGACAGGCCCTCGGCGTAGTTGCCGTAGACCGCCACGTTCTCCAGCGGCTTGACGACCAGACCGGCGAGCGGCGTCGTGGCGCTGGCGTCGTAGTTGCTGGTCTGCGCGCCGGTCGTCGTGCTGTAGCCCTTCACCTTCACCGTCTGGTCGCGCACGCCGAGCGTCAGCAGGACACGGTCGTTGACGAAGGACAGCGTGTCGGCGATGGCGATGCTGCTGAGCGTCGTCTCGGCCGACTTGCGCGGGTCGGTGCGCGGCGCGGTGATGACGGGCAGCGGCGCCGGGTTGTAGATGTTCGACGGGGCCGAGCCGGCGGCCTGGATGTAGACGTTGCCCTCCTCCCGCTGGAAGCCGGTGTAGCCGATGTTGACCTGATGGCGGACGGGACCCGTCTCGAAGCGCAGGCGCGCGCCGGCCGTGCCGCTGACCGTCTCGCTGTAGGAGTCGTAATAGGAGTTGCGGACCGTGAAGTTGCCGAGCGCGTTCACGGCGGGGTTGGACTGCGGGAACACCTGATCGTTGGTGCCGTCGCGGTAGCCGATGCCGGCGTAGGCGGTCAGCCAGTCCGTCACGTCGAACTCGATGTTCGAGGCGATGGTCTTGTCCTTCTGGACCAGCTTGGTGTTCGGGTACCAGTTGCTGCGCGCGTCGGGCGGCGACGGGATCGCCGTCGTCGTGGACAGGATGCTGATCTGCGGGCGGAAATTGTCGGTGTCGTCGCGCTGGATGATGCCGTCGAGCGACCAGCGCAGCCGCTCGCCCCGGTAATCCACCGCCAGCGAGCCGAGGCCGGTCTTGACGTCGCCGTCCTCGATGGAGGCTTCGCCGCCGCGCAGCAGGCCGTTGAAGCGCACGCCCCAGGCGTTGTTCTCGCCGAAGCGGCGCCCGGTGTCGACATGGACGCCGAAGTTGGCATCGCTCTGGTAGAGCCCGGTCACGCGGGTCAGCGGCTGGTCGCCGGCCCGCTTGCTGAGGATGTTGATGCCGCCGCCGATGCTGCCGTTCGGGGCGATGCCGTTCATCAGCGCGCCCGGCCCCTTCAGCAGCTCGATCCGCTCGATGATCTGCGAGGGCACGCGGTTGGAGGACACCAGCCCGTACATGCCGTTGAAGCCGACGTCGCCGGACGGAACGGCGAAGCCGCGGATCTGGAACGTGTCGTCGAAGCCGTTGCCGCCGGTGGTCGTGCGCACCGACGAATCGTTGACCAGCGTGTCCGCCGCCGTGCGCGCCTGCTGGTTCTCGATCAGCTCGGAGGTGTAGTTGGTCGTGCTGAACGGGGTGTCCAACGTGTTCCTGGTGCCCAGCAGGCCCAGCGAGCCGCCGCGCGCCACCTGACCGCCGGCGTAGGGCGGCGGCGGCTCGCCCGGCAGCGCGCCGGCGTTGGCCGTCACCTGGACGGAGGGCAGAACCGTCGCCCCGGCCGGAGCGTTCACGACCGGTCCAGACCCTTGCGCGACGAGGCTGTAGCCCGCAGAGGTGCCCGCGATCTGATACCCGCTGCCGTCCAGCAGGCGGCGGAAGCCGTCCTCGACCGTCGTCGTTCCGCGCAGCCCCTGGGAGGTCTTGCCCCGAACCTGCGCCGGGTCCACGGCGACGCTCACCCCGGCCTGGGCGGCGAAGCTGCGCAGCGCGGCGTCCAGCGGGCCCGGCGGGACGTTGGCATCGACCGTGCGGGCCGCCGCCGTCTGGGCTTGTGCGGCCGGAGCAAAGGGAAGGCCGCCCGCAAGGACGGCGCTGGCAAAGCAAACGGCCACGGCCACCGGGCGCAAACCCGGTGCGAAGACGTCATGCGCGGCGCCGCGGCGGCGGACGGTCAGGCGCAGAGCGTCCTTGCCGCAAGATTGAGACATTGAGCAGGTTCCTCTACCAAAAGGTGTATATGTGGCGCAGCGTTAGCGACCGGCACCCTGTCCGTTTCAAAAACGTCGAACATCTGCGCTGATCGGCTGAATGCGAATGATTTTCATTCTAAGCATCAGGCGACGGTTCGCGCAAGGGGGCAACGTCACCGTTCCGGTGATCGTTTGCGTCTTTATGTCCGCGGTTTCTCTAGGGGAATTCCACAGGCAACGTCAGCGCCCGCAAGCGGGCGCGAAAGGCGGGAGAGGGTTTGGCATCAAGCCGGCAGGCTCAGGCGCTGCCCCGCACCAGCAGTTCGAACCCCACGTCCTGGGTGCGGTTCTCCACCTCGCCGCCCTGCATCCGCCGCAACAGGAGGTTGGCGGATTCCATACCGATCTTGCGGCTGGCGATGGCGATGGTGGTCAGGCCCGGCGTCAGCTGCCCGGCGATGTCGTAATTGCCGAACCCGGTGATCGCCAGATCCTTCGGCACCGAGATCCCCAGGCCGCTGCAGGCCAGCAGGGCGCCGGAGGCCAGCACGTCGCTGACGAACACCAGCGCGTCGGTGTCGGGATGCTGCTCCCGGACCAGCTTCAGCAGTTCCACGCCGGTCGCCATCACCATCGGCCCGCTGGCGACCGTGACGACACGCGGCGTCACGCCCGGAAAATGACGTTCATGAGCGTCCTGGAAGCCCTTCAGACGCTCCTTGGCGCGGTGGTCACCCGGCTTTATGACGCCCGTGAAGGCCAGCCGGCGATAGCCGCGCCCCACCAGATGGTCGACCACGCTCATCAGGGCGGCGTGGTTGGAGAAGCCGACCAGCATGTCGACGGGACGGTTCGTCCAGCTCCAGCTTTCGACCACCGGAACCCCCGTGCGCTTCAGCAGGGCGGTGGTTTCCTGGGTGTGGCGGGTGCCGATGATGAAGAAGCCGTCGGGGCGCCGCCCGCTGAAGCTGCGGACCAGCGATTCCTCGCGCCCCGCCATGTAGTCGGTGTGGCCGAGAAAGACCTGATAGCCCTCCGGCAGCAGGACGTCGGTCAGGCCCTGGATGGTTTCCGCGAAGATCGAGGCGGAGATGGTCGGGATGATCGCCGCCACCGTCATGCTGCGGTTGGAGGCGAGGTGACTCGCCGCCAGATTCTGCACGTAGCGGGTTTCGCGGACCGCCTCCTCGATGCGGGCGAGCGTGTCCGGACCGACGCTGCGCGGATCGCGGAGCGCGCGCGAGACCGTCTGCGTGGAGACCCCGGCGGCCTGAGCCACATCGGCCATCGTCACCGCGCGGGTCGCGGAGCGCCGCCGTGACTCCGCCTTCCTGAGCGAAAGCTGTCCTTCGTCCGACACCTGGGATGACCTCTTATCCTGCCTCCGCCGGCCCGCCTCCGGGCACCAGTCGGCCGCCTTCTTGTGCATGGCCGCGCCCGCCGTTGCAAGCCGGGTGCGGCACCGCTTCCACAATCCATAGCGCATTTCATGTTAGCGGTCACGCGAACGCTAACGTTATCGCTCACCAAAGACGCTTGATTGCCCCAACCAATCATGTTACCGGTCACGTTAGCGGTCACTCGAAACGGACGCGAAGGCGGACGATCCGAGCGACCTGGGGAGGAACACCGCTGCGGCCCGATGGCCGCATGGCGGGCAACAAAGACAAGCAACGAAGCAGGCAAGACATGAGCGTTCTTGCGGACAGCGTCGCCTGGATCACCGGCGGCGGCAGCGGAATCGGGGAGGCCGGCGCGCGGGCGCTGGCGCAGGGCGGCGCCACCGTCGTCCTGTCCGGACGGCGCGAGGACGCGCTCGACCGCGTGGCGGACGCCATCCGCGAGGACGGCGGCAGGGCCGAGACCGCGGTCCTCGACGTGGCCGACGAGACGGCGGTGCGGCGCGTGGCGGCGGCGATCCTCGACCGCCACGGGCGAATCGACACGCTGGTCGCCAGCGCCGGGATGAACCTGCCCAACCGCAGCTTCCGCGACCTCGGGGCGGAGGACTGGCGGCGGCTGGTCGACGTCAACCTCAACGGCACCATGCACGCCATCCAGGCGGTGCTTCCCACCATGCGGGAGCGCCGATCCGGCACCGTCATCATCGTGTCCTCCTGGGTCGGGCGGCACGCGCTCGTCCTCGGCGGACCCGGCTACAACGCGACGAAGCAGGCGCTGGTGACGCTGAGCCACAGCCTGAACATGGAGGAATGGCGCAACGGCCTGCGCTCCTGCGTGGTCATGCCCGGCGAGGTGGCGACCGACCTGCTGGGCCAGCGCCCCTCCCCGCCCCCGGCGGAGGAGATGGCGCGCCTGCTCCAGCCTGAAGACCTGGGCCGCACCATCCGCTTCGTGGCCGAAATGCCGCCCCACGTCTGCGTCAACGAAATCCTCATCAGCCCCGTCTGGAACCGCGCCTTCTTCACCGAAGCCCCGTCAACCAACGGCTGACCGAACCTTTCCTCCGCCCCATCCTTCCGCCATGGCCGGCGGACCCACGGCAACAAGACCCGGACATCATGGACAAGAAACGCAACATCCTCAGCGGTTACCGTGTGCTCGACTGCTCCATCGCCATGGCCGGCCCGCTGGCGGCGCAGCGCCTGGGCGACCTCGGCGCCGACGTGGTGAAGGTGGAGCCGGTGACCGGCGAGTGGCAGCGCCACACCGCGGCGGGCGGCATCACCGGCAACAAGGTGAACGTCTCCTTCCTGTCGCTGAACCGGAACAAGCGCTCGCTCGCCGTCGACCTGAAGAACACCGAGGGCAAGGCCCTGCTGATGGAGCTGGTCAAGACCGCCGACGTGTTCCTTCAGAACTACCGGCCGGGCGTCGCCAAGCGGCTGGGCGTGGACTATGAATCGCTGTCGGCGATCAACCCGCGCCTGATCTACCTGTCGATCTCCGGCTATGGCGAGACCGGCCCCTACGTCCAGCGTCCGGGCCAGGACCTGCTGTTGCAGGGCATGTCCGGCGCCATGCTGTCGGCGGGCCGCGAGGGCGAGGCCCCGACCCCCGCCGGCCAGTATCTGGTGGACGCGATCACCGGCTACACCGCCTTCGAAGGCGTGCTGGCCGCCTTGCTCCACCGCGAGCGCACCGGCGAAGGCCAGCTCGTCCAGGTCAACATGCTGGACGCCATCACGACGATCCAGATGCAGGAGCTGTCGGTCTTCACGGTCGGCGGCAAGCCGCAGACCCGCTCCGCCGAGCCGCACGCCCACGTCTACATCCGCGCGCCCTACGGCGCCTTCGCCACCAGCGACGGCTTCATCATCGTGGCCTTCCCGCCGCTGAAGCTGCTGGGCGAGCTGATCGGCGAGCCGTCCTTCCTCGACATGGCGGACGAGACCGACAGCTGGTCGCGCCGCGACGAGATCTTCGCCAAGACCCGCGACCGGCTGACCGCCAAGACCTCCGCGGAATGGTTGGAGCTGTTCAACGCCGCCGGCGTCTGGGCCGGGCCGGTCTACGGCTACGCCGACCTCGTGAACGACCCACAGATCAAGCACAACGGCACCTTCGTCGAGTACGACCACCCGACCGAGGGCCGCGTCAAGACGCCGGGTTTCCCGATCAAGTTCTCCAAAACCCCGTCGGAGGTCGAGCGCGGCGCCCCCCTGACCGGCGAGCACACCCGCGAGGTGCTGGAAGCCGCCGGCTTCACCGCCGAGGCCGTCGACCGCCTGCTGGCCGCCGGCGTCGTCGCCGCCACCGAGCCGGAGGCGGAGGAAGAGGAGGTTCGGGCATGCGCTACCGCGCGCTGACCTGGGACCACCCGCGCGGCTACAACGCCTTGGCGGCTGCGGCGGCCAGGCTGGACGAGGGGCGCGACGGGCTTGCCATCGACTGGGACAAGCAGCCGCTCGAAGGCTTCGAGGCCCATCCGATCGGCGACCTCTGCGCCCGCTACGACCTGATCGTGCTGGACCATCCGCATGTCGGGGAGGCCGTGGCGGAACGCGGCCTGATCCCGCTGGAGGACCTGTTCACCGCCGGGGACATTGCCGGCTGGCAGCGCGACAGCATCGGGCCGAGCCTCGCCAGCTACCGCTTTGCCGACCGGCATTGGGCGCTGCCGCTCGACGCGGCGACGCAGGTCATGGCCTGCCGCGCCGACCTTCTGGACGGGCCGATCCCCGTCACCTGGGCGGAGGTGGCGAGCCTGTCCGAACGGGCGCCGGTCGCCCTGTCGCTGGCCGGGCCGCACGCCTGCCTGACCTTCCTGTCCATGGCGGCGGCCTTCGGCGATCCACCCGCGGTGGCCGATCCCGACCGGCTGGTCTCGACGGAGGTGGGGATGCGGGTGCTCGACCTCATGGCGATCCTGGCCGGACGCATGCCGGCGGCGGTCCGTGGGCTGAACCCCATCGGGCTGCTCGGCCACATGGCCCGCACGGATGAGGTCGCGCTCTGCCCGCTGGTCTACGGCTACGTCAACTACGCGGCCCCCACCGCAGCGGGCGAGAAGCCGCTGACCTTCGCCGACGCGCCGCGCGCCACGGCGGACGGGCGTCCCGGCTCGACGCTGGGCGGCACCGGCATCGGCGTCTCCGTGCGCTGCGAGGTGACGCCCGCGCTGCTCGACCATCTGCGCTGGCTGCTCGGCGCCGAGGCGCAGCGGAGCTTCATCCCGGCCCATGACGGCCAGCCGAGCCGCCGCGACGTCTGGGCGGACGAGGCGGTGAACGCCCGCTGGGGCGGTTTCTACCGCAACACCGCCGCGACGCTGGAGGCCGCCTATGTCCGCCCGCGCCACGCCGGCTACATCGCTTTCCAGGCCGAAGCCGCCGCGATGATCCGCGACGCGCTGGCCGACGGCACGCCGCACGCCGCCTTGCTCGACCGTCTGCAACACCGCTACGCCGCCAGCCGCCCGGTTGCCGGCGCTGAACGATAAGGCCCCTTCCCATGGACTCGCTCAACACCCCCGATCCGGCGCTTGGCGCGGTCACCGTCACGGTGGACGGCTTCGTCGCCACCATCACGCTCGACCGCCCGCAGAAGCTGAACGCGGTGACCCCGGAGATGGCCGCGGAGCTGGTCGCCGCCGTCGCCCGCTGCAACGCCGACGACGACATCCGCTGCGTCGTGCTGACCGGCGCCGGGCCGCGCGCCTTCTGCTGCGGCTCCGACATCCGCGAGTTGGACCGCTACGACACCGCCTGGAACTTCCGCAACCGCGAGGACTATTGCGACGCCATCCGCGGCTTGCGCAAGCCGAGCATCGCCGCGGTCAACGGCTACGCCTTCGGCGGCGGGCTGGAGACGGCGATGAGCTGCGACATCCGCATCGCGTCGGAGAACGCCCAGTTCGGCGCGCCGGAGATCAAGCTCGGCTGGATCGGCGGCGGCGGCGTCGCGGCCTTCCTCTCGCACTCCATCGGCACCTCCAACGCCGCGATGATGATCCTGACCGGCGACCCGATCCCGGCGGACAAGGCGCTGGCCTGGGGCCTCGTCAGCGAGGTGGTGCCCGCCGACCGCCTGCTCGCCCGCGCGCAGGAGATCGCCGCCATCGTCGCCAGCCGCGCCCCCATCGCGGCGGAGACGGCCAAGCTGAACCTGAAGGCTGCCCACACCATGCCGGTGGAAAAGGCCATCGAGTACGAGCGCGACCTGCAAACCATCTGCTTCGCCACCGCGGACGCCGCCGAGGGGCGCGCCGCCTTCAAGGAAAAGCGCAGCCCGGTCTTCCGGCGCAAGTGACGACCCGGCGCAAGCAAGAGGAGAGGAAATCATGAGCAAGCGACCCCTTCCCCTCGACCCCGCCGCCGCCCTGCCGGCGGACGAGGGCGCGCTCCTGGTCGGGCGCGCCTGGCGTCCCGGCGTCGGCCCCTCGGTCATCGCCGTGCGCGGCCGGGACGTGTTCGACATCACCAGCCGCGACGCGCCCACCGTGCGCGATCTGGTGGAGACCGGCGCCGCCGCGGCCATCGCCCGCGACCTGCCCGGTGAGTGGATCGGCACCGCCGCCGCCATCCTCGCCAACTCCGACGAGGACCGGCGCGACCCGGAGCGGCCCTGGCTGCTGGCCCCCATCGACCTCCAGGCGGTGAAGGCGTCCGGCGTGACCTTCGTGGTCAGCCTGCTGGAGCGCGTCATCGAGGAGCAGGCGCGCGGCGCCCCCGAAAAAGCGCTGGCCATCCGCGCCGACATCGACGCACTGATCGGGCGCGACCTGTCCAGCCTGAAGCCCGGCTCGCCGGAGGCCATGGAGGTCAAGAAGGCGCTGATCGCCCGCGGGGTGTGGTCGCAGTATCTGGAGGTCGGCATCGGCCCCGACGCCGAGATCTTCACCAAGGGCCAGCCGATGTCGGCGGTCGGCACCGGCGCCCATGTCGGCATCCCGCCTTATTCGGTGTGGAACAACCCGGAGCCGGAAATCGCCGTCCTGGCCTCCAGCCGCGGGGACATCGTCGGCGCCACGCTCGGCAACGACATGAACCTGCGCGACGTCGAGGGGCGCTCCGCCCTGCTGCTCGGCAAGGCCAAGGACAACAACGCCAGCGGCTCCATCGGCCCGTTCATCCGCCTGTTCGACGACCGCTTCACGCTCGACGGCGTGCGCAGCGCCGAGCTTGGGCTGGTGGTCGAGGGCAGCGACGGCTTCCGGCTGGAGGGCTCCAGCTCCATGTCGCAGATCAGCCGCGACCCGGTGGAGCTGGTGGAGGCGACCATCGGCGAGAACCACCAGTATCCGGACGGCTTCGTCCTGCTGCTCGGCACCATGTTCGCGCCGGTCGAGGACCGCGACCGTCCGGGTGAGGGCTTCACCCACAAGCTGGACGACGTGGTGACCATCACCGCCCCGGCACTGGGCAGCCTGACCAACCGGGTCCGCCATTGCGCCGACTGCGCGCCCTGGAACTTCGGCGCCGCCGCGCTGATGCGGAACCTCGCGGGCCGCGGCCTGCTCGGCTGATCCTGTACCGAGACCAAGAAAGGACCCGCCCGTGACCCTCACCGGCATGATGCTCATCGGCGCCGAGAGCCACCGCGGCCGCAACGGCGAGATCCACGCCATCGACCCGTCCACCGGGGCAAAGCTGGAGCCCGCCTTCGACGGCGGCGGGGCGGCGGAGGTGGACCGCGCCTGCCAGCTCGCCTGGGACGCCTTCGACCGCTTCCGCGAGACCGCGCCGGAGGACCGCGCCGTCTTCCTGGAGGCGGTCGCCCGCAACATCCTCGACCTCGGCGACGCGTTGATCGTCCGCGCCATGGCCGAAAGCGGCCTGCTGCGCGCCCGGCTGGAGGGAGAGCGGGGCCGCACCGTCGGCCAGCTCCGCCTGTTCGCCGCGGTGGTGCGGGAGGGCAGCTGGCTTGGCGCCCGCATCGACCCGGCCCTGCCGGAACGCGCGCCCCTGCCCCGCCCCGACCTGCGCCAGCGCCGCATCCCGCTCGGCCCCGTGGCGGTGTTCGGCGCCAGCAACTTCCCGCTGGCCTTCTCGGTGGCCGGGGGCGACACCGCCTCGGCCTTCGCCGCCGGCTGTCCGGTGGTGGTCAAGGCCCACTCCGCCCATCCCGGCACGTCGGAGCTGGTCGGCCGCGCCGTCCAGGCCGCCGTCGCCGAATGCGGGCTACCGGAGGGCGTCTTCTCGCTGATCTTCGGCGCCGGCTCGTCGGTGGGCACGGCGCTGGTCGCTGACCCGCGCATCAGGGCGGTCGGCTTCACCGGGTCGCGCCGCGGCGGCGTGGCGCTGATGGAGGTGGCGGCCAAGCGTCCGGAGCCGATCCCCGTCTACGCGGAGATGAGCAGCATCAACCCGGTCTTCCTGCTGCCGGCGGCGCTCGCCGCGCGGGCGGAGGCGCTGGGCAAGAGCTTCGTCGCCTCGCTGACGCTGGGCGCCGGGCAGTTCTGCACCAACCCCGGCATTCTGCTGGCGGTGGACGGGCCGGACCTCGACCGCTTCGTGGCGTCCGCCGTGGACGCGCTGGGCGGCAGCGCGGCGCCGACCATGCTGACGCCGGGCATCCACGCCGCCTTCGACGCCGGGGTGGCCGCCCTGGCCGGCAACGCCCGCGTGGCGACGCTGGCCCGCGGGCTGGACGGCGACGGCCCCAACCGGTGCCGGGCGGCGCTGTTCGCCACGACCGCCGACGCCTTCCTCGACGACCCGGCCCTGCGGGAGGAGGTGTTCGGCGCCGCCTCCCTGCTCATCCGCTGCCCGGATCTGGAGTCTTTGCGCACGGTGGCGGAACGGCTGGACGGCCAGCTCACCGCGACCCTGCAGATGGACGCGGCCGACACCGGAGCGGCGGCGGTCCTGCTGCCGACGCTGGAGCGCAAGGCTGGCCGCATCCTGGCCAACGGCTGGCCGACCGGCGTCGAGGTCTGCCACGCCATGGTGCATGGCGGCCCCTTCCCGGCCACGTCGGACGGCCGCACCACCTCGGTCGGCACGGCGGCCATCGAGCGGTTCCTGCGGCCCGTCTGCTACCAGGACATCCCGGCCGACCTGCTGCCGCAAGCCCTGCGCGACGGCAACCCGCTGGGACTGTGGCGCCGGTTCGACGGAGCGTTGGGCCGGCACTGAACCCCGATCACCGGCCCACATACTCTGGTATGGTTCCAGGATTGCGGGCTAAACCAACCAAAAAAGACAGCAAACGAACAAATTCAGAGGAGGACGCAGCATGAAGCCGTTTCTGAGCGCAATCACGGGCATCACCCCCCTTCTGGCCGGCGGGCTGGCCGCCGCTTTGGCGCTGGGCACCGCGTCGGTCGCCCTGGCCCAATCTTCCGGAAAGACGGTGGTGACCTTCGCTGCGTCCCACTTCGCCGAGGTCGGCCGCGGCGACCGGCTGAAGGCCTGGGTGGAGAAGTTCAACCAGTCCCAGCCCGACATCGAGGTGAAGCCGGTCACCATCCCCTTCTCCTCCTTCGCCACCACCATCTTCACGCAGATGGGCGGCAACGGCGGCCCCGACGTCATCCGCTTCGACCTGCCGGAGTTCTACGCGGCGGTCGCCGCCAAGTCGGTCCTGCCGATCGACGACATCGTGAAGGACGGCGCCCACACCTTCACCGCCGCCGACCAGTACATGAAGGTCGAGGGCAAGCGCTACGGCTTCGCTTTCGACACCGCCAACTACGCGATGGTCTACAACGCCGCGCTGCTGCCCAACGGCACGCCGCCCAAGACCTTCGAGGAGTTCGTGAAGCTCGGCAAGGAAGCGACGAAGGACGGCAACTACGGCTTCGCCTTCCGCGCCACGATGGCCGAGCGCGGCGGCGTCTGGTACGACCTGACCAACTTCGTCTACGGCTTCGGCGGGCGCTGGTCCAAGCCGGACGGCACGCCGACCTTCAACAGCCCCGAGGTCGTGGCGGGTGTCGCCGCCTACAAGACCGTCTATGACGCCGGCATGATCCCCAAGGGCACCGACGCCGCCACCTACCGGCGGATGTTCTGGGAGGGCAAGGTCGCCATGGAGATCGACAACGGCGGCGTCGCCACCATCCTGACCTCGCAGGGCAAGGCGCACCCCATCGCCGCCGCCCCGTCGCCCTTCCCGCACAAGGAGCAGGGCATGATCCTGGCTCCGGTGACCATCAACGCCAACACCAAGGTGAAGGACGCCGCCGGCAAGTTCCTGCAATGGGCGCTCCAGCCCCAGCAGCAGCAGGAACTCCAAACCCTGCTCGGCGCCGCCAACGTCGCGACCACGGTGGAGCGCACGCCGGAGGAGCTTCAGGCCATGCCCTGGCTGAAGGTCTACGACGCGCAGACCCCGAACAGCGTGCCCGCCCTGCCGCAGGGGCTTGAGACCAAGGCGCCGGAGATCCAGCAGATCATCGTCCAGCAGCTCCTCAAGGTGCTCCAGGGCGGCGTCGCCCCGCAGACCGCCATGGACGAGGCGCAGCGCCTGATCACCGCCCGCGTGCTCGCCCAGAAGTAACGCCCGCACAATTCCAGGGCGATCGCATCCGGTATCTCTAACCCTCTCCCCTCTGGGGAGAGGGTGGCCCGCAGGGCCGGTGAGGGGGTTATGCTTGTGCCGGACGTACCGACACGCGCAACCCCCTCACCCTAACCCTCTCCCCAGGGGGGAGAGGGGATGTCGGAAGCGATCGCCGTGGTCCCAACTCCGGATACCGCATCATGATGAGCAGGACCGTGAGCCAGCCCAGGGCCGCCGCGCGGCGCGCGCCGATCGACCATGGCCGCTGGGTTCCCGCGCTCTTCGTCGCCCCGGTGGCGCTCTATCTCCTGGTCTTCCAGGGCTACCCGCTGGTGCAGGAATTCCTGCTCAGCGTCACCTCCACCTCACTGCTCTCGCCCGGCCAGCAGACCTACGTCGGGCTGGACAATTACCGCGAACTCGTCTTCGACCCGGAGTTCCATCAGGTCCTGCGCGTCACCGCGGTCTACACGCTGGTCTGCGTGGTCGCCTCCATCGGGCTCGGCCTGCTGGCGGCGCTGCTGCTCGACGGCACCTTCCGGGGGCGCGGCATCGCCCGCGCGCTGGTCACCATTCCGTGGGCCGCCCCGCCGGTCGCCGCGGCGCTGATCTTCGTGTGGATGTTCAACGCGCAGTACGGCCTGTTCAGCCACCTCGCCCAGTTCCTCGGCTTCGCCGACGGCGGGGTGAACTGGCTGGACGAGCCGTCCTTCGCCCTGCCGGCCATCCTCATCACCACGATCTGGCAGATCTTCCCCTTCTCCTCCGTCGTCATCCTGGCCGCCCTCCAGGGCGTGCCGTCGGAGCTGCGCGAGGCGGCGGTGATCGACGGGGCCGACCGGCTCAGCATCTTCCGCGCCGTCACCTGGCCGACCATCCGCCCGTCGGTGGCGCTCCTCACCCTGCTCATCACCGTGTGGTCGCTGCGCCGCTTCGACGTGATCTGGCTGATGACCCAGGGCGGCCCGCTGGGCGAGACCAACACGCTGGTCATCGACCTCTACCGCCGCGCCTTCGTCTATCTCGACCTCGGCCGGGCGGCGGCGGTCGGCATCATTGGGCTGGTCGTCGCGATCCTGGTGACGCTGGTCTATTTCTGGCTGTCGACGCGGGCGGAAAAGGCCGCCGGGAAACGGTGATCCCATGAAACACAATTCCACGGCCCGCACGCTCGCCGTCCTGGTCCTCCTCGGGGTGGCGGCCTTCCCGCTCTACTGGATGCTGGTGACCTCGCTCACCCCGTCGGAGCGGCTGTTCGACGACACGCCGAACCTGCTGCCGACGCTGTCGCAGATCGGCACCTACGCCGCCGCCTTCACCGAGACCTCGCTGCGCCAATGGCTGGTCAACAGCCTGATCGTCGCGGTCGGCACGACGGTGCTGAGCATCCTGCTGTCGGTGCTGCCGGCCTACGCGCTGTCCCGCCTGACCTTCAACGGCAAGCTGCTGCTCGGCTTCGCGCTGTTCATGACGCAGATGCTGCCGGAAGCGATGCTGGTGGTGCCGCTCTACGACATCTTCACCAAGCTGTCGCTGCTCAACACGCTGCTCGGCCTGATCCTGGCCAACACGGCCTTCACGGTGCCGGTGGTGACCTGGATCCTGAAGGGCGCCATCGACGGCGTGCCGTCGGAGATCGAGGAGGCCGCAAGGGTCGACGGCTGCTCCCGCCTCGGCATCGTGCTGGCGGTGGTGGTTCCGCTGATCGCGCCGACGCTGGCGGCGGCGGCGGTGATCGCCTTCTTCCACGGCTGGAACGAGTATGTCTTCGCCCAGACCTTCATCAGCGACGACGCCCTGCGCACCGCCTCGGTCGGCCTCGCCAGCTTCGTGGGCGAGCTGAGCACGCCGGTGCACACGGTCATGGCGGTCGGCTTCATCTACACGCTGCCGGCGGTCGTCTTCTACCTGTTCGTCCAACGCTACGTGGTCGCCGGCATGACGACCGGCGGCGTCAAGGGCTGACCGTGGGCCGATCCCGCCCCCCTTGCACCGACACGCCCGAGAGATAAAAGGGAAAAGCCCATGGCTATCAAACTGCAGAACGTCACGAAGTCCTTCGGTTCCCTGACCGTGATCGACAACGTGAGCCTGGAGGCCGGCGACGACGAGTTCCTGGTGCTGCTCGGCCCGTCGGGCTGCGGCAAGTCCACCATCCTGCGCATGATCGCGGGGCTTGAGACGGTGACCAGCGGCGAGATCCATCTCGGCGGCAAGCGGGTGGACGAGCTGCCGCCCAGCGACCGCGACATGGCCTTCGTCTTCCAGTCCTACGCGCTCTACCCGCACATGACGGTGCGCCGGAACATCGCCTTCCCGCTGATCATGCGGCAGTTCCGCTGGTGGTTCCACATCCCCTTCATCGGCGACTATTTCAAGCGCCGCATCGAGAACTCGCCGGAGGTGCGCGAGCTGGTGGAGCGCACCGCCGACACGCTGGCGCTGACCAAGGTGCTGGACCGCCACCCGCGCACCCTGTCGGGCGGCCAGCGCCAGCGCGTGGCGCTCGGCCGCGCCATGGTGCGCCAGCCGTCGGCCTTCCTGATGGACGAGCCGCTGTCGAACCTCGACGCCAAGCTGCGCACCGCCATGCGGGCGGAGATCACCCAGCTCCACCAACGGGTCGGCGGCAACTTCGTCTACGTCACCCACGACCAGATCGAGGCGATGACCATGGGCACCCGCATCGCGCTGATGCGCGACGGGCACCTCCAGCAGTACGGCACCCCGCGCGAGATCTACGAGAAGCCGGCCAACACCTACGTCGCCCGCTTCATCGGCACGCCGCCGATGAACCTGATCGACGCCGAGGTCGAGGGTATGACCGTGCGCATCGGCAACAGCGTCCTGCCGCTTCCCGACAAGACGGAACGCCCTGGGGCCGAGCGGCCGGGCGGTGGCAGCCGCATGAAGGTCTGGCTGGGCCTGCGCCCCGGCGCGCTCGCCGTCGTGCCGCCGGGCCAGGGCAAGAGCCTGCCGGGCACCGTCACCCTGGTCGAGCATGTGGGGGCGGAATCGCTGATCTCAGTGAAGCTGTCCGGCGTCCACACCGCCCATGACGACGACGGCGGCCTGACCGACGAGGTGATGGTCTCCGTCCCCGGCTACAGCGAGCTGCGCGTCGGCGAGGCGGTCGGCATCGACTGCCTGCTGAAGGACTTTTCCCTGTTCGAGAAGGACAGCGGCCTCCGCGTCGGCGGGCGGGCCGCGGAGGACTTCCTGGCCGGCGGGCGCGTCGGCACCATCCGGACGGCCTCCTGACGCGATCCGCACGGACGGCGCCGCCTCTGCATCCCCAGGTGGAATGACAAAGGCGGCGCCGTTCTTGAACACCACTTTTCAGAAAGGTGCCTTCCTCTCTTTTACAACCGAAGTCTCAAATGCATCAATAATCGACAATTTGCTTCTGCATGAGCCAAAATTCATGCAGTAACCATCCCCGCCCTGCGGGGATTTCGTTGTTGTGTGACCACCGATCCGAGAAGAATTAACTTCCGATTGGCCAAAAGACCGGCAGCGTTCAGAATTTCTTTAACAAATCACTTTGTTATTGGCCTTCCCGATACGCGACCGCCGCGATGGCGAGAGGGCCACTATGCCGGACACCCTGGACGCCACCGCCCCGCTCCTGACCATCCCCGATGCCCTGGCGTCCGAAGCGGCGGCGGTGCTGCTGGGCGGCGATCCCGGCGCGCTGAAGGCCGTGCAGGAGAAGCTGGCGGCGGCGCTGACCGGACAGGGCCTGCCGGACGGCGCCGCGGGCAGCGTGGCGGACGGCTGGATGCGCGACGTCGCGGCGGGGGTCGGCGCCAGCGCCACGCCCGATGAGGCCATCGCCCAGGCGAGCCGGATCGCCGCCGGCACGGCGGCGCGCATGGCGGAAGCCGCCCAGGAAACCGCGGCGCTGACCGGGGAGCAGCGCCTGGCCGTCGCCCTGGCCCAGGGACAGGGAATCGGGCCGGGCGGCGCGAACGATTCCAAGACGGCGTCCGACCTGTCGGCGGCGCTGTTCAGCGGGGTGATGGACCCGGCCGCTCGCCCGGCGGGCGCCGCCGACCCGATCGCCGCCCTGTCGCAGGCTCTGACCGCTTCCCCCACCGCCCCGGCGGTGCCGGACGCCGTTTCCGTCTCGCCGTCCGACAAGCTCGCCGCGGCGCTCGCCTCCGGCGTGGGGGTGCAGGACGCGGTGACGGCGCTCGGCCCCGGATCGGGCGGTCACTTCGCCGAAGCGCTGGAACACGCCCTGTCCAGCGGCGCCGACGCCGCCGGCGCCATTGCCGAGGCTCAGGCGTTGAGCGCCGCCGGCGCGGTCCAGACCAATTCCGTCGCGGTCGAACAGACCGACGGCGCGCGCCTGCTCGGCGCGCTGGCCGCCGGAAAGACCGACGATGCGGGCGGCGCGCTGGCCGGCAACCCTGCCTTCACCAGCGTCCTGAACGACGCGCTGGCGCAGGGCGCGCAGCCGGACGCGGCGCTCGGCGCCTCGGCGCGGGCGCAAACGGACATGGCGGCCCGGCAGGATGCTGCCGCCGTGCCGGCGAAACCGGCGGACGCGCTGGTCGCCTCGCTGTCGTCCGGCCAGAATGTGGCGGCCACCGTCAAGACCTTCGCCGCCGCCGCCGGGCTCGACGGTGCGGCGGCCGGCGGCTTCGGCGAGGCGCTGGGGCGGGCCCTGTCCAGCGGTCAGGAGATGTCCGGCGCACTGGGCTCGGCGCAGCAGACCGTGTCCACCGCGCTGGCCCTGTCCGCCGAAACCGCGAAGGGCGTCAAGAGCGACGGGCTGATCGCGGCGCTGGCCAGCGGGCAGAACGTCCAGCAGGCGGTGCAGGCGCTCGGCGGGTCCGGCGCCGCCTTCAACGCCGCGCTCGGGCAGGCGCTGGCGGACGGGCGCGCCCCCGGAGCGGCGCTGGCCGCCGCCCGCCAGACGGCGGAGACGGTGCAGCAGAACGCCCAGGGCAGCGAAGTTCCCGTGTCCGCCGAGAACAAGGCGCTGGCCGATCTCGCCAACCCGCCGCCCGCGGGAGAGGCGGCCAAGGACGGCGCCAAAGGAGACGGCGAAAAGGGCGGTGAAAAGGGCGGCGGGGAGAAATCCGCCGAGCAGGTCGCCGAAGCCCCGGCCGAGGGCAAGGAGGGCGGCAAGGACGAGGGCGGCGAGAAGGACGGCGCCAAAGAGGAAGGCGCCAAAGAGGAAGGCGCCAAGGAAGACGGGGCCAAGGAGGACGCGAAGGGCGAAGCCGCCGACGCCTCCACCGACGCCTCCTCGGCGGAGGGCGAGGCGTCTCCGGCCGCCGCCAAATCCAGCATGGGAAGCGAACCCGCGCTGAAGCCGATCAGCTTCGACGCCGCCGGAACCGCCAAGAGCGCCGACACCGCCGCGCCGAGCGTCACCGCCCCCGCGCCCACCACCAGCGCCCCGACCGCCTCCCCGGCGGTCACCAAGGCGCTGACCAGCGACCCCTTTGCCGTCGCCGCGCAGATCCAGCAGCAGGTGGCCCGCGCCATCGAGGCGGCCACTGTCACCCCGCCCGCGACGGTGCCGCCGGTGGCGGCCCCCACCCTCTCGGCCGGCTTCGACGCGGCGGCCTTCGCGAAGGCCCTGGCGATCGCCGAGGGCACCGCGGTCCCGGCCGGCTTCGCCGTCTTTCACCTGATCGAGGCGATGTTCCGGCCCGGCGAGGCCGGCAGCAGCGTGATCGGCGTCGCCGTGGTGGCGAACCCGGACTCCCCAGTCGGCGTCTGGCAATACAGCGTGGACGGCAACGTGTGGCTGGCGGTGGGCGCGGTCGGCGACGGCGCGGCGCTCGTGCTTCCGGACAGCGCCCTGCTGCGCTTCCTGCCCGCCGCCAACTGGAACGGCACCGCGCCGTCGCTCGGGCTGCGGGCGGTGAACAGCGAATGGGCCGAAGGCTTCAGCGGCGCCGAACACCGGCTGTTCACGCTGACCGGCGTCGGCGGCACCACCCCGCTGTCGGGGGACGTCACCCCGTTGACGCTGGAGGTGACCCCGGTGAACGGCGCCCCGGTGGCGACCGGCGCACAAGCGGTCCTGGCCCCCATCGCGGAAGACAGCGCCGATCCAGCGGGCGCCAGCGTCGCGTCGCTGTTCGGCGGGCTGTTCTCCGACCCCACCGACGCGGTGTTCGGCTCCGCCGGCAACGGCTTCGCCGGTGTGGCGGTGGTCAGCAACGCGGCGACCGCCGCGCAGGGCGTCTGGCAATATTGGACCGGTTCCGCCTGGACCTCCGTGGGCGAGGTCGCGGAGGGAACAGCGCTGATCCTCGCTGCCGACGCCAAGCTGCGCTTCCTGCCGGCGGCCAACTGGAACGGCACCACCCCGGCCCTGACCGTCCGGCTGATCGAGGACGGCGGCACGCCCGTCGTCACCGGCGGCCGTGTCGACCTGACGACCGGCGTCGGCGGCAGCACCGTCTACAGCACCGGCACCATCGCCCTGACCGGGACCGTCACTCCGGTCAACGACGCGCCGGTCGCCACCGGAACGACGACGCTTCTGCCGGCGGTCCTTGAAGACGCCGCCGACCCGGCGGGCGCCACCGTTTCCAGCCTGTTCACCCATCTGTTCTCCGACCCGGCGGACGCGGTGGCGGGCGGGTCTGCCGCGAATGGCTTCGCCGGCATCGCCATCGTCGGCAACGCGGCGACCGCGCAGGGCGTGTGGCAGTACTGGACCGGCACGGGCTGGGCCGCCGTCGGCACGGTGTCGGACGGCAACGCCCTGCTGCTGTCCGCCGACACCAAGCTGCGCTTCCTGCCCGCCGCCGATTGGAACGGCGTGCCGCCGAGCCTGGTGGTGCGCCTGATCGACGATTCGCAAGGGGCCGTGACCAGCGGCGAGCGGACGGACGTGACGGGTGCCGGCGGAGACAGCCGCTACAGCCTCGGCACCATCGCTCTGACCACTGCCGTCAGCGCGGTCAACGACGCCCCCGTAGCGACGGGCAGCACGGCCACCCTGCCGACCATCGCCGAGGACACTGTCAACCCGGCGGGAGCCACCGTCTCCGCCCTGTTCGGTCACCTGTTCTCCGACGCCGCCGACGCGGTCAGCGACGGGTCCACCGCCAATGGCTTCGCCGGTGTCGTGGTGGTCGGCAACGCCGCCACCGCGGCGCAAGGCGTGTGGCAGTACTGGACCGGCACCGCCTGGGCCGGCATCGGCGCGGCGAGCGACGCCAACGGGCTGCTGTTGGCCGCCAACACGGCGCTGCGCTTCGTTCCCGCCGCCAACTGGAACGGCATCACCCCGGCCCTGACCGTCCGGCTGGTCGAGGACGGCGGCGCGCCGCTGGTCACCGGCACCCGCGTCGACCTGACCGGCGGTGTCGGCGGCAGCACGGTCTACAGCGCCGGTACCATCGCGCTGACCGGGACCGTCACCCCCGTCAACGACGCGCCGGTCGCCACCGGAACGACCACCGTCCTGCCGACGATCGCCGAGGACACCGTCAACCCGGCGGGTGCCACGGTCACCAGCCTGTTCGCCCACCTGTTCTCCGACGCGACGGACGCCGTGAGCGGCGGTTCCGCCGCCAATGGTTTCGCCGGGATCGCCATCGTCGGCAACGCAGCGACCACGCAAGGTGTGTGGCAATACTGGACGGGCACGGGCTGGACCGCCGTGGGGGCGGCCTCGGACGGCAACGCTCTGCTGCTGGCCGCCAACACGGCGTTGCGCTTCGTTCCCGCGGCCAACTGGAACGGCATCACCCCGGCTTTGACCGTCCGTCTGATCGACGACTCCCAAGGGGCCGTGACCAGCGGCGGACGGGTCGCCCTGGCGAGCGTGGGCGGCGACAGCCGCTACAGCGCCGGCACCGTCGCCCTGACCACCTCGATCACCCCCGTCAACGACGCCCCCGTGGCGACGGGCACGGCAGCCACGCTGCCGACCATCGCCGAGGACACCGCCAACCCGGCGGGAACCACCGTCGCCAGCCTGTTCGGCCATCTGTTCTCCGACGCCGCCGACGCGGTGAGCGGCGGCTCGGCGGCCGACACGCTGGCCGGCGTGGTGGTGGTCGGCAACGCCGCCACCCTGGCGCAAGGGGCATGGCAGTACTGGACCGGGGCGACCTGGGCCGACATCGGCACGGTCAGCGGCGGCAACGGCCTGCTGCTGGCCGCCAACACGGCGCTGCGCTTCGTTCCCGCCGCCAACTGGAACGGCACCACGCCGGCCTTGACCGTCCGGCTGGTCGACACGTCGCAAGGCGCGATCGCCAGCGGCGCGCGGGTCGACGCGACGAGCGTCGGCGGCAGCACCGCCTACAGCGCCGGAACCATTGCGCTGACGGGCACGGTCATTCCGGTCAACGACGCCCCGGTGGCGACGGGCACGACGGCGACCCTGCCGACCATCGCCGAGGACACCGTCAATCCGACGGGCACCAGCGTCACCGCCCTGTTCGGCCATTTGTTCTCCGATCCCGCGGACGCCGTTGCGGGCGGCTCCGCCGCCAACGGCTTCGCCGGTGTCGCCATCGTCGGCAACGCGGCGACCGCCGGGCAGGGCGTCTGGCAATACTGGTCCGGCTCCGCCTGGATCACCGTGGGCGCGGTGGCGGAAGGCTCGGCCCTGGTCGTCGCCGCCAACGCGATGCTGCGCTTCGTTCCCGCCGCCGACTGGAACGGCACCACCCCGGCCCTGACCGTCCGGCTGATCGAGGACGGCGGCGCCCCCATCGTCACCGGCGGCCGCGTCGACCTGACAGCCGGCGTCGGCGGCAGCACCGTCTACAGCGCCGACACCATCGCCCTGACCGGAACCGTCACCCCCGTCAACGACGCGCCGCAGATCACCGCCGGCACGACGGCGCTGGCGACGATGAAGGGCGTGGCGGTGGCGGTCACCGGCCTGTCGGTGTCCGACGTCGACGTCGACGCCGGCGCGCTGCCGATGCTGGTCACGCTGACCGCCGGCCACGGCACGCTGACCCTGGCCGGCGCCGGGTGGGACGCCGTCATCACCGGCAACGGAACCGACACCGTCACCATCCGCGCGACGCTCGCCACCATCAACGGGCTGCTCGGCGCCGCCAACGGGCTCCTCTACACGGCAAGCGCCTACACCGGGGCCGACGCCATCCGGATCGTCGTGGACGATCTCGGCAACGGCGGGTCCGGCGGGCCGCTGACCGCGACCGCCACCATCGGCGTCACCGTGGCGCCGCCGAACGCCTCCCCCGTCCTGATCGACACCAACCTCGACGTGGCCGTGGCGGCGGAGGCCCTGGCCGCCCCCACCGCGGGCACGGTCGGCTTCGCGGTGTCCAAGCTGGTCGGGCTGAACGGCAGCGGCCCGGGGAACGTCACCGACACCGACGCGGGGGCCGTCGTCGGCATCGCCCTGACCGGCACCGACGAGAGCTATGGCCGCTGGTGGTTCTCCACCGACAACGGTGCGACCTGGAGCCTCGTCGGCGCGGTCAACGACAGCGATTCCGCCCTTCTGCTGCGCGCCACCGACCGGCTCTACTTCCAGCCCAACGCCGCGGTGCCGGCCACCGTCAACGGCGCCCTGACCATCCGGGCCTGGGACCAGACCACCGGCAGCGCCGGGTCCAAGACCGCCATCACCCTCGGCGATGGCAGCGCCTTCTCCGCCGCGACGGACACCGTCACCCTGCATCCCGGCGTGCTGATCCCCAACGGCTCCTTCGACAAGGGGTTGACCGGCTGGAGCTACACCGGCGGCGCCACGGTGGGCGCGACCGGCGACGGGCATGAGGGCACCCTGACCTCCGCTGGCGGACAGTCGCCGACGCAGCTCGAGGATTTCCTCGGCCTCACCCACGGCTCCATCGCCACGGCGACCGGGACCATTCCGTCCTTCGGCAACGCGATGAAGCTGGCCACCTCCGTCACGGTGACGAAGGACACGACGCTGACCTTCGACTGGACCTTCATCTTCTCCGACCCCGGCTATCACGACTTCGCCTTCGTCAGCGTCAACGGCGTGGTCACGCTGCTCGCCAAGGACGCGAGCGCCAGCGGGAAATTCAGCGTCGTCATCCCGGCCAACACCACCCTGTCGCTGGGCTTCGGCACCTCCGACACCAGCGACAACAGCGTCAACCCGATCCTGCGCGTCGACAACATCAAGCTGACCACCGTCGCCAGCGACCCCATCGTGCTGGACATGGCCGGCGACGGGCTGGCCCTGCGGGCGCTGACCGACGGCGTCCTGTTCGACGTCAGCGGCGACGGCGTGGCCGACCGCACCGGCTGGGTCGGCAAGGGCAACGCCCTGCTGGTGCGCGACGACAACCACAACGGGCAGATCGACGACGGGCGCGAGCTGGTGTCGGAGCATTTCGGAAAAGGCTTCAACAGCAGCCTGGAGGCGCTCGCCTCGCTCGACAGCAACCACGACGGGCGCATCGACGCCGCGGACGAGAGCTTCGCCACGCTCCAGGTCTGGCAGGACGCCGACGGCGACGGGGTGAGCCAGCCGGGCGAATTGCGCACTCTGGCGGAGGCCGGAATCCTGTCCATCGCCACCACGGCCACCCCGACCGACACGACTCTGGCCGGCAGCCAGATCCTCGGCACCACCAGCATGACCATGGCCGACGGCAGCAGCCGGCTGGTGGCCGGCGTCGCCTTCGACGCGCAGGCCACCGT
The DNA here is from genome assembly GCF_001315015.1 of Azospirillum brasilense. Classification (NCBI taxonomy): domain Bacteria; kingdom Pseudomonadati; phylum Pseudomonadota; class Alphaproteobacteria; order Rhodospirillales; family Azospirillaceae; genus Azospirillum; species Azospirillum brasilense. The sequence continues at coordinate 42,619 of NZ_CP012915.1, read as the reverse complement.
CGCGGCGCAGCTGCACAACCAGCCGCTGGCCACGTCGCCATTGCCATCGCCATCGCCATCGCCTCAGGCCGATCATGGGCGCTTCGACTACGCGGCACTCCTCTCCTCCGGTCTGGGGCTGCCGGACAATATTCCGGTTGTGCAAAACGGCCCGGACACCCACAGCGGCGATTGGGCGATCGCGCTTCACGCCGTGGACACACACCACACCACAACCCATGCCTCGACGATTGTGCCGGTCGCAGAAAATTCATAGGCGCCTGACAGAATTCGACGCATTTTTAGGTATTTGGATACTGTTTTGTCCTAAATGAGTATGAGAGTTCTCGACTAAGATCATCATCGCTGTAAGCCGAATGGCTTAGACATGCGGCGATCTCCAGGACCCTCATGCACAAGTTTTGTCTTATCGCCACGGTTGCGCTTCCGCTCCTGACCGGAGCGCCACAATCTCTAGTTGCAGCTCCGCGCGACGAGGTGGTGGCGCTGATCGGCAAGGCGACGGAAACCCACGACCGCCTGCGCGGGGCGGAGGCCGCCGCCGACGGGGCCCGCAACGCCCTGCGGGTCAGCCATGGCGGCTGGTTCCCGACGCTGAGCCTGTCGGCCAACGGCGGGCGCGAGAGCACGACCAAGCCGGCGGGCCTGCCCAACACGGACATGAACGCGTCCCAGTTTTCGGCGCGGGCGACGCAGCTGATCTGGGACTTCGACGCGACCAACGCCGACATCCGGCGCGCCCAGGTGACGCTGGTCCGCGCTGACATCGCGGTGGAGCGCACCCGGCAGGAGCTGCTGGTGGAGGGCCTCACCGCCTACGCCAGCCTCGTCCGCGCCCACCAGCTGCTCGCCTTCGCGCGCCAGTCCGAAGACAACATCCGCCGCCAGACCGGGTTGGAGGAGGTGCGGCTTCAGGAGGGCTTCGGCTTCTCCACCGACGTGCTTCAGGCCAAGAGCCAGCTGGCCGGCGCCCAGGCCCGCCGCGTCGCGGCGGAGGAGGCGACGCAGAACGCGCAGAGCCGCTTCCAGGCCTTCTTCGGCCATGTCCCCTTCCAGGTCAGCAACGCCCAGGTCCTGGCGATGACGCGCGCCGGCCTGCCCGTCTCGATGGACGCGGCGGTGGAGGAGGCGCGCCGCCACAACCCGCGTCTCCAGGAATTGGCCCTGACCACCGCGGCGGCGCAGGAGGCGGTGACCTCGGTGCGCGGCCGCACGCTCTACCCGCGGATCGACGGCTTCGTGGAACACAACATCAAGCGCGACGTCGCCGGCCAATCCGGGCGGCAGAACGAGCTGCTGTTCAAGCTCCAGGTCACCTTCTCGCTGAACACCGGCCTGACCGCGCTCAACAGCATCCGTCTGGCCGAGGCCGACCTGCGGGCCGCCGACGCCACCTGGGCCGACCAGGAGCGCACGGTGCTGGAGACCGTCCGCAACAGCTGGAACCGGCTGGAAAGCGCCCGCGCCCAAGTGCAGCTTCTGAATGACCAAGCGAGCCTCGCCGCCGGCTTCCTCGACGTGGCGCGGTCGGAGCGCGAGCTGGGCACCCGGTCGCTGATTGACATCCTGTCGGGCGAGACGACTCTCATCAACGCGCGCAGCGACGCCGCCGCGGCGGAGACGGAACTGGTGCTGGCCGGCTACCGCCTGCTCGCCGCCATGGGCCGGCTGAACGCCACCGACATCCAGACCAAGCCGATGCCGAAGCTGACCGCGCCGGGCCGTGGCGCTTTCCGCGACCAGGGCGGACGCGATCCAGGCCGGCGCGGAACGGGAGACCCGCGATGAGCGGCGGCGCCATCGGTCTTCTGGTGCTCCGGCTGCGCGCCAACCTGCGGCTGACCGCCCGCGTCTTCGCGGCGTCTCTGGCGGCGAACCTGCTCGGGCTGGCCTCGTCCTTCTACACGATGCTGGTGCTGAACCGCTACGTGACGCACGGCGTCGACTCCACGCTGGCGGCGCTGACCGTCGGCGTCGTCCTGTCGATCGCCTTCGAGCATCTGTTCCGCCACGTCCGGCTGGGCATCGCCGGGCGCATCGGGCGGGCCGAGCACGAGCGGCTGACCACCGGGGCCTTCGGCATCCTGATGACCGCGCGCAGCGGCGCCGGATCGGCGGAGGGCGACGCGGCCCGGCGCGAGGCGCTGCGGGCGCCGGAGCAGATCGACTCCGCGCTCGGCTCCGCAAACCTCGCGACGCTGTTCGACCTGCCCTTCGCGCTCGGCTTCATCCTCGTGGTGGCGCTGATCTCCTGGCCGCTGGCGGCGATCTGCCTCGTCTTCACGCTGCTGGCCATCGCCGCCGGGCTGCTCGCCCAGGCGGACATGCGAGCGGTCGGGCGCGACCTCGCCCAGGCCGGCGCCGACGCCCAGGGGCTGGTCACCACCGCCATCGTCGGGCGCGACGCGGTCGCCCTGTTCGGCGGCGCCAAGCCGCTGCTCGGCGACTGGCAGCGCGCCGCCAAGGCCCTGCGCTTTTTCCGAGAGCGCATGTCGATGCGCCAGGGCCGCGCCCAGTCGGCGGCGCAGAGCCTCCAGGCGCTCCAGGGCGTGGCGGTCATCGCCACCGGCGCCGTTCTGGTGGTGCGCGGCGAGCTGGACGTCGGGTCGCTGATCGGCATCAACCTGCTGGTCGGCCGCGCGCTTGCCCCCTTCACCCGGCTGGCCCAGATCGGCGAGTCTCTGGCGATGGCCCGGCAGGCGCAGGCGCGGCTGGAGCAGTTCGCCCGCACCGCGGTCGAGCCGACCGGCGGCACCAGCCTGCCCCGCTACGCCGGCACGCTGGAACTGCGCGACCTGACCTTCACCCCGCCGGGCGGCGTCACGCCGCTGCTGCGCCGACTGACCCTGTCGGTGCCCGCCGGCAACATCCTGGTGCTGAAGGGCCGCAACGGCTCCGGCAAATCGACGCTGATCCGCCTGATCGCCGGTCTGGCCGACCCGCAGGAGGGCGCGGTGCTGGCCGACGGGGTGGACATCCGCAAATTCGCCCCCTCCTGGTGGCGCCAGCAGATCGGGCTGCTGCCCCAGGAGCCGGTGTTCCTCAACCGCACGATCCGCGAGAACCTGCTGCTCGCCAACCCGCGCCTGTCGGAGACCGAGCTTCACGCCGTCCTGCACCGCGCCGGGGCCGACCGCACGGTGGCCGACTGCGCCCAGGGGCTCGACACGCCGCTGCGCAACTTCGGCCACGAGCTGCCGACCGGCCATCGCCGCCGGCTGGCGCTGGCCCGCGCCCTGGCGGTCGGCGGACGGCTGATCCTGCTCGACGAGCCGACCGACGGGCTGGACTCCGAAGGCACCGCCACCGTCTACCGCACGCTGATCGAACTGGCGCGGAGCGGCCACACGGTGATCATCGCCTCCCACGACCCGCGCATCCTCCAGGGCGCCTCCCTGGTGCTCGACCTCGACCAACCGAACGGCGCGGCCACCGTCCGCGAGCCGGCGGGGCTGGTGACGCCATGAAGCCGCTTCCCCTGCTGACCCGAAAGCCCGCCGCCGGCCCGGCGTCCGCGCCGAACGCCATTCCGACAGTCGTCCCGGCTGCCCTCCCGGCCGCCCTGATGGGAACGCAGACCGCGGACACCGAAAGCCGCTTCGGCGACGGCCTGTTCGCGGTCAGCATCGCCGCCTTCCTCGCCGCGCTCGGCTGGGCGGCCTTCGCCGAACTGAACGTCTCCAGCAGCGCGCCCGGCGACGTGGTGCCGCTGTCCTACAACCAGTCGGTCCAGCATTTCGAGGGCGGCATCGTCCGCGACATCCTGGTGCAGGAAGGCGATTCGGTCACCGCCGGACAGGTGCTGGTCGAGCTGGACCAGACCAAGATCCGCGCCGACCTGGAGGAGCTGAAGCTGCGCCTCGGCTCGCTGTCCGCCGACACGGCGCGGCTGGAGGCGGAGGTCGGGCGCCGCGAGGCCATCGACTTCCCCGAGCGGCTGCTGCGCGAGCGGCCCGATCTGGTGGCACAGACCCGCGACCTGTTCCGCGCCCGCCGCGACCGTCTGGCCTCCGACCTCGACATCCAACGCCAGGACATCGCCCAGCGCGAGCAGCAGGTGGCCGCCGTGCGGGCGCGCATCGGCGGCTCCCAGGTGGCGCAGGGGCTGATCCGCGAGCAGCTCTCCATCAGCGAGACCCTGCTGAAGCGCGAGATCACCAACCGCATGAAGCACCTGGAGCTTCTGCGCGACGACGCCCGCGTCAGCAGCGCCATTGCCGAGGACCGCGCCACGCTGGCCCAGGCCGAGGCGGCGCTGGCCGAGGCACGCAGCAAGCTGGTGTGGATCGGCCGCAAGTACGAGGAGGAGAGCCGCAACGCCCTCGACGAGGCCCGCCGCAACCACGACGAGCTGTCGCAACGCCTGACCCGCTACCAGGACAGCCTGGACCGCAGCAGCCTGCGGGCACCCATGGACGGCATCGTCAAGACGCTGGCCGTTTCCACCAAGGGCGCCGTCGTCAAGGCCGGCGAAACGGTGGTGGAGCTGGTGCCGCGCGACGGCAAGCTGGTGGTGGACGCCCGCCTGCCGGTGCAGGACATCGGCTATGTCCGCCCCGACCAGCCGGTGGTGGTGACGCTGGCCGGCGGCGACGCCTCGCGCTTTGGCCACATCGAGGGGCGGGTGCGGACGATCAGCCCCGACACGCTGCTCGACGCCAACAAGCAGTCCTACTACAAGGTCCGCGTCGAGCTGCCGGTGACCCGTTTCGACTACGGCGGCAAGACCTACGAGCTGTTCCCCGGCGTGCGCGTGACCTGCAGCATCCTGACCGGGCGGCGCACCATCCTCGACTATGTGTTCTCGCCGGTCCTCAACGGCCTCCAGCACGCGATGCAGGAGCAATGAGGATGCGCGCACCGATCGCTGTTTCCCCTCTCCCCCCTGGGGAGAGGGTCAGGGTGAGGGGGTTGTGCGTGTGCCGGATGCACCGCCACGCGCAACCCCCTCACCGGCCCTCCGGGCCACCCTCTCCCCAGGGGGGAGAGGGTTATTTCCACCCCGACACGGACCGCCCGAGGCCCACCCCATGCTGAGCTCGCTCCAGCCCCGCTCCCGGCCGCCGCTGCGCTGGTCGCACCTGACCAAGAAGGCGCGCTTCGCGCTGATCCTGGCGGCGGCGATGCTCGTCGCCGTGCTGGTCTCCCTGGTCGTCCGCGCCGGCTTCCTCGGCGACAGCGCGCGCGAGCCGCTGACCGTCGCCGTCGTCGGGCCGCTCAGCGGGCCGGACGCGGCGCTGGGGCTGGCCCTGCGCAAGGGGGCGGCGCTGCGCGCCGACACCATCAACGCGGCGGGCGGCATCGCCGGCCGTCCCGTGGTGGTCAAGCCCTTCGACGACGAGGGCGACAAGGGCAAGTCGCTGGAGATCGCCCGGCGCGTCTCCAACGATCCCTCCGTCCTCGCGGTGATCGGCCACACGCCCGACGCCACCGACAGCGCGACGGCGATCTACGCCCAGCGGCAGATCCCGCTGATCGCCCCGCGCCCGCTGGTCCGCCCGGCGGACGCCCCGCCCAGCCCCTGGCTGTTCAGCATCACGCTGGACCGCACGCATGAGACGCGCTTCCTCGCCAACTACGTCCGCAACGTGGTGGGCGAGCCGACCGTCGCCATCGTCCGCGAGGACAGCGAGCAGGCGGCATCGCAGGCCGGGCAGTTCGACGCGATCCTCCAGCGCTTCGGGACCAAGCTGGTCGGCCAGTGGACCTTCGCGCCGGGCCGCGGCGGTGCGTCCGCCCTGCCGGCGCTGGCCCAGGCGGTCAAGGAGAAGATGCCGACCGGCGCCGTCGTCGTCATCGGATCCGCTGTGGACAGCGCGCGGGTGGTGGTGGCGCTGCGCGACGCCGGGGTGCGCAACCTGATCGCCGGCAGCTCGGAGATGGCCTCCTCGGCCTTCCGCACCGAGATCGTCGCCCAGGCGCAGGCCAACCCCAAGGCGCTGACCCCGGAAGCCTACGGCCACGGCCTGCTGGTGTCCTCACCCGTGCTGTTCGACACGGCCAACGAGCGGGCGCAGCGCTTCTACGGCCAGTATGTGAAGCGCTTCAACGCGGTGCCCGACTGGGCGGCGGCGCTGGGCGCCGACGGCGTTGACCTCATCGCCGGCGCCATCGCCAAGACGAATGTCACGACCGGCAAGCCGGACGGCGAGGCGCTGCGCCGCGCCATCGCCGACCATGACCGCGCCGAGACCGCCTTCCAGGGCACGGTCGGCACCTGGACCTTCGACAACCGCGGACAAGCCACCCTGCCGGTGATGATGGCGTCCTACAACGGCCTGAACCCGGTGGCGGCGCTGACCCAGCTCCAGCCGATCCGCGAGGCCGGCGTCTCCAACTTCCTGGAGGAGGTCACCAAGGGCCGGGCGCTCTACGTCAACGACCGCTTCATGTACAAGACGGACGTCATCTACACCGGCGTCCAGCTCCACGAGATCCGCGACCTGAACCCGGACGCCAACGAGGCGACGCTGAACCTGACGATCTGGTTCCGATACCGCGGCGCCTTCAACCCGGCGGACGTCGTCTTCACCAACGCGGTCAAGCCGGTCGAGCTGGGCAAGCCCTACCGCGAGGAGCGCGGCGAGGTCACCACCTACGTCGCCTACCGGATCGAAGGGCGCTTCGCCCTCAACGTCTTCGACCAGCGCCCGCCCTACGGCAGCCAGACGGTCGGCGTCAGCTTCCGCCACCGGACGCAGAACCGGAACACGGTGATGTTCGTCACCGACGTGCTCGGCATGTCGCTGGTCGACACCAACGACTTCGTGGAGAAGCTGAAGGCGATGGCCGCCGCGGAGACCGCGTCCGCCGCCGATCCCGGCCTCGCCGACCGCTTCCGCCGCGCGCTGGAGGGCGAGAGCGAAAGCTCCACCCTGCTCGAGCAGCTCCGCGCCAAGCGGGTGCTGGCCCCGTCGCCCGGCTGGCGCCTGTCGCGCGCCTGGATCTCGCAGGACGTCGCCTCGGTCGGCAGCGAGGGTGACCCGAACTATGTCGGCTTCGGGCGCCCGCAGCCGGACTTCTCGCGCGTCGACTTCGGCGTGGTCGCGGCACCGGATTCCCCGGCGGCGCGCGATTTCATCCACCGCGACTTCTTCGTCTACATCGCCATCTTCAGCGCCGTGCTGGCGGTCTTCGCCGCAGTCATGGACCGCCGCGACCGCGGCCAGTTCTGGAAGATCCAGACGCTGTTCATGCGCATCCTGTCCTGGCCGCTGCTGCTGATGTCCGCCGGCAACATCGTGCTGGACCAGGCCGTGGCGACTCTGCCGCCGAGCGGGATCGCCATGGTGGTGAACGGCGTCAACGTGCTGTGGTGGATCGTGCCGGCCATCCTGGTCGACCGCACGCTGGAGCGCTTCGTCTGGACCCCGCTGGAGATCCGCACCCAGCGCAAGATCCCCGGCATCGTCCGCCGCTTCTCCACCCTGATCGTCTTCGGCTTCGCCGGCTGCGGCATCATCGCCTTCGTGCTGAAGCAGCCGATCACCAGCCTGCTCGCCGCCTCCGGCCTCGTCGGCATGGTCATCGGCCTCGCCATCCAGGCCAACATCGCCAACGTCTTCTCCGGCATCGTCCTGAACATCGAGCGGCCGTTCCAGATCGGCGACAGCATCCAGATCACCGATCTGGTGCGCGGCGTCGTGGTTGACATGACGTGGCGCACGGTGCGCATCCGCAACGTCGCCGGCTTCATCGTCGCCATGCCCAACGCCAAGGTGTCGGAGGCGACCGTCATCAATTTCAGCGCGGTCGACCGTGTGTCGATGAAGCTGGAATATTACGCCGACGCCCGCCACGACCCCGGCCGGATGGGCGGCCTGCTGACCACCGCCCTGCAGAACGCCGACAAGGTGATGGCAAGCGCCACCGGCGGCCCGCCCTTCGTCCGCTACGACGGCATCCGCGGCGTCAACGGCCAGTGGCTGTGCAAGTACAACCTGTTCTTCTGGGTCGAGGACTACGATGCCAGCTTCGTCGTGCCCGAGCTGGTCTGGCGGTCGGTCTACCGGACGCTGGCCGAGGCCGGCATCGAGCCGACCCCGCCCGACCTGATGGAGGCCGCCGGCCCCGCCGCGGTCGCCACCAACGCCCAGCGCCAGGCGATTCCGGTATGAGCAGGAACATTCCGATGATGCGAACCCTGATCGCCGCGACGGCGCTGTTGCCGGTCCTGCTCGCCGGGACGGGCTGCGCGCCGCTCGGCGGCGATCGCCCCGGCGCGATCCTGGAGAAGGTGGCCGACGGCGATTACGACGTCGGCATCCGCTACCCCGCCAAGCGCGCCCGCTACGTGATGATCGTGGAGGAGGACGAGGACGGCTTCGTCGTCACCAACCGTCCCGCCGGTGCCCGCGAGGTGGACACCGCCCCGGCTCCGGTGGTGGCGCAGCCGCAGCGCAACGACCGCGTGCTCGCCCCCTGCGCCGAGGCGACCGGCAACTGGTACCGTCACACTCCGGCGGGCTACGTCTGCGTCGGCCAGTCGGCGCCCGGCGGCGGTGGCTGACATGAAGCGCCTCGCGATGATCCTCGCTCTGACGCTTGCCGGCTGCGCCGCGGGTGCGCCCGCGCCCGGTGCGGGGGGCGCCGACGCCCCGGTGCTGCGCATCGTCGCCGAGCCCGACGCCAACGGGCGCCGCCCGGTCGCGGTCGACGTGGTGCGGGTGGCCGATCCGGCGCTGGCCGGACGGCTGGCTGGGCTCGACGCCGCGGGCTGGTTCCGCGACCGCGAGGCGCTGAGCGCCGAGGCCGGGAACCGGATCGCCATCGCCTCCTGGGAGATGGTGCCGGGCCAGAGCGTGCTTCTGCACAGCCTGCCGCCCTTCGCCACCGCCCCGACCCAAACCCTCGTCTACGCGCGGTACGGCGCGCCCGGCGCCCACCGGCAGACGCTGGACGGCGCCGGCGCCCTGGACGTGCGGCTGGGACGGGAGAGTTTCACCGTGGCTCCGCTGACGGAGGGAACGCCGTGACCGCCCAACTCGCCCCGGCCCATCCCACTCCGGCGCCGAAGACGGCGCCCGTGGGGGCCAAGCCCGCCGGCACGCTGGCCCTGTTCCGCGCCTTCCAGGAGGACCTGCTCGCCGGCTGCGCCGACGCGCAGGCCCCGGCGGGGGCGGTGGCCGACCGCCTGACCGCCACGCTCCACGGGATGAGCGGCGCCGCCGTCTCACAAGGGCCGGGCGCGCATGGCACGGTGGTCAAGGCGGTCTTCGCCATGGCCATGCTGGCCGACCGCGCGCTGGCCCAGACGCGGCCCGCCGACGCCGTGGTCTCCAGCCGCCTGTTCGGCGCGAACGCCACGCTGCAAACCCTGTTCGTGCAGGCCGACGACCTGATCCGCCAAGGCGCCAAGGCCGACCGCGGGCTGGCCGCCGTCTATCTCGCGGCGCTGGCGCTGGGCTTCCCCGACGACGCCCAGGCGACCGCCCGCCGCCCCGCCCTGCACCGCATCGTCGTCGGCGAGCGTGCCGCGGCCAGTCACCCCAGCCCGCGCGCCTGCGAGCCGGCGGACGGCGCCGTGCCCGGCTACCTCGCGCCGTCCGCCCGGCGCTGGTGGTGGGCGGTCGGCGGGACCGCCGTGCTGTTCCTCGTGGTCTCGCACCTGCTGTGGGCCGGCGCCGTCGGCGGCATCCAACGCGATCTGAGCGGCGCCCGCGCCGCGGTCGAGGACATGGGGCTGTCATGGTCCTACTGATTCTTACGCTGGAGCTGGTGCTCTCAACCATCGGCTCCGCCATCGTCTATCTGCTGTCCTTTGCCGTCACGCTGGCGCCCTACGCGCTGCTGGCGCTGCCGCTCTACATCTTCTACCGCCTCGGCCGGATGGTCTGGCCGAAGCTGCGCCGCTGGCGGCGCAAGCCCGCCGCCAAGGCCGCCGCCGGCCGGAAGGCGCCGGCCCGCCGGCCCGCCCCGCCGGCGCCGCTGCGCGTCCGCGCCGAGGCGCCTCCCCCCACGAAGGCCGCCGCCAACACGCCGCCCAACGCCCGCATCTATGGCGAGGGGCTGGATATCCTGACGCGGCAGATGCGCGGTCCCCTGCGCCGCGGCGACATCCCCTGGTTCCTCGCCTTCGGCGTCGGCGGCCCCGCTCTGCTCGCCACCGATCCGACCCATGTCCGCTGGCCCGAGGACGGCAACGGCGAGAACGGTTGCTGGTGGTTCTGCGAAGGGGCCGCGATCCTGCACGCCGGCGCCGATTCCGCCGACGGCTCCCGGCTGAGCGCGTCCTGGCCGGCGCTGGTCGCGGCGATGCGCAAGCGGCCGATGCGCCGCCCGCTGGACGGTATCCTGCTGATGGTCGGCGCCGACGAGCTGCGCGCCGCCGCCGAACGCCCCAGCCCGCGCGACGCGCTGACCAAGCGGGGCGCCGCCCTGCGGGAGCGCCTGCGGACTCTGCGCGACGATCTCGGCGTGGTCGGCCCGGTGCATGTGGTCGTGGTCCGCGCCGAGGCCCTGGACGGCTTCACCGACCTCTGCGCCGCCATGCCCTCCGCCCTGCTGGAGGGCGTGCTGGGTTGGACCAACCCTCAGGACTGGGCGAAACCCTTCGAGCCGCGCCGCATCGACGAGGCGTTCGAGGCCATCGCCGCCGACATCGCCGTGTTGGAGGCCGACGCCTTCGCCGCCGGCACCGCCGGTGTGCGGCTGCCGTTGCTGCCGGCGTCCCTGGACACGCTGCGCCATCCGCTGGCGCTGTTCCTCGACGGCGCCCTGGGAGGAGATGGGGGCGGCGACGACCAGACCGAGCCCTTCCCGCTGCGCGGCATCGCCCTGACCGGCGCCTATGCCCCGGCCACCGGCGGGCGCCGCCCGGTCTTCGCCCGCAACCTGCTGCCGGGCCGCGCCTTCGCCGAGGCCGGCTACGGGCGGCCGTCCGACGCCGCCTACCAGCAGGCCCACAAGCGCCGCCGGATGGCCCAGGCCGCGTTCGCCGCCTCGGTCGCCGGCCTGTCGGTCGCCGCGTGGCAGGGCGTGTCCAGCGTGTCCGCCGGCAGCCCGCCGGTCGCCACCGCCACCGCCGACCTGCGCCGGGCGCTGCTGGCGCGCGACGCCGTCACCAACGGGGCCCTGGCCGGTCGGGTGATCGCGGCGACGGCGGTGATGGAGCGCAGCTCCCTCGCCACGCCGCTGCTGCCGACCTCGCTGTTCAGCACCTTCGACGAGGACAAGAAGCGGCTCGCCTCCGTCACGCTGCGCCGCTCGGTGCTGCGGCCGATCCGCGACGCCCTGCTGCCCAGCGCCACCATGGCCGACCTGCCGCCGGTCGCCAACCCGCAGCGGGTGGAGGATCTGCCCGCCTTCCGCCGGCTTGCCGAGCAGCTCGACCGCATCGGCGGGCGGCGCGACGCGCTGGAGCGCTACGACCGCTTCCGCCGCAACAGCGGTTTCGACGAGCTGAACGCGCTGGCCGAAAGCGTCTACGGCGCCGTCCCCCGGTCGCCGATGACGGCGACGGACGGCTACATCACGCGCATCGCCGCGGGTGCCGATCTGCCCAACCTGGACGCGCGGACCATCGCCGCAGCGGTGCGCGCGGAATCGGTGCAGCTCGCCGCCCCGCTGGCCGAGGGGCTGTACGGCCGCAACCCGCTGATCCTGCGCGCCCAGGCCCTGGCCGAGCGGCTGCGCGGCCTTCCGGAAACGCCGTCCGCCGAGGATGTTGACGACGTCCGCCGCCTGACCGGCGCCGTCGCCGAAGCCGTTTCCTGGCCGATCGCCGGCGCCTTGCAGGAGCCCGCCCGCGGCCTGCCCGACGCGATCCGGGTGGCGCTCCAGAAGGCGGCCATCGCCGATCTGCCGGGACGCGACACCACCGACCGCATCACCGAGGCCCTGTCCACCGCCGCGACCGGAGCCCGCGCCGCCGTCCTGGCGCTGGACGCGCCGCAGACCGGCGCCCTGTTCGCGGTTGGCGACGGCGGCGCGCTGGTTCTCAACCCGGCGGTCACCGCGCTGCCGGACGCCCTGGCCGCCGCCCTGCCCGAACCGGTTCCCGACGCTCCCTCCGCCGAAGCCGCCAAGCCGGCCGAGCGGAAACCGGAGCCGCCAAAGCCCGAACAGGCCAAACCCGCCGAAGCCAGGCCCGCCGAAGCCAGGCCCGCCGAACCCAAGCTGGCCATGCCCGAAGCGGAGCCGGCCAAGCCGGTCACGACGGCCCCTCCTCCGCGGCCGGCCCCGTCGCCGGAACCCGCCGCGCCGCCGCCCGCCACCGCGGAAGCGCCGGCCGTCGTCGTGCACCTGCCAATCCCGCCCAGAATGCCGGTGGAAACCCCGGTTCCGGACAGCGACGTCGCCCTGTCCAAGTTGTCCACCGCCTTCGCCCAGACCCTCGCCGGACGCTTCCCCTTCGTCGGTTCCGAACCGGCGCGCGGCGCGGCGGACGCCGATCCGCAGGACGTCCGCCGCTTCTACCGGCAGCTCGACGAGCACCGGGCCGCGGTGATGCGGACCGCGACCCCCGAGGTCGCCGCCTTCATGGAGCGGATGGAGGCCGCCCGCCCCCTGCTGGAGGCCGTCGCGCGCCCGGCCCCCGTCAGTGTCCGCCTCACCTACGGCGCCAACCGCGCGCAGGAGGTCGGGGCGGAGCACATCATCGACTGGTCGGTGCGCTCCGGCGCCAGCGCGGTGGGGGCTTCGGCCAACGGCGGGACGCTTGCCTGGACGCCGGGCCAGCCGGTCCTGCTGAGTGCCCGCTGGGCCGCCGGGTCGCCCTTCCGTCCGAAGGGCGCGCCGGCGGGCGGCACCGCCGCGGCGACCGGCGACACCATCACTTTGGCCGAACGCGGGCCGTGGGCGCTGCTGCGCCTGCTGAAAGCCCATGCTCCGTCGTCGTCGCGGGACGGCCTGCTGCTGCGCGTCGCCCTGCCCACGCAGACCATCGAAGGGCAGCCGGTGCGCGACACCGTCCTGGTCCTGGGGGCGGCGGTCAGCGCCGGGACGCGCAACGAGCTTCCGGCGCGCGCCCTCGACCTGCCGGCCCGCTTCCCGCAGAGGTAGTGCAGTTCATTATACAAAGAAAAGCTCATGATGAACTTTGTTACAATTCGCAGAAAGATGACGCAGCTTCCAACAAAAACTCCGACGGTGGTCATAGGCATTTAATGCGTTGTTAAGCACTGAAAATGTATCAAGTCGTTGGGACATATTGGATCGTTGGGCAGTCATTCTTTGCTCAACGAAAGTCCCGAGAACCGATCTCTAATTTACCAGCGACAATAGGGGCATTCTTTTACCAATCGCTTAGGCAGCGGTTGATTGGCGATGCTTTGTTTCTTTCGGAATGCCAAACTTGCGACGAATAACGTCCTAAAACGTGCATCTGAGCTTATCGTTTCCACCTGAAATCAACCTCACCTGACCCTCGAAAGGTTTCGGATCATGGTAGACCGCAAGAAGCGCGCCCAGGAACTGATCAAGTACCACAGCTACGCCTCGGGCGCCTTCGGACTCATCCCCGTACCCGGCGCGGACGTCGCCGCGGTCAGCGTGGCCCAGCTCAACCTGATCCATAAGCTCGCCAAGCTCTATGAGATCGAGTTCGCGCAGGAGCGCACCCGCGCGATCATCGGCGCGCTGATGGGCGGCGTCATGCCCGGCGCGCTCAGCTCCAGCGTGCTCGGCTCCGCCGTGAAGGCCGTTCCGTTCATCGGCACCGCCCTGGGCGTCGCCGTCATGCCGGCGCTGTCGCTGGCCGCCACCCAGGCGCTCGGCCGCGTGTTCGCGCAGCATTTCGAGACCGGCGGCACGCTGCTGGACTTCGACGTCGAGGCGATGCGCGAGCATTTCCGCAAGGAGTTCGAGGCCGCCCGCAATGAGGGCGCCAAGGACGAGGCCGGCGAGGCCCCCGCCGCCGCACCGCAGATGGAAGAGCAGCCGGTCCAGAAGGCCGGCTAAGGGCACGACGCCGGGGCGCCGGGCAAAGAAGGAAGCATCGCCGTGTTCGAGCTGATCTACATCGGTCTCTGCCTGCTGGTCGGGTTTCTGGGGATCGGCCGCCGCGGCGGCTTCCTGCTTTACGCCTTCCTGGCGGTGGTTCTGACGCCGCCCGGCGCCCTTCTCGTGATGATCCTGCTGACCACCCGCGCCAAGAAGCGGGCGAAGGCATGACGGCGGGACCGGCGTTCCTCCTCCGCCCGGCCCTGCGGCTCCTGCTGCCGGTCCTGCTGGCGCTGCTCGCCGTGACCCTCCCGGCGCGCGCCGAATACTGGACCATCGCGTCGGAAGACCATTTCCCGCCCTACAACTACTCCTTCAACGGCACCCGCACGGGGATCGACACCGAGATCGTCGTCGCCCTGCTGAAGGAGCTGACCATCACCCCGGTCCACCGGCCCTTGTCCTGGACCGAGGTCGTCCGGTCGATGGATGAGAACACCGCCGACGTCGGGTTCCAGTTCATCGCTTCGCCCGCCCGTTTCGCGCAGTACAACATGATCGGCCCGTTCCGCACCGGCACGACCGTCTTCATGGTGCGCAAGGACTCCCCCATCGCCTTCGAGCGTCTGGAGGACCTGACCCCCTACCGCATCGGCGTGGTCGACGGTTTCGCCTACGCGCCGGACTTCGACGCCGCGACCTATCTGGAAAAGGTCCCGTCGAGCAGCAACGTGGTCAACTTCCGCCGCCTGATCCTGGGCCGGGTGGATGTGATCGTCGGCGACCTGCATGTGCTGAACCACATGGCCAAGCAGGACGGGCGCCTGAAGGACGTGCGCGTCCTGCCCAAGCCGCTCGGCCTGATCCCCCGCTACATCGCCATGCCCAAGGCGCGCAAGGAGAAGGCCGAGCGGCTGCAGGCCGCCTTCGTCAAGCTGCGCGACAACGGCACGATCACCCGCATCCTCGACTCCTGGCTGGCGGAGTGACGCGGACCGATGAGCAAAAGCAAGACAACCAAGCGTGCCGCGCCCAGCCGGCCCGTCTCGGCTCTGCTGCCCCTGATCGGGCTGGCCGACCGTGAGATCCTGACCCGGCTGGTGGTGACCGGCTGCGTCGCCGCCACCGCCAACCTCATCAGCCTGATGAGCCTCAGCGCGGAGCTGAACGGCTGGATGCGCGGCGAGGTGCTGGACACGCCCTTCCTGATCTTCTGCCTGTCGCTGCTGGTCTCCTACAGCTTCAGCAAGCGCTTCGTCGGGCTGGTGCTGACCACCGGCTTCAGCGCGCTGGCCGGGGTGCGGCGGCGTTTCCTGCAGACCGTCACGCTGGGCAACCACGCCGACATCCTCGACATGCAGGCGCGGCGCTCCTTCGACCTGGGCAACCACCATCTGGAGCGCATCGCGGCGCTGCTGCCCAACCTGTCGATCGCCGCCAACATGATGCTGGTGGCGGTCGTCGCCTACCTCTACCTGTGGACGCTGTCCACGGTGGGCGCGACGCTGCTTCTGGTGGCCGGCACGATGATCGGCGGCTGGTACGTGCGCGAGGCCCAGCGGACCCGCGCCCTGCTGGGCCAAGCCAAGGAGTCCGAGGTGCGGATGCTCCAGGGCTTCTCCGAAATCGTCGGCGGCAACGCCGAGATCAAGCTGGGCAAGGCGCGGCGCGACGAGCTGGCCCAGGCGGTCGAGGCCGACGTCGCCCAATGGGAGGACCTGAAGCGGCGCCACGGGCGCAATCTGGGCGAGCTGTTCTCCTGGATCGCCACCATCGTCATCGGCTTCTCCGCGGTCTTCGTCTTCATCTTCCCGCGCATGGGCGCGCTGTCGGCGGCGGAGCTTCCGCTGGTGACCTCGGTCATCCTGTTCCTCGCCCGGCCGCTGTCGAAATTCCTCAACGCCGTGCCCGACTACATCGCGGCGGAGGATGCGGCGAACCAGCTCACCACCCTGCTCGCCGCCATGCCGGCGGCGGAGTACGCGCCGTCGAAGCTGGCCCGCGCGCCGCGCCGCTTCTCCGCCATCGAGCTGCGCGACGTGCGCTTCGCCTACCGCGCCGGGCTGCGGCCCGAGCCCTTCGTGATCGGTCCCATCGACATGACCATCCCGGCGGGCAGCGTCGTCGGCATCGTCGGCGCCAACGGGTCGGGCAAGTCCACCCTGCTGCGCGTCATCCCGCTGCTGTTCCGCCCGGATGAGGGGCAGGTGCTGCTCGACGGGCAGGCGGTGGAGGGCGACCGGCTGGAATCCTACCGCGACCTGTTCTGCGCGGTGTTCCAGGACCACCACCTGTTCACCCGCCTGCCGCAAGGGCCGACCTTCGACGCGGAGCTGTTCCGCGAGATGCTGGTCTATCTGAAGATCGACCATCTGGTCCCGGAGACCGGCGACGGCCTGCTGAACCGCGACCTCTCCAAGGGCCAGCGCCGCCGCGTCGCCCTGGCCGTCGCGGTCGCGGAGGGGCGTCCGATCATCATCCTCGACGAATGGACGTCCGACCAGGACGCCGAGTTCCGCACCCGCTTCACCAACGAGATCATCGGCAAGCTGCGGGCGCTCGGCCGCACCGTGATCTTCGTGTCGCACGACGGCAACGCCGCGTCGGTCTGCGACGTGACCATCCACATGACCAACGGCCAAATGACAGACGGGCAGATGGACACGCCGGCCGAAACGGCCGCGTCCCGCCCCGCCACGGCTTTGCTCCAGGAGACCGCGTGACATGGCTGACCAGGCCTTCACCTACGACGACGCCGACGCGACGCCGCAGCCGAAGTCGCGCCTGCGCGCGCTGCTCGGCAACTGGTACGAGGAGCACCGCCGGTCGCTGCTGTGCACGCTGCTGGTCGGTATTCTGATCTTCCTCTACTTCGCGCCGTCGATCGTCGTCTTCATCCCCGCCGGCCACGGCGGCGTGCTGTGGAAGCGCTTCCACCAGGGCACCCAGATGGCTCCGGCCCTGGCCGAGGGCGTGCACGTCATCTTCCCCTGGGACAAGATCGAGGTTTACGACCTCCGCCTGCAGGAGGACACCCGTTCCTACTCGGCCATCGCCAACGACGGCCTGAACGTCAGCATCGAGATCACGGTGCGCTACCGCCCCTACGCGGAGATGCTGGCCGCCCTGCACAAGAACGTCGGGCCGAACTACCTGGAAGTGCTGCTGGTGCCGGAGGTCGGGTCGGTATCGCGCGAGATCGTGTCGCGCTTCAAGGCCGACGAACTCTACGCCCACCGCCGCCTGCGCGTTCAGACCGAGACCTTCGAGCAGGTCGCCGACCGCGTGATGTACGCCCAGATCATCGGGGCCGCGGACACGCCGAAGCCGGACGGGCGCACCAAGACCGGTTACGTGCTGATCCAGGACATCCTGATCCGCAACGTCTCGCTGCCCGAAGCGATCATGGTGTCGATCGAGCGCAAGATCCAGCAGGACCAGGCCGCCCAGGAATACCAGTTCCGCCTGCAGCGCGAGCTGTTCGAGAGCCAGCGCAAGCAGCTCGAAGGCCAGGGCATCCGCGCCTTCCAGGAGACGGTCCAGGCCAACCTGACCGAGAACTACCTGCGCTGGCGCGGCATCGAGGCGACGCTGGAGCTGGCCCATTCGCCCAACGCCAAGATCGTCGTCATCGGCAACGCCGCCAGCGGCGGTCTGCCCCTGATCCTCGACGCCGCTTCCGGCGGGGGCGCCACCCTCCCGATGCCGGGCGCCCCCGCCCCCGGCGCGCCGCAGGCGGGGGCCGCGACGGTCACCATGCCGAGCGGCCTGCCGGTGCCGCCCGCCGCGCAGCTCCCCTCGCTGAGCGGCGAGGGCACCCCCGGACAGGTGCCGGTGGCCCAGATGCCCAGCCTGAACACCGCGGGCGCCGAAGCCGCGCCGGCCGCGGCGGGCCACGCGCCGGCGGCGCCGGTCCCCGGCGTCAAGCCCCAGCCGGCGGGCGCCGCCCCGGGGACCGCCGGCGGACCGGCCAAGGACGGCAAGGCCGCCTCGGCCCCCATCCTGTCGAACATGTCGCCGTCCCGCCTGCTCGACCTCATCCAGTCCAAGTGAGCCGGCGATGGATCTCTGGCGCATCCTGAGACGCGACGCCCTGCGCAACATGCAGCCGCTGGTGCTGCTGGCGGTGCTGGCGGCGGCCCTCAACCTCGCCCTGCTGACCTCGCTGAACAGCGCGCTGGTCATCATGGACGATCCGGAGGGGTTGCAGCGGCTGCTGTTCATCTTCCTGGTGTCCGCCTTTCTGTGGCGGATCTCGCAGGGCTGGATGATGAACGCGGCGTCCAAGCGCATGCAGGCGGCGCTGGCCATCCTGCGCGTCGATCTGCTGCGCCGGGCGGTGGCCGCCGACCTGCCGGACGCCATGGCGGTCGGCTCCGCCCGCCTCGCCCATGTCGCCGGGCCGGAGCTTCAGCTTCTCGCCCAGGCGGTGCCGACGCTGGTCATCAGCTTCCAATCGGTCGCGGCCATCGTGCTGTGCCTAATCTATCTCGCCACCCTGTCGAACGCCGCGGTGCTGATCGTGCTGGGCTTCCTGACGGTCGGCGGCATCCTGATCGGCCGCTCCGTGCTGCGGCTGGAACGGCTGTCGGAGACGATCCACGAGGCCGAAGGTGCGCTGTCCGAGCGGTCGGACCACATCCTGCAGACACTGCGCGAGTGCAAGCTGAACCGCCGCCGCGCCGCCAACGCGCTGTCCGACGCCACCGCCTGCGCCGAGGCGCTGCGCAAGGAACGCCATCGCTTCGGTGCCGAGTACAGCCACTATTTCACGCTGAGCGAGCTGACCTACTACGCCGCGCTGGCCGGTATCGTCTTCCTGCTGCCGGCGGTGAGCAGCACCGACATCGCGACCGTCGTCCTGGCCGGGCACGCCGCCGCCTTCATCGCCTATCCGGTCATCACCATCGTCGCCTCCTATCCCTCCTACATCAGCGCCGAGACCGCCGCCCGCTCCTATCTGGCGGTGGAAGCGGAGCTGAAGGCACCGCCGCGCCCCGCCCAGCGCCGGGCCAAGGACGCGCCGCCGACCGGCTTCGTCGACTTCGCCACCATCGCGCTCGACGGAGCGTCCTACCGCCACCCCGGTCGCGACGGCATCGGCTCCTTCACCGTCGGCCCCATCGATCTGGCCATCGAGCGCGGCAGCGTCGTCTTCATCACCGGCCACAACGGCGCCGGCAAGAGCACGATGGTCCACATGCTGCTCGGCCTCTACCCGGCGCAGCGCGGCAGCCTGACGGTGGACGGCGCCGTGGTGACGGCGGACACGCTGGGCTCCTACCGCGACCTGTTCTCCGTCGTCTTCTCCGACAACCACGTCACCCGCCAGCTCTACGGCGCGGTCTCGCCGGAGGACGGCTTCGCCGACGAGCTGCTCGACCTGCTGGAGATGTCCGACAAGGTGGCGGTCGAGGACCGCGCCTTCACGACGGTGGACCTGTCGCAGGGGCAGAAGAAGCGCCTCGCGCTGGCCGCCGCCCTGCTGGAGCGCAAGCCCGTGCTGGTGCTCGACGAATGGGCCGCCGACCAGTCCCCCTACTTCCGGCGGAAATTCTACCGCGAGATCATTCCCTGGATGAAGGCCCGCGGCATCACCGTGATCGCCGTGACCCACGACGACGCGTATTTCGACGCCGCCGACGTGCAGATCCAGGTGGAGCAGGGCGGCATCCGCCGGCTCGACACCCCCGCCCTTCCGGCCCCCAACCTGCTGCCCGCCTGAACCCGGGCCAACGGATCGGAGCCACACGGCCAACCTCACACGGCCAGACCCTCCCCTCCCCCAGACGCGAGACCGAGGCACACCATGATCCTTCTCACCGGCGGCACCGGCTTTCTCGGTGGTTCCTTCTACCTCGACGCCGTCAAGAACGGGACCGCGGCGGACTGCCTGCTGCTGATCCGCGGCGCCGACGAGGCCGCCTGCCGCGCCCGTCTCGCCACCAATCTTTCCCGTTGCGTCGACCGCGCCACCGCCCAGGCCTACGCCGATCTCTGCCAGATCATTCCGGGCGACCTGCAGTCGCTGGCGACCAGCGCCGACCCGCGGCTGGACGCGGTGACCCACATCGTCCACGTCGCCGCCGACACCTCTTTCGACAGCCGCCACTCGGTCTGGCAGATCAACGTCGACGGCACGCTGGCGCTGGCCGCCCGCGCCCGCCGCATGAAGCACCTGCAGCGCTTCCTGCACATCGGCACCGCCTTCTGCTGCGGCGAGACGCCGTGGCTGGAGATGGTCGAGGAGGCTCCCGCCCCCGGCCACGACACGCCGCACATCGTCGAGTACACCCGCAGCAAGGCGGCGGCGGAGCGCGCGCTCGCCGCCGGCTTCCCCGACCTGCCGATCGTCGTCTGCCGCCCGTCCATCGTCGTCGGCCACACCGCGATGGGCGTGCGCCCGAGCGCCAGCATCTTCTGGTTCTTCCGGCTGGTCGACCGCACCGGCGTCCTGCCCTGCTCGCCGGACGGCTTCATCGACATCGTGCCGGTGGACTGGGCCTCGGCCCGGCTGCACGACCTGCTGCGCAAGCCCGACCTGAAGCACAGCCTCTACCACATCTCCGCCGGCCGCGGCAGCCGGACCCTGTGGAGCGACTTCCAGGCCGCCTTCGCCGCGCACGGCCATGAGGGCACCCGCCCCTACAGCTTCTTCGACCCGAAGGGGCCGGAGGGCTGGAAGCCCTTCGACCGCGCCTTCCGGCTGGCCTTCCCGCAGCGCGACATTCTGCACCGGACGATGATGGCCGGCGGGCGCAAATACCACCGCTTCACCGCGCAGGACATCGCCTTCGACAACAGCCGCCTGCTGGCCGAGGGTTTCGCCCCGCCGCCGCGCTTCGCCGACTACATCGGCGTCTGCCTGACGAACCCCGGCACGACCATCGCCGAGCAGTTCGTGGACGACGCCGCCAGCTTCGAGTTCGACGAGTCGCTGGCTCCCGCCGAGGCGGCCACCGCCGCCGCCTGACGTTGCTCCTGGAGAAGGACGCCATGCCGCTCCTCATCGCAACCCGCCTCGCCTCCAGCCCGATCCACGGGCTGGGGCTCTTCGCCGAGGAGGCGGTCGCCGCCGGCACGCCGGTGTGGGCGTTCGACGCCCGCATCGACCGCCTGCTGGCGCCCGACGACGCCGTGCTGGCGGAGTTTCCACAGGTCGCCCGGCTGGTCGACTTCCACGGCTGCGTGATCGAGGGGGTCGGCGTCCTTCTGCCGGGCGACGACGCCCGGTTCCTCAACCACGCGGATGGCCCGTCCATCGGGCGGGCCGACCCCGGCGACTGGCGGCGCTTCGTCGCCCGCCGCGCCATCGCCGCCGGGGAAGAGATCACCTGCAACTACGAGGACATCTGCGCCGACGTGCGCGAGGCCGGGGCGGCGCTGTATCTGACCGGGGCCGCGGGATGACCGGTTCTGCGTCCCGCCCTCCCCTGCGGACCAGCTTCGTCGCGCCGGCGGCCCTGACGCCGGAGCGCCGGGCGGCGATGTTCGCCCTGCTCAGCGTCTGGTTCGAAGGCTACGGCGAAGACTATTTCAACGAGGAGCTGGAAGACCTCGACCACTGCGTGCTCCAGGAGGACGCCGCGACCGGGGAGCTGGTTGGCTTCGCCACCGTCTACCGGCAGGCGATGGAGATCGACGGCACCGCCGTCGGCGCCTTCCACACCGCCCATTGTATCCTGGAGCGCCGCTTCTGGGGGTCGAACGAGCTGGTGCGCTCGATGGTCGCCGAGATGGTCGCCCGCGCCCGCGCCGACCGTTCGGGACGGCTGTGGTACTGGAGCTACAGCGCGGTCGGCTACCGCTCCTACCGCTACATGCCGATGCTGTTCGTCCGCCACACGCCGCATCCGGACCAGCCTCCGGACGACCTCGACCGGGCGTTCCGCGACCACATCGGGCGGAAGTGCTTCGCCCAGTACTACGACGCCGACACCGGCACCGTGGACTGGCAGTGGCAGGGCTACGGCCTGACCAAGGAGGCCCGCGCCATCAGCGAGGCCAAGCTGGACAGCCCGGCCGTCGCCCAGTTCCGCCGCGTCAACCCGCGCTGGGCCGACAGCGTGGAGGTCCTCTGTCTCGCCCGGCTGCAGGACGACAACCTCACCGCCTTCGGCCGCCGCTGGTTTCCCGTTTCCCCTCGCCCCTCTGGGGAGAGGGTGGCGCCAAAGGCGCCGGGTGAGGGGGTTGCGCTTTTGCCGAACGGTCCGACACGCGCAACCCCCTCACCCTAACCCTCTCCCCAGAGGGGAGAGGGGATTTCAAAACACCGCCCCCGCAAGCCTCGACCCTGGAATGACGACGCCCATGAACGCCTTCTCTCTTCGCGCCGCCGCTCTCGCCGGCACCGCCTTCGCCGCCCTGACGTCGGCCCCGGCCCTGGCCGAACCGAGCTTCGATCTGATCCTCGGCGGCGACGCCTATTTCCAGGGCGCCTACATCCGCCAGCAGCAGGACGAGGGCCTGCGCTCACGCGAGTTCGCCAACCGCTACCGTCTGGTCGTCACCCCGACGGCCACCGCCGACAACGGCCTGACCTACGGCGCGCGGCTGCGCATCGTGGCGGGCAACGGCGATCCCACCGTCTCGACCCGCAACATCGAGAACGACCGCGCCTTCCTCTTCGCCAACGGCGCCTTCGGCACGATCCAGGCCGGCGTCATCAACGGCCTGTCGGACGAGTACGGGATGATCGGCCCGAACGTCGAGGGCGTGGCCGGCAGCCCGGACAGCAACGGCATCCTGTTCCTCAACGGCTCAACCACCTTCGGCGCCCTGCCGCTGGCCGCCACCAGCCTGCGCACGCTGATCGCCTACGACACCGGCACCAAGTTCGTCTACATCACGCCGAGCTTCGGCGGCCTGTCGGCGGCGGTGTCCTACATGCCGCGCAGCGGCGACTCCAACACCTCGGTCAACCGCCGCACCACCGATGCGCTGGGCGACCTGCTGTCCTTCCGCGATGTGGTCGAGGCCGGCGCCGCCTTCCAGACCGCGGTCGGCGACTTCAGCGTCGAGGGCAGCGCCTTCTACGCGACCGGCAAGGCGGTGCGCCAGACCGACGGCGTCGTCAGCCAGTCCTTCGAGGATCTTAACTCCGTCCATGTCGGGGCCAACGTCGGCTATGGGCCGGTGAAGGTCGGCGCCAGCTACGCCTACAGCGGCGACAGCGGCTACGCCGAGGGCCTCGCCCAGACGCGGGCGCAGCAGAACTGGATCTTCGGCGCGCAGTACAGCACCGGGCCGCTGCTGTTCGCCGCCAACTACCTGCGGGCGCTGGGCAACGACAGCGCGACCATGTCCACGCCGAGCAAGGCGGACATCTGGCAGGGCGGCATCACTTGGACCGTCGCCCCCGGCTTTACCACCGGGCTGGAGTACGATTACGTGCAGTCCGCCCTGCAGGCGGCCCGCCCCGACGGCGGCGATCTGAAGGACCGCGCGCACATCGTGATGCTCGACACCCGCCTGGCGTTCTGATCACGCTGACCGCTGCGGCCCTTGGAAAGCTCCAGGAGCCGCAGCGTTTTCGCGCCATCGACCCCCGCTTAAATCGTTTGTTGGCACCACGGAGCGCGGTCTACCCTGGCCGTCCGAACCAACGTCAAAAGGGTGCGCCGGTGTTCGCGTTTCATCTCGCCTTTCCCATTCGGGACATCGAGGAAACCCGCCGTTTCTACGTCG
Source organism: Azospirillum brasilense (assembly GCF_001315015.1). Taxonomy (NCBI): domain Bacteria; kingdom Pseudomonadati; phylum Pseudomonadota; class Alphaproteobacteria; order Rhodospirillales; family Azospirillaceae; genus Azospirillum; species Azospirillum brasilense. The sequence goes on along the minus strand of NZ_CP012915.1, from coordinate 19,051 downwards.
ATGTCCTGGGCTGCCGCGAAGGGCGCTCCACCGAGCGGTGGATCGATTTCGACTTCTTCGGCAACCAGATCTCCGCCCACCGCTCTTCCGAGCCGCGCTCGACCGAGACCAGCATGGTCGACGGCAAGGCGGTGCCACTGCATCATTTCGGGGCGGTGCTGCCGCGCCCGGTCTGGGATGCGCTGAGGGAGCGGCTGGAGGCCGCCGGCGCGACCTTCCTCCTGGAACCGCAGATCCGCTATCCCGGCAAGCCCTCGGAACAGGGGACCTTCTTCATCCTCGATCCCTCCGGCAACGGACTGGAGTTCAAGAGCTTCACCGACGAATCCGGCATGTTCGCCCAGGTCGAGGCGACCTGATCGCCAAAGGTCGAGGCGACCTGACGTACTGCAAGGAAACTCTACACCGGCGGAGCGGCGTCCGGGGCCGGCGGCGCGGCGGTCTGGACCGGCGGGGCCGGCGGAGCCGCCGGCACGTCGTCGCTGCCCTCGCTGCGGTCGCGGTAGAGGGCGGCGCGGGCGAGCAGCATCAGCGTGATCGGCGTGGTCACGAGCATGGAGACCGCGATCAGGATCTCGTGCAGAACCAGCCGCGACTGCAGCACGGTGAAGCACAGCATCGAGGCCAGCAGCACGGAGCCGATGCCCATGGTGGTGCCCAGCGTCGGGGCGTGGACGCGCTCGTAGAAGCTGCGCAGCCGCACGAACCCGATGGACCCGATCAGCGCCAGCGAGGCGCCGAGCAGGAGGAGCAGCGCCACCGGGATCGCCGCCCAGACCGGCAGGTCGGCCAGATGCGTCATTCGATCACCTCTCCGCGCATGAGGAACTTCGCCAGCGCCGCCGTCGCGACGAAGCCGAGCAGCGCGATGATCAGCGCGGCCTCGAAATAGAGCGTGCTGCCGGTGCGGATGCCGAAGGTCAGCAGCAGCATCGTGGCGTTGACGTACAGCGTGTCGAGCCCGAGCACCCGGTCCTGCGCCCGCGGCCCGCGCAGCACGCGGATGGTCGCGCAGGCCATGGCGGCGACCAGCAGGATCTGCGCCAGGAAGATCGACCAGAGCAGCAGCGTGGCGGTCATTCGAAGATCTCCATCAGGCGCTTCTCATACCGTCCCTTGATGGTGTCGATCCAGGTCTTCTCGTCGACCAGATCGAGGATGTGGAGAAGGATGGTGTTGTTCGCGGAGTTGTACTCCACCCAGATCGTCCCCGGCGTCCCCGTGATGATGCAGGCCAGAGTCGCCAGACCGTAGGGCGCCCGCATGTCGAGGGGGATGCGCAGGAAGCCGGACACCCGCTCCGTCTTGCGCGGGTTTAGAATGATCTTGGCGACCGCGAGGTTGGAGCGCGCGACGTCGGCCATCACCAGCGCGGCCAGCGCGACGGCGGCGCGCGGCCGCTTCAGCCGTCCGCCCGGCGGGTCGAGCGCGGCGAAGCCCCAGAGCGCGACGGTCGCCAGGATGCCCCCCATCAGGATGGAGCCCAGCGCCACGCTCTCGGTCAGCAGCAGCCACATCGCCACCAGCGCGGCGGTCAGCAGCGGATAGGGCCACCAGCGCTTCATGGCGCGACCCCCTTGCCGGTTCCCGGCGCCGCGGTGGTCATCACCCCCTGGACGTAGCGTTCAGGCCCGTGAAGGGAGCGGGCGGTGTCCTCCATGTAGCGCATCACCGGTCCGGCCTGGACGGTCAGCGCCACGCAGAGCGCCAGCAGCAGCATCACCGGCCCGAGTTCCACGAGGCGCACGCGCGGCAGGTCGCCGGCCGGCGACGCCCAGAAGACGTCGATGCCGGTTCGGCTCATCGCGACCACCGTCGCCAGACCGGACAGGATCAGCGCCGCCATCAGCGCCCAGGTGGTGAAGGGAAGCCCCTCCGTCCCCTGCGCCAGCATCGGCGCCAGGATGGCGAACTTGGCGAGGAAACCGGACAGCGGCGGCAGCCCGGCGAGCAGAAGCGCGCAGGCCATGAAGGCGATGCCGAGGATCGCCATGATCGCCGGGATCGACACGCCGATGGCGTCGTCGTCGTCCGATTCCTCGTCTTCGCCCTCACCGAAGGCCTCGCGCGTCACCGCCAGCACGTCGGCACCGACCATGCGGCCGCGTTCGACCAGCTCGATCAGCAGGAACAGCCCGGCGATCGCCAGGACGGAGCTGGTCATGTAGAACAGCGCGCCGCCGGTCACCGCCACCTGCCCGGCGCCGATGGCGGCCAGCAGCGTGCCGGAGGACACCAGCACGCTGGCCCCGGCCAGCCGCGCCAGATTCTGCGTCGCCAGCACCGCGATGGAGCCGAAGGCGATGGTCAGGACCCCGCCGATCAGCAGCCAGTGCCCGCCGAACCCCGCCGAGGTGCCGGCGCTGTCGCCGAAGACCAGCAGCCAGATCCGGATGATGGCGTAGATGCCGACCTTGCTGAGGATCGAGATGATCGCGGCGGACGGCGCCCCGACCGTGGTGTAGGTGTTCGGCAGCCAGAAGCCCAGCGGCCACATGCCCGCCTTGATGAGGAAGGCGACGCCGAGGATCGCCGCCCCGGCCTCCAGCAGGCCGCGGTCCTCCGGCGCCACCGCGGCGATGCGGACGGCCAGCTCCGCCATGTTCAGCGTGCCGGACACGCCGTAGATCATGCTCACCCCGATCAGGAAGAGCAGGGACGCCGCCAGGTTGATGGCGATGTAGTGCAGCCCGGCGCGCACGCGTGCGAGGCCGGAGCCGTGCAGCGCCAAGCCGTAGGACGCGGCCAGCATGATCTCGAAGAAGACGAAGAGGTTGAACAGGTCGCCGGTCAGGAAGGCGCCGTTCAGCCCCATCAGCTGGAACTGGAACAGCGAATGGAAATGCGCCCCCGCCTTCTGCCAGCGCGCCAGCGCGAAGACCAGGGCGGACAGGCCAAGGATGCCGGTCAGCACCAGCATCATCGCCGACAGCCGGTCGAGCACCAGGACGATGCCGAACAGCGACGGCCAGTCGCCCAGCCGGTAGACGCGCACGGTGGCGTCCGCTCCCGTGGCGGTGTGGTCCGTCAGATAGAGCAGCAGCACCGCCAGCGCCAGCAGCGCCGAGGCCGACACCACGCCAAGCGTGGCCTTCAGCGCCCGCCGCCGCTCGTCGATCAGCATCAGCACCGCGCCGACCAGCAGCGGGATGATGATCGGAGCGATCACCAGATGATCCATCCAAGCGCTCATTGGCCACCCGTTCACCGGGACTTCTCCTTACCGTCCACATGGTCGGTTCCCGTCAGTCCTCGCGCGGCGAGGAGCAGGACGAGGAACAGCGCCGTCGTCGCGAAGCTGATGACGATGGCCGTGAGGACCAGGGCCTGCGGCACCGGGTCGGCGTGGGTGGCGAGGCTGCCGGCCATGCCGCGCTCCAGCACCGGCGCCGCCCCCGTGCGCAGGCCGCCGGTCGAGAAGATGAAGAGGTTGACGGCGTAGGAGAGCAGCGACAGGCCGATGATGACCTGGAAGGTGCGGGGACGCAGCAGCAGCCAGACGCCGGAGCCCGTCAGCACCCCGATCCCGAGGGCGAGGATAAGTTCCATCAGTCGTCTCCGGTTGCGGCGGTTGGGGCGCCGGTCGGGGCATTGGTCGCGACCGGAGCGGGCGCCACGGGGGGGCTCGCCGCCGGGACGCGGGGTGCTGCGGCGCGATGACCGCGGACCGACTGGCGGGCCAGCGCGATCAGGGTCAGCATGGTGGCGCCGATGACCAGCGCGAACACGCCGATGTCGAACAGCAGAGCGCTGGCCGTCGGGATCTCCCCGATGAGCGGCAGGTTCGCGTAGGCGAAATAGGTGGTCAGGAAAGGCCGCCCGAACAGCAGGGCGCCCAGGCCCGTGCCGGCGGCCAGCAGAAGCCCGAGACCCATCCAGCGCAGCGGCAGCACGCGCAGCCGCGCCTCCACCCACTGCGTCCCGCCCAGCATGTATTGCAGGATCATGGCGATCGAGCCCATCAGCCCCGCGGCGAAGCCGCCGCCGGGCAGGTCGTGGCCGCGCAGCAGCAGGAACAGCGCGACCATGCCGACCACCGGGAACAGCAGACGCGCGATCACCGACGGGATCAGCAGCCAATCGGCCACCGTGTCGCCCTCCCGCCGCTCCGGCCGGGCGATGTCGTAGGCGCTCTGGTCGCGCTGCTGCTCCGGCACGTCCACGCTGTCGGGGGCCGGGCGGAAGCGGCGCAGCAGCGCGTAGGCGGTCAGCGCCACCACGCCCAGCACGGCGATCTCGCCCAGCGTGTCGAATCCGCGGAAGTCGACCAGGATCACGTTGACGACGTTGGTGCCGCCGCCTTCGGTGTAGGCGCGCTCCAGGAAATGCTGCGCCAGGATCTCCGGCGGGAAGCGGGTCATCACGCCGAAGGCCAGCCCCGCCATGCCGAGCCCGGCGGTGATGGCGATGGCGAGGTCGCGCAGGCGGCGCCCCGTCCGCATCACCTCCGACGTGCCGGTGCCGGGCAACCGCTTGGGCAGCCAGCGCAGGCCGAGCAGCAGCAGGATCGTGGTGACGATCTCGACCAGCAGCTGGGTCAGCGCGAGGTCGGGGGCGGAGAACCAGACGAAGGTGACGCAGGTGACCAGACCGGTGCCACCGAGCAGGATCAGCGCGGCGAGGCGGTGGAACTTGGCCTGCCACGCCGCCCCCAGCGCGCAGGCGGCGCCGATCGCCCAGATCAGGGCGAGCACGGGGTCGATGCCCTGCGGCACCAGATTGCCGGGGCCGAGCCCGCGCCGGTAGACCGCCCAGCCCGCGGCCAGGATGGCGACGCAGACGACCAGCCGCAGCTGGGGCTGCAGACGCCGGGTGCCCAGCAGGCCCTCCAGGGTCCGGGCAAGGCGCCAGGACAGGAAGACCATGCTCCGCTCGAACATGCGGCGGCCTTCCAGTCGGCTGATGAAGGGCGGGCCCTCGATGTTGTTCCGGAACAGCGGCTGCAGCAGGAAATAAAGCGTCACGCCGGCCGCCAGGGCGAGCAGGCTCATCACCAGCGGCGTGTTGAAGCCGTGCCAGACCGCCAAGCTGTATTCCGGCGTCGCGGCGCCGAGCGCGGCGTGGGCCGCCATGTTCAGATACGGTCCCACGGTGGCCGCGGGCAGCAGACCGATGATGATGCAGGCCAGCGCCAGGATCTCGACGGGCAGCCGCATCCAGGCCGGCGGCTCGTGCGGCAGGTGCGGCAGGTCGACCGGGTCGGGGCCGAAGAAGGCGCCGTGGATGAAGCGCAGCGAATAGGCCACCGCGAAGGCGCTCGCCACCATGGCGGCGAAGGGCAGGATGTCGAGCAGGAAGGTCACGGACCCCTGGGCCGTCAGCGTCTCGGCGAAGAACATCTCCTTCGAGATGAAGCCGTTCATCAGCGGCACGCCCGCCATGGCGGCGGCGGCCACCATCGCCAGCCGCGTCGTGAAGGGCATGAAACGGTTCAGTCCGGACAGGCGCCGGAGGTCGCGGGTTCCCGTCTCATGGTCGATGATACCGGCGGCCATGAACAGCGACGCCTTGAAGGCGGCGTGGTTGAGGATGTGGAAGATCGCCGCGACCATGGCGAGTTCGCTGTTGAGGCCGAGCAGCAGGGTGATCAGCCCGAGATGGCTGATGGTCGAATAGGCCAGAAGTCCTTTCAGGTCGTTCTGGAAGATCGCCACATAGGCGCCGATCAGCAGGGTGGCCAGACCGGCGCTGCCGACGATCCAGAACCACGCGTCCGTCCCCGCCAGCACCGGCCACAGCCGGGCCATCAGGAAGACGCCGGCCTTCACCAGGGTCGCCGAGTGCAGATAGGCCGAGACGGGGGTGGGCGCCGCCATGGCGTGCGGCAGCCAGAAATGGAACGGGAACTGCGCGCTCTTGGTCAAGGCGCCCATCAGGATGAGGACCAGCGCCGGCAGGTAGAGCGCGTGTTCGCGGATCTTGTCGCCCGAGGCCAGAACGACGTCGAGGTTGTAGCTGCCGGCGATGTGGCCGAGCAGCAGCACCCCCGCGAACAGGCACAGCCCGCCCGTCGCCGTGATGGTCAGCGCCATGCGCGCGCCGTCGCGCGCCGCCGCCGTGTGATGCCAGTAGCCGATCAGCAGGAAGGAGAAGAGGCTGGTCAACTCCCAGAAGAAGGCGAGCTGAATCAGGTTGCCGGAGAGCACCACCCCCGTCATCGACCCCATGAAGGCCAGCAGGAACGCGAAGAAGCGCGGGACCGGATCGTCCGCCGACATGTAATAGCGCGCGTAGAGCACGACGAGCGCGCCGACCCCGAACACCAGCCCGGCGAACAGCCACGCGAAGCCGTCCATCCGCAGCGTGAAATCCAGGCCGAGCGACGGCATCCAGGCCATCGAATGACGGATCACCCCGCCCGCCGCCACCGTCGGATAGGCCGCCCACACCAGACCCAGCCCGATGATCGCGATCGCACCGGCCAACCACGCCGCGGTGTTGCGCGCGTGCGTCGGCAGCATCCCGGCGACGATCGCGCCGGCGAACGGAAGGCCGGTGGCGGCCAGGAGCAACAGGGCGTCGGACATGGTCTGTGACAAGGGGGTCTCGGGCAATCGGAGGGGCCAAAATGCTGAGAACTGTCGGCTTTACGAATATAGGAAGGATGGGGGTCCCTCGCCGCGCCGGCCAGAAATCGCTCGGTCAGAAATCGTCGTCGTCAAGCTCCCGTTCGGCGTTGAGGGGAAGCGCCTGCCGGACGAGTTGCACCACCGTGTCGGGCGTTTCCGCCTGACGCAGCTTGCGCAGGGATTGCGGGTCGCGCAGGGCCTTGCAGATCTCGCCCATGACGGGCAGCAGGCCCTTGCGGGTCGCGGTCGGCCAGAGGACGAGGAAGAACAGGTCCACCGGCTCGTCGTCGCGGGCCTCGAAATCGATGGGCTTGCGGAGCCGCGCGAACAGCACCAGCGGGTTTTCGGTCCCACGCAGTTCCGTGTGGGGAAGCGCCACCCCCTTGCCCAGCGCCGTGGAGCCGATGTGCTCCCGCGCCTGCAGGGCCTTGAGAATGTCTTCCTTGGGGGCCCCGATGCGGCTGGACGCCTCGCTGGCGAGGAGGTCCAGCAGGGTTTCCTTGTTGGCCGGCCCGGCATCGAGAATGACGTTGTGTGCGGACAAGAGGTCCGAGATGTTCATTCCTGTCTCCATGGGTGGCAAACCTTCCGTCTCCTGTCCCGACCATCCGCGGTCCGTGCCGGGATGGCCATGAACCAACAGACTTCCAATCAAATTCGGCACGCTTTGTCCACGACGCCAATCGCCGTCAGGTCCGGTAGCCGCCCCACCCCACGGGCACGCAACCCCGGCAGGGCCCGCGCCTCGCAACACACCTCGTTCCTCTCCCGCCCTTGCCGCAGGCTCCCCACCCATTTTGGGCGTGGAATCGCGCCCCGCAAGTGGCGAGGTTGCCATCCATCTACGTCTTGGCCGCGGCTGTAATCCCACAATCCGTGTGGCGGGTGCGAAAAACGGATGAGCGATGCGGAACGACGCCGCGCGGATGCGCCGATCCGGGACAACACGGAAGCCGAAAAATTATCAAGGGCTTGAGCGTTCGGGACGCCCCGCCCTCCCCTTCATCACGGGAAGGGCGGGGCGGCAGCGTCCCGTCCTTAAGCGAGCATCCGCACCGGCTCGCCGGCGTGCCAGGCGAGGATGTCGTCCAGCGCGTCGCGGTAGAAGACGTCGTAGTTTTCGCGGGTGACATAGCCCAGATGCGGCGTCAGCACCGTGTTCGGCGCCTCCAGCCAGGGGCTGTCCGCCGGCAGCGGTTCCACGGGGAAGACATCCAGACCGGCCCCCGCGATGCGGTGCTCGTGCAGGGCCGCCAGCAGGGCGTCCCCGTCCACCAGACCGGCACGCGACGTGTTCACGAAGAAGGCCGAGGGCTTCATCGCGTCGATGTCCTCCGCCCCGACCACACCGCGCGTCCGCTCGCCCAGCACCAGATGGACGCTGACGATGTCGGAGGTGGCGAACAGGTCGCGCTTGTCCAGACGGGAAACGCCGGCTGCCGCCGCACGCTCGTCGGTCAGGTTGGGGCTCCAGGCCGCGACCTCCATCCCGAAGGCTTGGCCGACCCGCGCCACCTGGGTGCCCAGCTTGCCCAGCCCGACGAGGCCGAGGCGCTTGCCGGCCAGTCCCTGAGTCAGGCCGGCCTGCCAGCGGCCGGCGCGCAGGCCGCGCTCCTCCTGCGGGATGCGCTTGACCAGCGCCAGGATCAGGCCCCAGGTCAGCTCCGCCGCCGGGGTGCCGACCATGCCGGTCCCGCAGACGGTGATGCCGCGGGCCTTGCAAGCCTCCAGGTCGATGGCGTTGTTGCGCCCGCCCGTGGTGACGAGAAGCCGCAGGTTCGGCAGCGCGTCGATCAGCGACGCGGGGAACGGCGTGCGTTCCCGCATGATGACCAGGACGCTGTAGGGGGCGAGCGTCCCCGCCACCTCCTCCGCCGGGATCGGCCGTTCGAAGACCGTCAGCGCGCTGCCGTTGGGCAGGCGATGCCACTCCGCCAGATCGCGCGCGACGTTCTGGTAATCGTCGAGGATGGCGATCTTCATCACGGCTTCGCGAAGTACGGCGCCAGATTGGCCCGGATGCGCTCCACCGCCGGCGTGACCTCCGTCGGAACCTCGAAGGTCTGGCCGGTGATCGTCTCGAAGGCTTCGATGTAGATGCGGGCGGCTTCCAGCACGACCTCCGCCGGGATTTCCGGGATGGCGTCCTTGTAGGGGTCGCAGCGCTGGGTCACCCAGCTCCGCACGAAGTCCTTGTCGAAGCTCTCCGGACGCTGCCCGGCCTCGTACCGCTCGGGATAGCTGGCGGCGAACCAGTAGCGGCTGCTGTCCGGCGTGTGGATCTCGTCGGCGAGGATGATGTTGCCGGCCTCGTCGAAGCCGAACTCGTACTTGGTGTCCACCAGGATCAGGCCGCGCGCCGCCGCGATCTCGCGCCCGCGGGCGAACAGGGCCAGCGCCTTCGCCGTCACCTCGTCCCACTGGGCCTGGGTCAGCAGCCCGCGCTCGACGATCTGGGCGGCGGTCAGCTCCTCGTCATGGCCGGCGTCGAACGCCTTGGTGGTCGGGGTGATGATGGTATCCGGCAGCTTCTGGTTCTCGCGCAACCCATCGGGGAAGACGTGGCCGTACATCTCCCGCCGGCCCTTCTTGTACATCGTCCACAGCGAGGTGCCGGTGGTGCCGGCCAGATAGTCGCGGACCACGATCTCCACCGGCATGATGGTCAGCCGCTTGGCGACCACCACGTTGGGGTCCGGGTATTCCAGGACGTGGTTCGGGCAGAGGTCCTTCGTCGCCTCGAACCAGTAGCGGGCGATCTGGGTCAGCACCTGCCCCTTGAAGGGGATGGCGGTCAGGATGATGTCGAAGGCCGACAGCCGGTCGGTGGCGATGATGACGCGCCGCCCGTCGGGAAGGTCGTAATTCTCGCGCACCTTGCCCCGGTAGTGGTTGGGCAGCTCGGGAATGGCGGCGTCCTTGACGACGTTGGACAGATGCGGAGCAAGCTGAGCGGTATCGACCATGGTTCCAGATCCGGCAAAAGGGAGGCGCATGATAGCGCAATCGCCGCGCGGGGCCAGCGCGGTTATAGTCCCGAATCCGGGGAATGGGGACATCCGATGCGGGAAACGGAAGAAATTCAACTCTGTTATGCCGACCTCCGCGGGCTGGCGCACCGGCTGGAGGCGTTCCGCGCCCTGCTCTCCCCTGACGAGGCGGCGCGGGCCGCCCGCTTCGCGACGGAGGAGCTGCGCACCCGCTGCGCGTTGCGGCGCGGTCTGCTGCGCCATCTGCTCGGGCGGGCGATGGGCCGCGACCCGGCGAGTCTGGCCTTCGCCTACGGGCCGATGGGCAAGCCCTCCCTGTCCGACGGCCCGGCCTTCAACCTCGCCGACTGCAAGGATCACGTGCTGATCGCCATCGCTCCCGGTACGGCCCCCGGCGCAACGGTGGAACTGGGCGTGGACGTCGAACGGCTGCGCCGCCTGCCGGACGCCGCCGGAATCGCCGAACGCTTCTTCGCGCCGGAGGAGCGCGACGCCTTCGCCGCCCTGCCCGACGCGCTGCGGGACGAGGCGTTCCTGAACGGCTGGACCCGCAAGGAGGCCTTCATCAAGGCGACCGGCCAGGGGCTGTCCACACCGCTCGACCGCTTCGCGGTGGAACTGGTGCCGGGCCGCCCCGCCCGCCTGCTCAGCCTGGACGGCGCGCTGGAGGCCGGGAACGCTACGGACTGGTCGCTGTTCGACCTGCGCCCGGCGCCGGGTCTGATCGGCGCGTTGGCGGTGCGCGGCGACGGCTGGCGCCCCGTGTTTCGACCGCTGGACGAAGCGTTCAGCGCTTGACGATTTCCCAGGCGATGCGCGCCGGCTCCTCGCCCAGCTCCGCGGAGCCGATGACGATCTCGCCGCGCGGCGGCAGCGGCAACGGTTCGCCGGGCGTCAACCGCTGCGGCTCCGCCACCCCCGGCACCGCAATGTATGTGCCGTTGCGGCTGAGATCCTCCACCACGAAGACGCCGTCCTGCCGCGACACCGCGACGTGCCGCCGCGAGGCCGAGGCGATGTCCAGGACGAACTGGCACTGCGACGACCGCCCGATGACGATCTGCGTCCCGTCATCCGGGATCGCCCGCGTCTGGCCGCGCCAGAACAGGACCAGCCGCTCCGCCGCCTTCGAGACGTCGATCAGGACCGTCTCCTCGGTCGCCCGCGTCACGACCTCCCCGGCGGGAGGGGCCAGCAGGGGGATGCCGAGCGACCGTTCGGCGTCCGGAATCGCGGCGATCTTGGCGATCAGCCCCTCGGCCAGCGCGCGGGGAATGCCGGCGGCGCGCAGGCGCCGGCCCAGCCCGCCGCGCACGTCGTCCGTGCTGACGCCGGGGGCGACCAGCTCGCGCGCCGAGGTGATGCTCTCGAATTCGGTGGCGACCTGCCGGATCAGGACGCTGAGCTTGTTGCGCCCGAAGGGGCTGGTGGCGAGGTCCAGCAGATAGCCGATGCGCTGGGCCGGCGCCGGCAAGCGGGTGGCCAGACGCTGCACCGCCATGTCGAAGGACGCGTCCTGCCCGCCGGAACTCCACACCGTCTTGGCGCGCCGGGTCAGCGCCTCCGCCATGCCGGCGCCGCCCAGGAAGCCGTCGAAGTTGGTCAGCCGGTCGACGATCATGCCGAAGGCCTTGCCCTCCGCGGCGGAGCCGGTGCGGGTCAGCGGGGTCAGGCCCGCCAGACCGCCCTGGATGCGGCGCAGCAGCGCCTTGCGCGTCTCGTCGAAGCCCCCGCCGCCCAGCGCGTTGGAGAGGGCCAGCAGCTCGTCGGTGTGAGGCAGCCGGTCGTCGAGGTCGCCGTGCACCGCCGCGATCAGGCTATGCAGGGCCGCCCCCAGGTCGGGCGCGTAGCCGATCAGCGCGCGCACCGGCTCCCGCCCGTCCACCGTCTCCGCCAGCATCTGGTCGAGCAGGCGGCGGTTCGCCTCCTCCTCCCCGTCCTCGCGGTGGAAGCGCAGCAGCGCCTTGACCTTGCCGGGCCAGTCGCGGCAGGGCTCCAGCACCGCGGCGAAGGCGTGGGTGACCAGCCGGTCGCGCTCCTCCGGCGGGCGCTCCGCCGCCGCCGCCAGCAGGCCGCCCACCCCGCCGCGGGCCAGCGCCGCATCGAAGGGCGCCAGCGTGTCCGACGCCTGCGCCATCTCCTTCAGCCGGGTGAACATCCGCATGAGCTGGTCGTGGCGGTCGAACGGCTTCACGCCCAGCAACGGCGCCTGAAGGGAGGCGAGCCGGCTGACCGCCGGGTTGAACAGCAGAGCCTCCCGCTCGAAATAGCGCAGCGGGTAGTAGCGGTGGAGCTGCTCGGCCGGAATCACCGCCTGATCGTCCCAATAGCCGCGCAGCAGGCGCAGCAGCAGCATCCGGCTCTCGTAGGAAAAGAGCTGGAGCGCGTCTGTGCACAGGCTGGCGGGGCCGACGTCGGTCTCGTCGATGGTGGAGATGGTGGTCGGCTTGCCGCCGCCGGAGCTGGACTTCTGGAAGATGACCTCTTCCTTGCCCGCCTGATTCACCTTTAAAATCCGGACAACCGGAAATTTCGCAAGACGAAGCAGATAGGCCGCGCGCTCCTGCGCTGCGGCCTCGTCGGGAAAGACGCCGTCGATGTTGGGTTTGCCGCCCTGTTCGACAACCACTTCGAACGTGACGCTTCGGCGCCGTGACATCATGGGTTTTACAGCTCTTTCCCAAGGGTTTGGCGTCGTTTCCGGACATTATGGTAGGGGAAGCGGACTGTCCGCGCAGCAAGATTCCACGCCCATCCCCGGATTGACGCAGATGCGGCCGGGGGCTTTGCGCTAGACTGCGCACCATGCGGCTTCCGACCTTCTCCATCCTGTTCCTGCTGGCCTGCGTTTCCGCGGTGTCGGCCTGCGCGTCCCCCTATGGCGCCACCGGTCCGGACGACCGGGCGGCGATCGCCCGCAACGGCTTTTCCGCCGATGACGTCGGCTATGTGCTGTTCGATCCGGACAGCGGCGCCGTCCTGGCGGAGCGGCAGCCGGCCAAGCCCTTCGCCCCGGCCTCGGTCGCCAAGCTGCCGGCGATGGCCGCCGCGCTGGCGGTGCTGGGGCCGGACCACCGCTTCGAGACCACGCTGCACGTCACCGGGCGGCTGGGGGACGGCGTGCTGGACGGCGACCTGATCCTTAAGGGCGGCGGCGACCCGTCGCTGTCCAGCGAAGGGCTGACGGAGCTGTTGCGCGACCTCGGCGCGCTGGGCGTCACGCGGGTGACCGGGCGCTTCCTCTACGACACCTCCGCCCTGCCCGAGATGGCGGAGATCGACGCCGGCCAGCCCTGGACCGCCGGCTACAACACCGGGGTCGGGGCGCTGTCGCTCAACTTCAACCGCTTCCGCTTCGACTGGGCGCGCCCCGCCGCCGCCGGCCAGCCGGTGCGGGTCGGCGCGTGGTCGGTGTCCGACACCGGGCGCGTGCCGTTGGACAGCGTGACGGTGCAGCTTGGCGCCGGGGCCGGGGCGGCCTTCACACCGCTCGCCGCTGCGGTCGGAGATCCGGAAGGCGAGCGCTGGCGCTTCGCCCCGCAGCCGGGCATGGCGGCCAGCCTGTGGCTTCCGGTCACCCGCCCCGGTCTGGCGACGGCCCACGTCTTCCGCCGGCTGGCCGCGGAGGCGGGGATCGCCCTGCCCGCCCCGGCCCCCGGCGCGGCGCCGCCGACCGCCACGCTCGCCGCCCTGCACCGCAGCGAGCCGCTGGAGGTTCTGGCCCGGCAGGTCCTGCGCTATTCCAACAACCTGTCGGCGGAGCTGATCGGGCTGGCCGCCGCCCGACGGCTGGACCCGGCGGTGCGGACCCTTCCGGAGTCGGCGGCGGTGCTGACCGCGCCGGCCATGCTGGCGGCGCCGCGCACCGACTGGACCGGGCTGCGGCTGCTCAACCATTCGGGGCTCAGCGCCGCGTCGCGGATCACTCCGGCCCAGACCATGGCGCTGATTCAGAGCGCCGGCCCGGCGGTGCTGGCCCTTCTGCCCGGCGAGGACGAGGGCAAGGTCCTGCCCCCCGGCGTGCGCGCCAAGTCGGGCACGCTGGCCTACGCCAAGGCGCTGGCCGGCACGCTGACCACGGCGAGCGGGCGCACGCTCGGCTTCGCCTTCTTCGTCACCGACGAGGAGCGACGCGCCGCCATGGACCGGACGATGGACCGCCGCATCGCCGAGATCCCCCCGGAGGCCCGCGCCTGGCTGGCCCGCGCCCGCAAGCTCCAGGCCGACCTTCTGGAGTTGTGGATTGCCGGTTTGTAAGAGTTTTCGATTGCAAGCGCCCGCAACCGCGACGCTTGGCGAAGGGCGACGGTCGGTTGTACACTGCGACCGAATGTCCCACCGAGGTTCTGGATGCCGATCACCCCGCGCGCACGCCGACTCCAGCAGGGTTCCGGCACGCCAGACATCGCGGCCAACCGCTACCACGACCGGCAACTGGGCGCGGAAGTGGTCAACATCGTGGTCGGCGGCTGCGTGGTCAGCGACGACCCGAACGTCGTCATCACCACCACGCTGGGCTCCTGCATCGCCGCCTGCCTGTTCGATCCGGTCGCGGCGATCGGCGGGATGAACCACTTCCTGCTGCCCGACCACAACGGCGACCGGCTGTCCATCTCCTCCCGCTACGGCAGTGCGGCCATGGAGCAGCTCATCAACCGGCTGCTGGCGGCGACCGGGCGGCGCGACCGGCTGCGCGCCAAGATCTTCGGCGGGGCCAGCGTGAACGGCGCGCCGCGCAGCGCCGGCATCGGCCAGCGCAACGTCGAGTTCGTCATGGAGTATCTGGCGGCCGAAGGCATCCCGACGATGAGCTGGGACGTCGGCGGCACGGTGGCCCGCGCGGTGCGCTTCTACCCCACCTCGGGCCGCACCCAGCGCCGCCTGATCGGGGAGGAGACGGTGCGGGACATCGCGCGGTCCGAGACCTCCTTCATGGACCGGCTGCGCAAGACCGGGATCGATGGCGACGTGGAACTGTTCTGATCCCCATGCTCCATGGATTGTCCCGCCTGCTGCCCGCCATCGCGGACCAGAACCTTGACGAGGCCGCCGTCTACCGGCGGGAGTCGCTGTACGAACGCCCACGCTACGAGGGCGCCCACGGCCTGATCCCCGCCGCCGGTCCTCTGCTCTGCCCGCTCTGCGGGCGGGAGGCGGCGCGCTTCCTCCCCTTTGGCCTGGGCGGGCGGCGCAATGCCCGCTGCCCGGACTGCGGGTCGCTGGAGCGCCACCGCTTCCTGTGGAGCTTTCTGGCGGAGCGGACGGACGTGCTGCGCCGGTCTCTGCGCGTCCTGCACACCGCCCCCGAACCCTGCCTGGAGCCCTTGCTGCGGGCGCGGCACGGCCGGCGCTACGTCACGCTTGACCGCTTCAACCCGGCCGCCGACGTGCAGGCCGACCTGACCGACCTGCCCTTTCCGGACGGCCGGTTCGACCTCGTGCTGTCCAGCCACGTGCTGGAGCATGTCCCCGACGACCGCGCCGCGCTGCGCGAGATCGCCCGCGTGCTGAAGCCCTCCGGCCGCGCCGTCCTGCTGTTCCCCTACGACCCCAAGGGGCCGACGCGGGAGGACCCGGCGATGGACACCCCCGCCAAGCGGCTGGCCGCCTTCGGCCATCCCTATCACTACCGGATTTATGGTACGGATACCCCCCAGCGCATGGCCGAGGCCGGGCTGGACGCCACGCTCGTCGCCTCCACGGCGATGCTGAGCGCACACCGGCGGCGGCGGCGGCGCATCAACCGCAACCACCTGTTCCTGGCGCGCCCGCGCGCCGGAGCGGGCCGGGCGTCCGGGGAGGGGTCATGAGCCGCAGCAGCATCCGCATCGCCACCTTCAACCTGGAAAGCCTGGACGACACCGGCGACCTGTCCTTCGAGGAGCGCGCCGCCGTGCTGCGCCCGCAGCTGGAGCGGCTGGACGCCGACATCCTGTGCCTTCAGGAGGTCAACGGCCAGCGCGACGCGAAGGGAGAGCCGCGGACCCTGCGCGCTCTGAACCGGCTGCTGGAGGGCGGCCCCTACGCCGATTTCCACCGGACCTCCGGCGGCGAGGGGACCAGGCTGGCCGACCGGCACAACCTCGTGCTGGTGAGCCGCTGGCCGATCCTGGCGGCGCGGCAGTACCGGCACGATCTGGTGCCCTCCCCGCAGGTCCGCATGGTCACCGCCGACCCGGCCCAGCCTGGCGGCGACGCCGTGACCTGGGACCGCCCGGTGCTGCACGGCGAAATCGAATTGCCCGGCGGACGGCGGCTGCACGTCTTCAACCTGCATCTGCGCGCGCCGATCGCCGCGCCGGTGCCGGGGCAGAAGAAGAACGCCTCCACCTGGAAGAGCGTCGGCGGCTGGGCGGAGGGCTTCTACCTCGCCTCGATCAAGCGGGCCGGGCAGGCGCTGGAGGCCCGGCTGGCGGTGGAGCGGGTGTTCGACGCCGACCCGCAGGCGCTGATCCTGGTGGCCGGCGACCTCAACGCCGAGATCGAGCAGACTCCCGTCCGCATCATCCGCGCCGACCTGGACGAGACCGGCAACGGCCATCTCGCCGGGCGGTCGCTGGTGCCGCTGGAGCGCTCCGTCCCCGAGGAGCGGCGCTTCACCGTGCTGCACGGCGGCGACGCGGTGATGCTCGACCATCTGCTGGTGTCGCGCGCCCTGCTGGGCTGGTTCCGCTCCGCCGAGATCCACAACGAGGCCCTGGGCGACGAACTGGTTGCCCACGCCACGGTCAGCCATTCCCCGGAAAGCTACCACGCGCCTCTGGTCGCCCGCTTCGAGCTGCCGGATCAGACGGTGACGGAGACGATGGCGCCCGGCGAACCGGCGCCGTAGGACCCCGCGGCGCGGGGAACGGCGGCCGGGGCGGTTCCCGTCGGACCGGCGCCTGTCGCGGGCGGCGTTCCGCTGGACGGGGCGCCGCTCGACGTGGGAGGATCGAATCCCGGACCAGCGCTCCGTCCGGCGCCGTCCGGCGTGGCGGTGCCGCTGGATGCGACGCCCCCTTTACCCGTGCCGGGACCTTCCGCAGTCGCGCCGGTCGCGACGCTCAATCGGCTGGCGGTGCGGCGGTATTCCTCCACCACCTGTTGCGCCGGGATCTGGTTCTGGGTTTCGCCGGAGGACCGGTCGCGGAAATAGATGACGGCCAGCCGGGCGCCCTGGTCGTAGCGCAGGACCGGGCTGATGTAGCCGCCGGCCACCACCACCGGATCGGACGGGGACGCCGCCGAGGTGGATTGGTCCGCAACGCTGGACGCGGTTTGGGAAGTCGGTGCCGCGGCATCGGCCACGGATTGCGGCGTCGGGGCCGCCGATGCCGGAGTCGGCCGGTTCGCCTGGATGCCGGAAACGCTTCGGATGTCCATGGCTGGCCGCCTTTCCCCTGCGGGCCCTGCCCCGGACCAGCCGGGCGGGCCCCGATTGGACGACGCGCGATCAGACCGTGATGTTGAGGTTCTGTCCGCGGGTCGGGGTGGTGTTGCCGCCCGACGACAGGGCCTGCTGGCTCTGCTGCGCCTGCTGGTCCTGGGCCTGGACCTGCTGACGGCGATCCTCTTCAGCCTTCTGGGCCTGCTGGTTCGCATCGGTTCCCCGTGTCTGCTGCAGGGCCGCCGGCCCGCTGCTCAACGGTGTCGTGAAAGGCTGCTGCTGATAACCCCCTATGCCGCTGACGCCCATGACACGCACTCCTCGCTGTCCGCACTCCCACCCAAGTAGAGTAGGCAAAAATTGCCGCGCGTTCAAGTGGGACTCACGGCCTATCCTTCGCAAGATGCGCGCAAGTCGCCGCACCGCTCGCTTTGCGCGTGGACTCGCTCAGACCCGCTTCTTTTGTTTGCAGGACGTCGGAGCCGGCGGGTCAGGCCGGTTCCGGCTCTAGGAAGGCGCCCTCGCGAATCGCGAAATCGAACCGTCCGCCGTCCAGCGCCGTCACGTCGTAGGTCAGCGAGCGGTCGATGCTGTTGTCCGCGTTGAAGGTCAGCACCCGCGGCCGCAGCGTCGCCAGTTCGGTCGGCTGACAGTACCAGGAGGCGGCGATGATGACCTCGTCCCCCGGCTGGCAGCTCCGTGCCGCCGAACCGTTGAGCACGCAGCAGCGCGAGCCGCGCTCGCCGTAAATGACGTAGGTGCTGATCCGCGCGCCGGAATTCTTGTTCCAGATCTCCACGAATTCCAGCGGGTAAATCCCGACCGCCTCGCAATGCTCCGGATCGAGCGTGATCGACCCCTGATAGTTCAGGTTGGCGTCGGTAACGCGCAGGCAGTGCAGCTTCGCTCGGACAACCTTGATCATGATCCCCTCTGGTCGGTGCGGCTGGACGGCTGCGGTAGATCGGCGGCCGAGGATGTTTGTAACCGCAACTGCGAAAACAGCAAGCGTTCCGGCACCCACGGTATGACCGGCGTCATACCGCCACCTTGGGCTGAGGCTTTGCCTTTGGTGGTATTTCCATCCCGGATGCGATGCGGCATGTTCTGCGCCGGTTTCAAGCACCCCGGCGTCACCCAATAATAGAATCCAGGGTCCGGCTGCGCGTCTCGGACCCGGCAACCGGCGTAGGCCGACAACCGAATCAGGAAGGTGTGCGCACGCGATGGCTGCGACGGCATCCGCGACACGGTACGTGATCTTTTCCGTTTCCGGCAGGACCCTGGCCCTGCCGGCGGAATCCGTGCGCCGGTTCCTGCCGCTGCCCCGGCTCGACCGCCCGCCCGCGGCACCCGCCATGGTCGCCGGCCTGTTCCGCTACCAGGGCCGCGCCGTCCCGGTCCTGCGGCTTGACCTTCTGTTCGGCTTCGAGGCCGCGCCGCCGGAGCTGTACGCGCCACTGTTCCTGACCGACTGGAACGGCCGTCCGCTGGCCCTGCTGGCCGAGCGGGTGTTCAACATCCTGCCGATCCCCGACGCCGAGCGGACGGCGGCCGACGCCAGCCTGACCTTCAACGGCTGCGCCGTTGCGACCATCCCCCAAGGCACCGGCACGGCGACGGTGATCGACCCGTCCCGCCTGCTGGCCGAGGCGGAGGAACGGCTGCTCGCCGCCTTCCAGGCCATGGCCGACGAGCGTCTGGCGCGGCTCGGCGCCCCCGATTCCGAGATCGGCGAGGAGGCCCGATGAACCGCATCGACGCCATCCTGCGCGATCCCGTCTTCCCCGGATCAAGGCCGCCGTCCATCGGGGCGACCGGTCTTGCTACTACGCGACAAGGACGCCGCCTTGGCGGAGCGCATCAACCGCCGCCTGTCGGACAAGCCGACCCTCGGCCTCTCCGCTATCTGGCACTGGCTCGCTGCGGAGGACCGACCGGGCCGGAGTATCAGGCGCTCATCAACGAGCTGACGGTCGCGAGACGTTCTTCTTCCGCTACGCCGAGCAGTTCGAGGCGCTGTGCGCCGTCGCCATCCCGGAATGCCTGCGCCGCAACCAGGAGAGTCGCCTGCTGCGCATCTGGAGCGCCGGCTGCTCGATCGGGCCGGAGGCCTACACGCT